>NZ_JBHXRV010000066.1:0-42773 GCF_042716745.1 Streptomyces sp. NPDC058663
CTCGTCCGACAGAACTAACTCGGCCTTCGGCCGTCCAGTACGTGCCACAGACCAAGTCTAAACATCTGAACAGAATTCCTGACTCAGAAGACTAGAAGTCGTCGTCGAACCCGACGGTTCCCTCCACCGCCACCTGGTACGCCGACGGGCGGCGCTCGAAGAAGTTCGTCAGTTCCTGGACGCCCTGGAGCTCCATGAAGGAGAACGGGTTGGAGGAGCCGTACACCTTCGGGAAGCCGAGGCGCTCCAGGCGCTGGTCGGCGACGCACTCCAGGTACTGGCGCATGGACTCCGTGTTCATGCCCGGCAGGCCCTCGCCGCACAGGTCACGGCCGAACTGGAGCTCGGCGGTGACCGCCTCCTTCAGCATGTCGGTGACCTGCTGCTGGAGTGCGTCGTCGAAGAGCTCGGGCTCCTCCTTGCGGACGGTGTCCACGACCTCGAACGCGAAGTTCATGTGCATGGTTTCGTCCCGGAAAACCCAGTTCGTCCCCGTTGCCAGGCCGTGCAGCAGACCCCGCGAGCGGAACCAGTACACGTACGCGAAGGCCCCGTAGAAGAACAGGCCCTCGATGCACGCCGCGAAGCAGATCAGGTTCAGCAGGAAGCGGCGGCGGTCAGCCTTCGACTCCAGGCGGTCGATCTTCTCGACCGAATCCATCCACTTGAAGCAGAACTGAGCCTTCTCGCGGATCGAGGGGATCTCCTCGACCGCGTCGAAGGCCGCCGCGCGGTCGTCCGGGTCGGGCAGGTAGGTGTCCAGGAGGGTCAGATAGAACTGGACGTGCACGGCTTCCTCGAAGAGCTGGCGCGAGAGATAGAGCCGCGCTTCGGGGGAGTTGATGTGCTTGTAGAGCGTCAGGACCAGGTTGTTGGAGACGATCGAGTCACCCGTCGCGAAGAAGGCGACCAGGCGGCCGATCATGTGCTGCTCGCCCGGCGTCAGCTTCGCCAGGTCGGCGACGTCCGAGTGGAGGTCGACCTCCTCGACGGTCCAGGTGTTCTTGATCGCGTCCCGGTAGCGCTCGTAGAAGTCCGGGTAGCGCATGGGGCGGAGGGTGAGTTCGAAGCCCGGGTCGAGAAGGTTCTTCTGGGAGTTGTCGGACATTACTGGCAGGCCTCGCAGGACTCGGGGTTCTCAAGGGAGCAGGCGAGCGCGTCGGCGTCCGTCGCCTGCTGGGCGGGGAGAGTGGTGGTGGTGGGGGCCGGGGCCGAGGCGGACGCCTGCGAGCCGGCGGCGCGCGCGATGCGGGTGGCGGGGCGCGAGCGCAGGTAGTACGTCGTCTTCAGGCCCTTCTTCCAGGCGTACGCGTACATCGAGCTGAGCTTGCCGATGGTGGGCGTTTCCAGGAAGAGGTTGAGGGACTGCGACTGGTCCAGGTACGGGGTGCGGGCGGCGGCCATGTCGATCAGGCCGCGCTGCGGGATCTCCCACGCGGTGCGGTACAGGTCGCGGACCTCGGCCGGGATCCAGGTGAAGCCCTGGACCGAGCCCGAGGACTCGCGCAGGGCCTCGCGGGTCTGGGCGTCCCAGACGCCGAGCGCCTTGAGGTCGCGGACCAGGTAGGAGTTGACCTGGAGGAACTCGCCGGAAAGCGTCTCGCGCTTGAAGAGGTTGGAGACCTGCGGCTCGATGCACTCGTACACACCGGCGATGGAGGCGATGGTGGCGGTGGGCGCGATGGCCAGGAGGAGCGAGTTGCGCATTCCCGTCTTGGCGACGCGGGCGCGCAGTGCTTCCCAGCGCTCCGGCCAGGTGAACTCGACGCCGTAGTGGTCGGGGTGCAGGACGCCGCGGGCGGTGCGGGTCTTGTCCCAGGCGGGCAGCGGGCCCGAACGCTCGGCGAGGTCGCAGGACGCCTCGTACGCGGCGAGCATGATCCGCTCGGCGATCTTCGTGGAGAGCGCGGCGGCCTCCGCCGAGTCGAACGGCAGCTTCAGCTTGAAGAAGACGTCCTGGAGGCCCATGGCGCCCAGGCCGACCGGGCGCCAGCGCGAGTTGGAGTTCCCGGCCTGCTCGGTCGGGTAGAAGTTGATGTCCACCACGCGGTCGAGGAAGGTGACGGCGGTGCGGACGGTCTCGTCGAGGCGGTCCCAGTCGATCTCGCCGCTGTCCAGGACGAACGCGCCCATGTTGACCGAGCCGAGGTTGCAGACGGCCGTCTCGCCGTCGTTGGTGACTTCGAGGATCTCGGTGCAGAGGTTGGAGGAGTGGACCGTGTTGCCCGGCTCCGCCGTCTGGTTGGCGGTGCGGTTGGACGCGTCCTTGAAGGTCATCCAGCCGTTGCCGGTCTGCGCGAGGGTGCGCATCATCCGGCCGTACAGCTCACGGGCGGACATGGACTTCTTGGCGAGGCCCGCGGCCTCCGCGCTGCGGTACGCGGCGTCGAACTCCGCACCCCACAGGTCCACCAGCTCGGGGACGTCGGCGGGGGAGAAGAGGGACCACTGGCCGTCCTGGTCGACCCGGCGCATGAACTCGTCCGGGATCCAGTGGGCGAGGTTCAGGTTGTGGGTGCGGCGCGCGTCCTCACCCGTGTTGTCGCGGAGCTCCAGGAACTCCTCGATGTCCGCGTGCCAGGTCTCCAGGTACACGGCGGCGGCACCCTTGCGCCGGCCGCCCTGGTTCACGGCCGCGACCGAGGCGTCCAGGGTCTTCAGGAACGGGACGATGCCGTTCGAGTGCCCGTTGGTGCCGCGGATCAGGGAGCCGCGGGCGCGGATGCGGGAGTACGAGAGGCCGATGCCGCCGGCGTGCTTGGAGAGGCGCGCGACCTGGTGGTAGCGGTCGTAGATCGAGTCCAGCTCGTCCATGGGGGAGTCGAGGAGGTAGCAGGACGACATCTGGGGGTGGCGGGTGCCGGAGTTGAAGAGCGTCGGCGAGGACGGCAGGTAGTCCAGGCGGCTCATCAGGCGGTAGAGGGAGGCGACCTCGGCGAGAGCCCGCTCGTCAGTCGTTTCGATAGGCACAGTGTCATCGGCCAGGCCGCATGCCACGCGCAGCATGAAGTGCTGCGGGGTCTCGATGACCTGGCGGGTGATCGGGTGGCGGAGCAGGTAGCGGCTGTAGACCGTGCGCAGACCGAAGTACTCGAAGCGGTCGTCGCCTTCGAGGTCGATCAGTGCGTCCAGCGCCGCCGCGTGCCGTGCGACGAAGTCGGCCGTACGGTCCGCGATGAGCCCTTCGCGGTGACCGACGGCGACGGACTCGGAGAAGCAGCCCACGCCCTGGGTGGCGGCCTCGTCCCGGATCGTACGGGCGAGCAGGCGGGCGGCCAGGCGGGAGTACGAGGGGTCCTCGGAGATGAGCCCTGCGGCGCCCTCGGTGGCGAGCTCCCGCAGTTCGGCGGCGTCCGAGCGCGCGTTGCGTCCGCGCAGAGCGGCGGCGGCGACCCGGCCGGGGTCGGTGTCGGGCAGGTCGGCGGTCAGGTCGGTCAGGGTGCGCAGCAGCGCGGTCCCGGGGGCGTCCTGAGGTCCTTCGTTGCCCTGTACCGCTTCGGTGGCCGGATCGACTGGCGCGATGGTCACGTGGGGGCTCTCCCTCGCTCGGCGCTGGGCCTGCGGGGGGAAGGGGCGCGCGGGCGCACGTCACCCCGGAAAGGGGCACACGTCGCCTGGCGTCCACCGGCCCAACCGCGAGGCCCGGACGTATCGGTGTCCGGTTCGGTCGAGCCGGACTCGCTGTCGGCAGGTCCTCGGACTTGGCGGTGCGCAAAAGCGCACATGACACACCGTTGCGGGACAGTTCCGGATTCTCACCGGATTCCCCTGCGGCGACAGCGAGCACGAGCATACATGTGGTGGGTCCTCGTTGAAGCACCCCCCACATCTAGTGTCGTGTGTGTCGATCCTTCACAAGTGGAAGGGGGTCAGAAGTGGTCTGGAGCTCCAGTTTGTAGGTCAACAGGGTCAGTCCGGGCACCGGATCCCAGTCCCGCTGCGGGGTCCGTACGAAGCCCAGCCTGCGGTAGATCCGGTGGGCCCCGAGCATCGTCGGCGACGTGGACATCACCACCCGTACGACCCCCTCCTCCGCCTGCGCGCGGGCGATGCAGGCCCGTACGAGACGCATCCCCACCCCGCGGCCCCGGGCCCGTGGCGAGACCGCCAGCATGCGGAATTCGGCCTCGCCCGGCACGCCGATGTCCTGGAGCGGGCTGCCGTGCGGGGCGTACGTCACGGTCCCCAGGAGTGTGCCCGCGGTGTCGGCGGCCACCAGCAGTTCGGCGCCCTCGGCACGGGAGCGGGCGTCGCGCAGCACGGACAGGTAGGGGTCCTCCTCACCGAAGGTCAGATGGCCGTCGGTGAGGTAGGCGAGGGCGGTGAGGTCTCCCACCTCGGAGTGTTCGTGGAGTTGGGCGGGCCGGATCAGGATGTCTTCGTGGGTGGTCGCAGTCATGCGCGCAGTGTGCAACGACGGCGGCCCGGTGTCCCACCCCTTTCCGAGGGGCGGGACACCGGGCCGTACGACCGTCCCCGGCAGGGTTCAGCAGCAGCGGAAGCCCTGCCTCGGATCGCCCTCCCGGGCGTCCGTGCGGCGGCGTTCGAAGTCGCGGCGGGTCAGCACCGGTGCGTGCGGGTCGCGCGTGCGCACGTGGGCGACGTAGTGGTCGTACGCCGCCTCGCCGGTCAGTTCCCTGACGTACCAGCGCAGCCGGGAGAGCCGGTGGCGCAGTGCCGCGCCGTTCACACGTGCTCCCCGGTCCTGCGCGGGCCGCCCTCCGGGCCGACGCCGGCGGCCGCGAGCTCCGCCTTCTCCTCCTTGGTGGCGATGAGGGAGGCGGGGGCGACGAACGTGGACTCCACGTACGGGGTCTCGCTGACCTTGACGTTCTCCGGGTGCCGGACCGCCTTGAGGCAGGCGCGGGCGGACTCGAAGAGGACGACCACGATGAGGACGGCGAACATGATCGAGAGGACGCCGTCCACGGTGGAGTTGGTGACGATGGTCTCCATCTGCTCGGGGTTCTTGGCGAGCTTGAACTTCTGCAGCCCCTTGTCGAGTGCCTCCTGGTACTCGGCGCGCTGGGTGAAGAAGCCCACCCTCGGGTCGGCGGAGAAGATCTTCTGCCAGCTCGCGGTGAGGGTGACGGCGACGTCCCACAGGAGCGGAACGCCGGTCACCCAGGCCCACTTGAGGCGGCCGGACTTGATGAGCAGCGTGGTACAGACGGCGAGGGCGACGGCGGCGAGCAGCTGGTTCGCGATGCCGAAAAGGGGGAAGAGCTGGTTGATGCCGCCGAGCGGGTCGTGCACGCCGACCCACAGGAAGTAGCCCCAGGCGAGGACGACGATGGCGCTGGCGATCCAGACGCCGGGCTTCCAGCTGACGTTCTTGAACGGCTTGTAGACGTTGCCGAGCATGTCCTGGAGCATGAACCGGCCGACGCGGGTGCCTGCGTCGAGCGTCGTCAGGATGAACAGCGCCTCGAACATGATCGCGAAGTGGTACCAGAAGGCCTTCATCGCGGCGCCGCCGAAGGCCGCCGAGAAGATCTCCGCCATGCCGAGCGCGAAGGTCGGCGCGCCACCGGTGCGGTGCAGCAGGCTCTGTTCCTCGACGTCCTTGGCGGCCTGCGCCAACTGCTCGGGGGTGATGGAGAATCCGAGGTTGCCGACGGCAGTGGAGGCCGCCTGGACGGTGTCGCCGACCACGCCGAGCGGCGAGTTCACCGCGAAGTACAGGCCGGGCTCGATGATGCAGGCCGCGATCAGCGCCATGATCGCCACGAACGACTCGACCAGCATGGAGCCGTAGCCGATCGTGCGGATCTGCGTCTCCTTCTGGATCATCTTCGGGGTGGTGCCCGAGGAGATCAGCGCGTGGAAGCCGGAGAGCGCGCCGCACGCGATGGTGATGAAGACGAACGGGAAGAGCGAACCGGCGAAGACCGGGCCCGTGCCGCTGGTGGCGAACTGGGTGATGCCGTCCATCTTGAGGTTCGGCAGCGCGATGAGCACGCCGACCGCGAGGAGGGTGACGGTGCCGATCTTCATGAAGGTCGACAGGTAGTCGCGCGGGGCCAGCAGCAGCCACACGGGCAGTACGGACGCCAGGAATCCGTAGACCACCATCCAGATGACCAGCGTGCCCGGTTCCAGGGTGAAGGTGCTCGCCCACGAGGACTCGGCGACCCAGCCGCCCGCGACGATCGCCAGCAGCAGCAGCGCGACGCCGATGAGGGAGACCTCGCTGACCCGGCCCGGCCGCAGGATGCGCAGGTACAGGCCCATGAACAGGGCGATCGGGATGGTCATGCCGATGGAGAAGACGCCCCAGGGGGATTCGGCGAGCGCGTTCACGATGACCAGGGCCAGCACCGCGAGCAGGATGATCATGATGGCGAAGACGGCGATCAGCGCGGCGGCGCCGCCGACCGGGCCGATCTCGTCGCGGGCGATCTGCCCCAGCGAGCGGCCGTTGCGCCGGGTGGAGAAGAAGAGCACGACCATGTCCTGGACGGCTCCGGCGAAGATCACACCGGCGACGATCCAGATCGTGCCCGGCAGGTAGCCCATCTGGGCCGCGAGGACGGGGCCGACCAGCGGGCCCGCGCCGGCGACGGCCGCGAAGTGGTGGCCGAAGAGGACCCGGCGGTCGGTCGGGTGGAAGTCCACACCGTCGTTGAGCCGCTCGGCGGGGGTGGCGCGGTTCTTGTCGACCTTCAGGACGCGGTGGGCGATGAACTTCGAGTAGAAGCGGTAGGCGATGGCGTACGAGCCGAGGGCTGCCGCCAGCATCCAGACGGCCGACACCTCCTCGCCGCGCGAGAGGGCGAGCACCGCCCAGCCGGCCGCGCCGACGATCGCCACCAGGGACCAGATCACGATCGACTTGGGCGACAGCCTGCGGGAGGTGCCCGGTCCGGGGGAGCCCTCGCTCTGCTCGGTCTCGGCTGTCGGTCTCGGCTCTGCCATGACGGTCCGTCCCCTCGCGCGATCATCCTCGTAACGTGCGCGAAATCTAGGGGCTGGGACCGTGCTGTGTAACCCCCTGTCCGCATATCGGTACGGACACGGGGCGACCACCGCAGGTCAGAGGCGTACCAGAGGCAGCAGACTCCGGGGCGACAGCGGTGTGCACAGGGCAAGCGCGAGGCGGGGGCGTCAGTCCTGCGGGCGCGGGAGCCGCAGCTTCGCGCCGGGCGTCAGTCCTGCGGGCGCTGGAGCCGGGCCACGAACTTGTAGCGGTCGCCCCGGTAGACCGAGCGCACCCATTCCACCGGCTCACCGTCCTTGTCCAGGGAGTGCCGGGAGAGCATCAGCATCGGCAGGCCGACGTCGGTGCCCAGCAGGCCTGCCTCGCGCGGCGTGGCGAGCGAGGTCTCGATGGTCTCCTCCGCCTCCGAGAGGCGTACGTCGTAGACCTCGGCGAGCGCCGTGTAGAGCGAGGTGTACTTCACCAGCGAGCGGCGCAGAGCCGGAAAGCGCTTGGCCGAGAGGTGGGTCGTCTCGATGGCCATCGGCTCGCCGCTGGCCAGGCGAAGCCGCTCGATGCGCAGGACGCGTCCGCCGGTGGTGATGTCGAGGAGGCCGGCCAGGGTGTCGTCGGCGGTGACGTAGCCGATGTCAAGCAGCTGCGAGGTGGGTTCGAGGCCCTGGGCGCGCATGTCCTCGGTGTACGAGGTCAGTTGCAGGGACTGCGAGACCTTCGGCTTGGCGACGAAGGTGCCCTTGCCCTGGATGCGTTCCAGCCGGCCTTCGACGACCAGCTCCTGGAGGGCCTGGCGGACGGTGGTGCGGGAGGTGTCGAACTCGGCGGCCAGGGTGCGCTCCGGCGGCACCGGGGTGCCGGGCGGGAGGGTCTCGGTCATGTCGAGCAAGTGGCGCTTGAGCCGGTAGTACTTGGGCACGCGGGCGGTGCGGGTGGCCGGCGTGCCGGAGCCCGTCACGGAGCCCTGCTCGGTGTCCGTGCCCGCGGTGCTTCCCCCGTCGGTGATCATGGTCCGCCCTTCCGGTTCCTGTGCTGCTGCCGTCACCGGCTCCTCCGTCTGTCGCGGCTCACATGGATGGTGGCACGGTCCGCCGCGCGGGGCTCGGGCTCCGCGCGATTCCTTCTTATACACCGCGTCGCCTGTGAACGCGGTGGCCGCAGGGGCCTGTGGGTGCTCCTGTGCGCACCGAGGTGTCGGTCCGATAACGGACGCATCGCGGCGTCTTACTCACCCTTGACACCCCAAAAGGTCTAGGCCAAGCTCCAGCTACTGGTCTAAACCATTAAAGACCAGGTCCCAGTCCCACAGGCCGTACTTCGTGCGTTGACCTCGCGGTGGGCAGGGGGTTGCAGGCATCCCTGAGCAGGAGAGTGGCGTAATGAAGCGCAAGCTCATCGCGGCGATTGGCGTCGCCGGCATGTTGGTCAGCGTCGCGGCGTGTGGCGGCACGGACAGCAAGGACGACGGCAAGAAGGCCGGGGCCGACGGCTTCAAGGGCCAGACCCTCACCGTCTGGGCAATGGACGGCTCGACCCCGCCCGTCTGGACCAAGGACCTCACGGCCGCGTTCGAGAAGCAGACCGGCGCGAAGCTGAAGTTCGAGGTCCAGAAGTGGGAGGGCATCCAGCAGAAGCTGACGACCGCCCTCTCCGAGGAGAACCCTCCCGACGTCTTCGAGATCGGCAACACCCAGACCGCGGCGTACGCCAAGACCGGCGGCCTCGCGGACCTGAGCGACCTCAAGAAGGAGATCGGCTCCGGCTGGGCCGAGAACCTCAACGAGGCCGCGGTCGTCGACGGCAAGCAGTACGCCGCCCCGTGGTGGTTCGCCAACCGCGTGGTCGTCTACAACAAGACGGTCTTCAAGGATGCCGGTGTCACCGAGGTCCCCAAGACCCGTGCCGACTTCTTCAAGGCGCTCGACAAGATCAAGGCCAAGGGCAAGGCCGAGCCCATCTACCTGCCCGGCCAGAACTGGTACTTCTTCGACGGCCTCACCATCGGCAAGGGTGCTGACCTGGTCAAGAAGGAAGGCGACAAGTGGGTGTCCAACCTGGACGACCCGAAGATCGCCGAGGCCGCCGAGCTGTACAAGAAGTACCAGTCCTACTCCAAGGCCCCCAAGGACAAGGACGAGGCCACCCCGCAGCAGGCCGACGTCTTCGCCAAGGGCAAGACCGGCGCGTTCATCGGCATGGGCTGGGAGGCCGGCACGGCCGTCAAGGCCAACCCGGCCCTGGAGAAGGACATCGGCTACTTCACCATCCCGGGTGAGACCGCCGACAAGCCCGAGGGCGTCTTCCTCGGTGGCTCGAACTTCGCCGTCGCCGAAGGCAGCAAGAAGCAGGCGCTCGCCAAGGAGTTCCTGAAGCTGGCCCTCTCCGACAAGTTCGAGGGCGCGCTCGCCAAGGAGTCCGGCGTCATCCCCAACAAGGAGTCGCTCAACTCCCACCTGGTCGGCAACCCGGTCGCCGAGGCCGCCGCGCCGTCCGCCAAGTTCGGTGGCACCACCCCGCTGATCGCCGAGTGGGCCGCGGTGGAGAACAACCCGAACCCGATCAAGACCTTCCTGACGGCGGTCCTGAACGGCAAGACCCCGGCGGAAGCCGCCAAGCAGGTCGAGCCCGAGCTCAACAAGCGCCTCGCGCAGAAGCAGTAACCCGTCCTGCCGGGCCCCGTCCCCCGCCGCGAACAGCCGCGAGAAGGGGGCCGGGGCCCGGCAGTCGGCTGTGACCCGCAGCCGGCCGTGCCCCGCAGTGTCACAGCTGCGCCCCTGTAGTGCGCCTAGGAAGAGATGGCGAGCATGACCGTGCAGACCGAACGGCCGCCCTCCGGTCCGACGGAGACCCTCAAGGGGGCCGGCACAGCACCGGCCGAGCCGGGGAAACAGCGCAGAGCCGGTTCCCTGACTCCCTACCTGCTGCTGTTGCCCCCCGTGGCCGCCGTGCTGGTCTTCCTGGGCTGGCCGCTGGCCAAGAACCTGCTGATCTCGTTCCAGAACCTCAACATGAGGCAGCTGATCCAGCACCTCACCGAGTGGAACGGCCTCGACAACTACGGCGAGGTCCTCAGCAGCGAGGACTTCTGGAACGTCACCGGGCGCTCGCTCGTCTTCACGGCCGCCAACGTCGTACTGATCATGGTGCTCGGCACCCTGATCGGCCTGCTGCTGGTGCGCCTCGGCAAACGCATGCGGATCGTCCTGATGGTCGGCCTGGTGCTCGCCTGGGCGATGCCCGTCATCGCGGCGACCACCGTCTACCAGTGGCTCTTCGCCCAGCGTTTTGGTGTCGTCAACTGGGTGCTGGACAAAATCGGCTTCCACTCGATGGCCGAGTACAACTGGACCGGCAGCCAGCTCTCCACCTTCTTCGTGATCATGGTCCTGATCGTCTGGCAGTCGATCCCCTTCGTGGCGCTCAACCTGTACGCGGCGAGCACGACCATTCCCAAGGAGCTGTACGAGGCTGCCTCGCTGGACGGCGCGGGAGCCTGGAAGAGCTTCACGCAGGTCACGGCGCCCTTCCTGAAGCCGTTCCTGTACGCGACGACGTTCCTCGAAGTCATCTGGGTCTTCAAGGCGTTCGTCCAGGTCTACGCGATCAACGCGGGCGGTCCCGACCGGCTCACCGAGATCCTGCCCGTGTACGCGTACATCGAGGGCATGGGCAACCAGCACTTCGGCATGGGCTCGGCGATCTCCGTCCTGACCATCGTCATCCTGCTGCTGCTCACGGCGTACTACCTGCGGATCGTTCTGAAGCAAGAGGAGGACGAGCGATGAAGCGCTCCCTGGCCGGCCGCATCTGGCCCAACGCGACGGCAGTACTGCTCGTCATCGGTTTCGTCTTCCCCGTCTACTGGATGTTCGCCACGGCGTTCAAGAAGACACCGGACATCGTCGCCGACGACCCGGTGTGGTTCCCCACCGACATCACCTTCGAACACTTCAAGACCGCGATCGACGCCGAGAACTTCGGCACGATGGTGCGCAACTCGCTCACCGTCACGATCCTCGCAGTGGTCCTCTCGCTGATCCTCGCCCTGGCCGGCTCCTTCGCGCTCGCCCGGATGCGGTTCAAGGGGCGGCGCGGCTTCATCATCGGCTTCATGGTGGCGCAGATGGCTCCCTGGGAAGTCATGGTCATCGCGATCTACTTCATCGTGCGTGACGCCGACATGCTCAACAGCCTGATCCCGCTGACACTCTTCTACATGGTCATGGTGCTGCCCTTCACCCTCCTGACACTGCGCGGCTTCGTCGCCGCCGTGCCCAAGGAGCTGGAGGAGTCGGCCATGGTCGACGGCTGCACCCGCCGGCAGGCCTTCGTCAAGGTGATCCTGCCGCTGCTGGCCCCCGGCCTGATGTCGACCTCACTCTTCGGGTTCATCACCGCGTGGAACGAGGTCCCCATGGTCCTCGTCCTGAACAAGCAGGCCGAGTCCCAGACCCTGCCGCTGTGGCTGTCCCAGTTCCAGACCCAGTTCGGTGACGACTGGGGCGCCACGATGGCGGCGTCCTCACTCTTCGCGATCCCGATCCTGATCCTCTTCGTCTTCCTCCAGCGCAAGGCGGTCAGTGGTCTGACCGACGGCGCAGTGAAGGGATAACGCCGCCATGACGACCCTCGTAAGCGGTTCCACCGACACGTTGACGCGTGACGCCCTCGCCGTCCTCCAGCCCGGCTTCCACGGCACCGCCGCCCCCGACTGGCTGCTGCGCAGCGTCGGTGAAGGCCTGTCCTCCGTGGGACTGTTCGGCCGCAACATCGCCTCGCCCGAGCAGCTCGCCGCCCTCACCGCGCAGTTGCGGGCCGAGCGGGACGACGTCCTGGTCGCCATCGACGAGGAGGGCGGCGACGTCACCCGCCTCGAAGTGCGCGGCGGCTCCTCCTTCCCCGGCAACCTCGCCCTCGGCGCCGTCGACGACACCGCGCTCACCCGCGACGTCGCCCGCGAACTGGGCCGCCGGCTCGCCGAGTGCGGCGTCAACCTCAACTGGGCGCCGTCCGCGGACGTCAACTCCGACCCGGGCAACCCGGTCATCGGCGTACGGTCCTTCGGCGCCGACCCGCTGCTGGTCGCCCGGCACACCGCCGCGTACGTCGAGGGCCTCCAGGCCTCCGGCGTCGCCGCGTGCACCAAGCACTTCCCGGGCCACGGCGACACCGCCGTCGACTCGCACCACGACATGCCCCGGATCGATGTGGGCCTGGACACACTGCACGCCCGTGAACTGGTGCCTTTCCGGGCCGCGATCGCCGCGGGTTCCAAATCGGTCATGAGTGCGCATATTCTTCTCCCTGCGCTCGACCCCACCCGTCCGGCCACTCTCAGCCCGCAGATCCTCACCGGCCTGCTGCGCGAGGAGCTGGGCTACCAGGGGCTGATCATCACGGACGGCATGGAGATGCAGGCCATCTCCGCGACGTACGGAATCGAGCGCGGCTCCGTCCTGGCGATCGCCGCGGGCGCCGACGCGATCTGCGTCGGCGGCGGCCTCGCCGACGAGGAGACCGTCCTGCGGCTGCGCGACGCGCTGGTCACGGCGGTCCGTTCCGGCGAACTGCCGGAGGAGCGGCTGGCCGACGCGGCGGCGCGGGTGCGCGCCCTCGCCGCGTGGACCCGGCAGGCCCGGACATCGGGGCCGGGCGCGGAAGTGCAGGAGGGGACCGCGCCCGGCAACGAGACCGGCCACCACCCGGACCGCGCAGTGGGCCTGACCGCCGCCCGCCGTGCCGTGCGCGTCACCCGTGCCCCGGGCGCGACGGCCCTCGCCGCCGCTCCGTACGTCGCCGCGTTCACCCCCGTCGCGAACATCGCGGTCGGTGACGAGACCCCGTGGGGCATCGCCGCCGATCTGGCGCGGCTGCTGCCCGGCACCGAGACCGGCGCCTTCGACGCCTCGACGGGAACCGCGGCGGCCGTGCTGGCCGCCGCCGGGGGGCGCCGCATCGTCGCCGTCGTACGCGACGAGCACCGGCACCCGTGGATGTCCGCCGCGCTCGACGCGCTGCTGACCGCCCGCCCGGACACCGTCGTGGTCGAGATGGGCGTGCCCCAGTCGGCCGCGCGCGGGGCGCTGCACATCGCGACGCACGGCGCGGCCAGGGTCTGCGGACAGGCCGCCGCGGAGGCGGCCGTCGGCCGCTGAGGGGCTGCCGCGCGACCGGCACACGGTCGCACGGCGCGAAAGGCCGGGCACCCGTGGGGGGGTTGCCCGGCCTTTCGTGTGCCGCGGCATGCGGCGGTGGGTGCGCCGGCCTCGCGGCGGCGGGTGCGCGGAGGCCCTACAGCCCGTGCCACCCGCGGCGGCGGGTGCGCGGAGGCTCTACAGCCCCTGCCACACCGGCTTGTTCACGTACGTGTGACGGAAGTAGTCCGCCAGCTTCAACTTGGACGCGGCGCCCTCGTCCACGACCACCGTCGCGTGCGGGTGCAGCTGGAGCGCGGACGCCGGTACGAGCGCGGAGAGCGGACCCTCCACGGTCTGCGCGACGGCCTCGGCCTTGCCCTCCCCGGTGGCCAGCAGCACCAGGTGGCGGGCGTCCAGGATGGTGCCGATGCCCTGGGTGATGACGTGGCGCGGGACCTGGGCGGTGTCGCCGCCGAAGAAGCGCGCGTTGTCGTCGATGGTCTGCTGGGTCAGCGTCTTGATGCGGGTACGGGAGGCGAGCGAGGAGCACGGCTCGTTGAAGCCGATGTGCCCGTCGGTGCCGATGCCGAGCAGCTGGAGGTCCACCCCGCCCGCCTGGCCGAGCGCCTTGTCGTACGCCTCGCAGGCCGCCTGGACGTCGTCGGCGGAGCCGTCGGGGCCGAAGAACGACGCCTCGGTCAGCCCGAGCGGCTCCACGACCTCGCGCAGCACGGTCGCCCGGTAGGACTCCGGGTGCCCGGCGGGCAGGCCCACGTACTCGTCCAGCTGGCAGATGCGGGCGCGGGAGGCGTCCACCTCGCCCGCCCGCACCTTGGCGGTCAGCGCCTGGTAGATGGGCAGCGGGGACGACCCTGTGGCCACACCGAGCAGGGCGTCGGGCTTGCGGCCCAGCAGGTTCACGATGCTCTGCGCGATGAGCTCGCCGCCCGCCTTGGCGTCCGGAACGATGACAACTTCCACGCTGATGCCTGCCTATCTGGAAGAGGGGTCTCGGGAGAGCAGAGGCCGAAAACGATCTGTGGTATAGACCAATCTAGCAGAGGGGTCCCACTCCCGCAGGGCTCACGCCCAAGGGGCACGCAGGTGCAGGAGCCGCACATCCAGGGCTCGCGCACATCCAGGGCTCGCGCACATCCCGGGTCCGCACATCCCGGGTCCGCGGTCCGCACATCCAGGGTCCGCCCACACACAGGGCTCGCGCACATCCAGCGTCCGCCCGTACGCAGCGCTCGCGCACATCCAGGGCTCGCGCACATCCCGGGTCCGCACGCATGAAGGCCGGCGCGTAGGAAGGGCCCGCGCACATGGGGGGCCACGCGTATGAGGGGTCCGCGCACATGGAGGGCCGACGCGCATCCACCGCCCGCGGCGCGCACGCCCACGCGATCCACGCAGGGCCCGGAAACACCCGCGGGCCACGGCGCCCGGCGGGACCCTCAGCCCGCCCGGCACCGCAGCCCGGAGTTGCATCGGCCGACGGTGTGCGGTGCCTCCGGCCGTGTTCAGGGGCGGGCGCAGTCAGGGCAGAGAGCGCCGCGTCCCCCGGTTTCACCCTCCTGTGCGGGGAGGATGAAGTTCTTTTACCCGGCCATTGTGGACTAGACCACTCACCCCTGTCTATGGGATGCGCACCACCGGTTGTCCCTCAGGTTACGGGTATGTTCGTCATCGTGCCCTCCATGAACGATCTCGTACGCCAGCACACCGCCCTCAGCGAGTCCGACCTCGAGTGGCTCCACTTGCTGGTCTCGGAGTGGCAACTGCTCTCCGACCTGTCCTTCGCCGACCTCGTGCTGTGGGTGCCGACCCTCGACGGCACCCGTTACGTGTCGGTCGCGCAGATGCGGCCCAACACCGGGCCCACCTCGTACCACGACGACATGGTGGGACATCTCGTGCCGCGCGGCCGCCGCCCGCTCCTCGACGCCGCCCTGGACGAGGGCCGCATCGTGCGCGAGGGCGACCCGGAATGGCGCGAGGAGGTGCCGGTACGGGTCGAGTCGATCCCGGTGCGCCGCGAGGGCCGGGTGCTCGGGGTCATCGGGCGCAACACCAACCTCCTCACCGTCCGCACGCCCAGCCGGCTGGAACTGACGTACCTCCAGAGCGCCTCCGACCTGGCACAGATGATCGCGGCCGGCTCCTTCCCCTTCCCCGGCCAGCAGGTCGACATGGATGCCTCGCCGCGCGTCGGCGACGGGCTGATCCGGCTGGACGCCGAAGGGATCGTGCAGTACGCCAGCCCCAACGCCCTCTCCGCGTACCACCGCCTCGGCCTCGCCTCCGACCTGGTCGGCCACCACCTCGGCCGGGCCACCGCGGAACTCGCCCCGTCCCGGGGTCCGGTGGACGAGGCCCTGGTCAAGCTGGCCAGCGGCTACGCCCCGCGGGAGACCGAGGTGGAGGGCAGCGGGGGAGTGATCCAGCTGCGCGCCATCCCGCTCAAGCCCAAGGGCACCCGGATCGGTTCCCTGGTGCTGTGCCGGGACGTCACCGAACTCCGCCGCCGGGAGCGGGAGTTGATTACCAAGGACGCCACCATCCGGGAGATCCACCACCGGGTGAAGAACAACCTCCAGACGGTGGCCGCCCTGTTGAGACTCCAGTCCCGCAGGATGGACTCCGAGCAGGGCCGCGAGGCGCTCAACGAGGCGGTGCGCCGGGTCGGTTCCATCGCCATCGTCCACGAGACGCTGTCCCAGAACCTGGACGAGCGCGTCGAGTTCGACGAGATCGCCGACCGGGTGCTCGCGATGGTGGCGGAGATCTCCCCGGGCAAGGTGACCTGCCGGCGCACAGGGCGCTTCGGGATACTGGACGCGGAGGTCGCCACTCCGCTGTCCATGGTGCTCACCGAGATCCTGCAGAACGCCCTGGAGCACGGCTTCTCCCAGGGTGAGCAGGGCACGGTCGAGGTCTCCGCCCTGCGCGGCGGCACCTCCGCCGAGGCCCGGCTGCTGATCACCGTGCTCGACGACGGCCGCGGCCTGCCCGAGGGCTTCGACCCGCAGCGGGCCGGGAACCTCGGCCTCCAGATCGTCCGGACACTGGTGGAGGGCGAGTTGGGCGGCACCTTCGACATGCTCCCAGGACCGGAGCGGGGCACCCGCGTGGTGCTGGACATACCGGTACGCCCGCAGAAGTAACCGCGGGGGCGAAATCCGCCGGGGGGAATCCTCCGGCGCGGTCGTACAAGACGCACCGGAACAGCGTCGTACAAGAACACACCGCAACAGCGGAGAGCCCCGGACCGAGGTGACGGTCCGGGGCTCAACTGCTCACGCTTTACTGCGCATTGGGGGGTACTGCGCGCTGCGATTCGGGGGCGGTGACTGCATACGCGCTGTATGCGCCGCCGAGCAAAGGCTCGAAGCAGGGGTGGGTCAGGCGGTCGCGTTGCGTGCCCGGTTGCGAGCGGCGCGGCGCTTCATCGCACGGCGCTCGTCCTCGCTGAGGCCACCCCAGACACCCGAGTCCTGGCCGGACTCGAGGGCCCACTGCAGGCACTGCTCCATGACGGGGCAGCGGCGGCAGACGGCCTTGGCTTCCTCGATCTGCAGCAGCGCAGGACCGGTGTTGCCGATGGGGAAGAACAGCTCCGGGTCTTCCTCACGACAAACGGCGTTGTGACGCCAGTCCATGGCTGCTACCTCTCCTTGTGTCAAACATGTTTGCTTGTGAATGTGAACGCTTTCACGAATCCCCTCACGAGGGAAGGCCCGACTTCCAGCGAACACTGGTTGTGGTCCTGAGCGTGAGGAGGGATTCTGGTTTCTCAGGGAGGCCGGTGTTGCGGGCCGTCCCGATCGCCATGAAGAGACTCGCAAACCTCGACGGCGGATACAACCCCTTCCGAGAAGTTTTTTTTGATTCCTCGGTGTCGACTAGGTCACAGCCGTACTTCTAGAGGGTGGATGCCAGTCCGTACGTTCGAGATAAAGGACTTTAGGCTCTTCCACTCACACAATCACACGCAGTGCACGGCGAACGCCTGTGAACGCGACGCTCGTACGCAGTCCCAGGTGGTCGCCGTCCATTTGAAGGGGTAGCGGAACCTTCGAATGCAAGGTGAAGTCCGTGAGGTCATGCAGTGTTACTGCGTGCTTACCGTGTGGACCGCGCTCGGGTGTGGAGGTGAGCAACTGGGTCGCGTACCGGGTGACTGCGGGAGTGGAGAGCCGGCTCAGTCCGAGCACGTCCAGGGCGGTTTCGAAGGACGCGTCGGGGGAGGCGTACAGCGGACGATTGCCCAGGTAGGTCCAGGGAGAGGTGTTGCAGACTATGGACAGGACCAGGTCGGTCACCGGGTCGTGGCCCGGGCGCTCCAGGGTGATCACCCCGTGCCTGCGGTGCGGCTCGTCCAGGAACTGCCGTACCACCTGGCGCAGATAGAGGGCGTGCGTCGAGCGCTTTCCGCGCTCGCGCTGCTGCTCGACCCGGCCGATGACTCCGGCGTCGAATCCGAGCCCGGCGCAGAAAGTGAACCAGCGTTCCGGAACGGCTGCGTCCTCCGTTCCCGGTACGCCCTTTGTGAGGCCGAGGCTCACTGTGCGTTCGCTTCCGGTACGCAACGCGTCCAATAGGGCGCCGGTCGCTTCTACGGCGTCATTGGGGAGACCCAGTGCGCGGGCGAACACATTCGTGGAGCCGCCGGGGACAACCGCGAATCCGGGCAGCCGTTCGAGGTCGGGGCCGCGGTGCAGAAGGCCGTTGACGACTTCGTTGACCGTGCCGTCGCCGCCGAGGGCGACGACCAGCTCGACGTCCTCGCTGTCCGCGGCCCTGCGGCCCAGGTCGCGGGCGTGCCCGCGGTACTCGGTGGTGACCGTCTCCAGCTTCATCTCGCTGGCCAGGGCGTGGATCAGTACGTCCCGGGTGCGGGCACTGGTGGTGGTTGCTGCCGGATTGACCACGAGAAGTGCGCGCATGCGCAGCAGATTACCGGCCGCCAGTGCGCGGGTCGTCCTCCGGTACGAGTGAGCGCCGGTGGGCCGGCCGGGTGACGGGGGCCGGCCGTTACCCTGCAAGGGTGAGTAATGAGCCGAGTCAGACGTCCGTTCCGCATCCGGCCGAGCCCCGCCCGGCCCGCCTCGGCGCCGCCGCCGCACTGGTCGCGCTGGAGGGGCTGGCGCTGGTCGTCGTCGGACTCTCCATGCTCGTGATGGGGCTCTTCGGCAGCCCCGACCGGCCGGAGCAGGCCGAGATGGGCGGACTCACCCTGATCGCGCTCGCCGTGCTGCCGCTGCTCGCCGCGAACGGGCTGCGCCTGCGGCGAAGCTGGAGCCGGGGGCCCGCGGTGATCACCCAGCTGATGGCGCTGCCGGTCGCGTACACCCTGCTGACCACCGACGCCGCCTGGTCGATCCCGTCCGGCATCGTCCTCGCCGCGATCGCCGTCGTCTCGCTGGTGCTGCTCCTGAACCCGGCCGCCGTCGACGCGCTCGGCATCAAGAGGGGCCCGCGCGGCGCCTGAGCGGCGCGGCCCGGGCCCCGTACGCCTGGCCCCTACTCCTCGACCAGCAGCTTCTCGCGGAGCTGCGCCAGCGTGCGCGCCAGCAGCCGGGAGACGTGCATCTGGGAGATGCCGACCTCCTGGGCGATCTGCGACTGGGTCATGTTCCCGAAGAAGCGCAGCAGCAGGATCCGCTTCTCGCGCGGCGGCAGGTCCTCAAGGAGCGGCTTGAGCGACTCGCGGTACTCCACTCCCTCCAGCGCCACGTCCTCGGACCCCAGGGTGTCCGCCACCGCCGGGGACTCGTCGTCCGTGTCGGGGACGTCCAGGGACAGCGTGGAGTACGCGTTGGCCGACTCCAGCCCCTCCAGGACCTCCTCCTCGGAGATCGCCAGCCGCTCGGCCAGTTCGTGCACGGTCGGCGAGCGGCCGTGCTGCTGGGAGAGCTCGGCGGTCGCCGAGGTGAGCGAGAGCCGCAGTTCCTGGAGCCGGCGCGGCACCCGCACCGCCCAGCCCTTGTCGCGGAAGTGCCGCTTGATCTCGCCGACCACCGTCGGGGTCGCGTACGTGGAGAACTCGACGCCGCGCTCCGGGTCGAACCGGTCGACCGACTTGATCAGGCCGATCGTGGCGACCTGGGTGAGGTCGTCCAGCGGCTCCCCCCGGTTGCGGAAGCGCCGCGCCAGGTGCTCGACCAGCGGCAGGTGCATCCGCACCAGCCGGTTGCGCAGCTCCGCCTTCTCGGGGGAGCCGTCGGGCAGCTCGCGCAGCTCGATGAACAGAGCCCGCGCGCCGCTGCGGTCCCGTGGGTTGTGCGGGAGCTGCTCCACACGCTCCGTGTGCACGTTGCTGTGCTCGTCGCTCATCTGGTTCGCCGCCCGCTCCGCTGCCTGCCGCGTCTGAGCCTCTGCCGCCGTGTCCGCGTCGCCCGCCTTGTCCGCGGGGGCTTCACCGGCCTTCTGCGCAGCCTCGTACGCCGCGCCGCCGCCGTCCACCGGGTGCGGGCGGGCGTGCTGCCCGGGAATCCCGTCCAGTGCCTGCCCGCTGCGCTCGTCGTCGCGCACCGGCCCGTTCCCGTTCACGCCGGACCGGGTCCCGCGCCGCGCTGTTTGTACAGGCTGATGCTGACCGTACGGTCGTCGGCCACGGTCGCGTCGACCTTGCCGGCCAGTGCGGAGAGCACCGTCCAGGCGAAGGTGTCGCGCTCCGGGGCGCGGCCGTCCGTGGTGGGGGCCGTGACCGTCACTTCCAGCGAGTCGTCCACCAGCCGGAACACACAGCTGAGGACGGAGCCCGGCACGGCCTGCTGAAGCAGGATCGCGCAGGCCTCGTCGACCGCGATGCGCAAGTCCTCGATCTCGTCGAGGGTGAAGTCCAAACGCGCTGCGAGGCCGGCCGTGGCCGTACGCAGCACCGACAGGTAGGCACCCGCAGCGGGCAGCCGGACCTCCACGAAGTCCTGGTTCCCGGGCTCGCCTGCGATAGGGGACACCCTCACCTCCAAGGTGGCACAAGCGGTACGTCTGATACGTCTTTTCGCCGGTGACGCTACCGTGATCCGCCGGTCCGTGTCGCCAGGCCCCCTGCCCGGCGAACTGTCACTCATGGTAGGCACATGTGCACGCACAGTGGCTAGAGCTGTGCGGAGCCCAATTGGACGGCGCCGACGAGGGGTTGACGTACCCCGGGGCCGGGCGCCCGAACCGCATTGTGCGGGGGCAACCGCGCCGCCGGGGCAGCCGGCCGCACGGCCATGACCGCGATCAGACGATCGCACCGTCCACGAAGCACCAGCGCCAGCTCTCCCCGGGTTCGAAACTGCGCATCACCGCATGGCCGGTGTCGTGGAAGTGCCGAGTCGCGTGCCGGCCCGGCGAGGAGTCGCAGCAGCCTACGTGCCCGCACTCCAGACAGATCCGCAGCTGCACCGGATGCGTGCCGGCGGCCAGGCATTCGAGGCAGGTGTCGCTCAGCGGGGCCGGCTGCGGCTGGGGCAGCTTCTCGACGTGCGGGCATTCGCTCATGCTGTCCATTGTTCACGAAAGAGCTGATCATGAACGTGCGGCGGTACGACGCCGCTCCCCTCGACCGGGCCCCGGCGGCCCGCACACCAGGAACGGGAACCGATGGACGCCACTCCACTGCTGGCCCTGATCGCGGCCAGCGCGGCCGTCGCCGGACTGGCGCGCAGGACCCCCGTCCCCGCGCCACTGCTGCTCGTCGCGGTGGGGATCGCGGCCTCGTTCGTGCCCGGCATGCCGGACTTCACGCTCGACCCGCACATCGTGCTGCCGCTGCTTCTGCCGCCCCTGCTCTACACGGCCGCGCTGGAGAGCTCGTACCTCGATCTGCGGGCCAATCTGCGGCCGGTCGCCCTGCTGTCCGTGGGGTACGTGCTGTTCGCGACCGTGGTGGTCGGCTACCTGGTGCACCTGCTGGTGCCCGGGCTGCCGCTGGCCTCCGCGCTGGTGCTCGGCGCCGTGATCGCGCCGCCGGACGCCGTGGCGGCCACCGCCATCGCCCGCCGGCTCGGGCTGCCGCCCAGGATCACCGCGATCCTCCAGGGCGAGTCCCTGGTCAACGACGCCACCGCCATCACCGCGTACAAGGTGGCCCTCGCGGCGGCCGTGGGGGCGGGGGCGAGCTGGGGCGAAGGGGTACGGGAGTTCCTGGTGGCCTCGGTCGGCGGGGTGGCCGTCGGGCTGCTGCTGATGGTGCCGATCCACTGGGTGCGGATGCGGCTGGCCGAGCCGATGCTGCAGAACACGCTGTCGCTGCTGATTCCGTTTGTTGCTTATGCGACGGCGGAGTACGTGCACGCCTCCGGGGTGCTCGCCGTCGTGGTGGTCGCGCTGCACCTCGGGCACAAGTCCTGGAAGGTCGACTTCGCGACCAGGCTCCAGGAGGAGGCGGTGTGGAAGATGGTCTCCTTCATCCTCGAATCCACCGTCTTCGCGCTGATCGGACTCCAGCTGCCAGTGGTGCTCGCCGGGCTCGGACCCTACGGGGGATGGCAGGTCTTCTGGTCCGCAGTCGTGGTGTTCCTGCTGGTGGTGGCGGTGCGGTTCGTCTGGGTGTTCCCCGCGACGTACCTGCCGCGCGGACTCTCGCGGCGGATCAGGACCCGGGAGCCGGACACCGACTGGAGGGCCCCGCTGATCGTCGGCTGGGCCGGGATGCGCGGGGTGGTGTCGCTCGCCATCGCCTTCTCGATCCCGCTCACGGTGGCCGGGGAGGAGTTCCCCGGACGGAACCTGATCCTCTTCCTGACGTTCACGACCGTGATCGGCACGCTGGGTGTGCAGGGGCTGACCCTGACCCCGCTGATCCGGGCGCTGAAGCTGCCGGGGCGCGACGCGTACGCGACCACCCTCGCGGAGGCCCAGGCGCAGAGCGAGGCGTCGACGGCGGCCGAGGCACGGCTGGACGCCCTGCTCGCGGACGAGAGGAACACGCTGCCGGGACCGCTCGCCGACCGGCTGCGCACGGTGCTGGAGCGGCGGCGCAACGCGGTGTGGGAGCGCCTTGGCGCGGTCAACGAGGTGACGGGCGAGTCCGCCGACGCCACCTACCGGCGTCTTTCGCGCGAAATGATCGACGCGGAGCGGGCGGTCTTCGTGGAGCTGCGCGACACCCGCCGGATCGACGACGAGATGATGCGGGTGCTGCTGCGCCGCCTCGACCTGGAGGAGGCGGCGGGGTGGCGCGAGGCGGAGTAGGGCATCCCCCGCCGACGGTTACGCAGCGTGATCAGGGGCGGCCCGTGATCACCGCGGCCAGCCGGGTGCCGCGCGGGAACGCACCCTGGGCGGTCAGCTCCGTCAGGGCGTACAGCAGCTTCGCCACATAGAGCCGCTCCACCGGCAGCCCGTGCCGCTCCCCGAAGTCGTCCGCGAAGTCGACGAGCTCCGGCGGGGTGCGTGCGTACCCGCCGAAGTGGAATCCGTCCGCGAGGGACCAGGAGCCCGCCGGCCCGCCGAACGCCGCGAGCTGGAGCGCGCGTACCTCCGCCTCCAGGAAGCCGCCCTTGAGCACCGGAACGCCGATCGCGCGCTGTCCGGGGCCGAGTCCGGCGGCCAGGCCGGCGAGCGTGCCGCCGGTCCCGCAGGCCACCGCCGCCACGTCGGCCACCCCGCGCAGCTCCTGGCCGAGCGCGGTGCAGCCCCGGGCGGCGAGCGCGTTGCTGCCGCCCTCGGGGACGACGTACGCCTCCGGGAACGGGGTGCCGGGCAGCAGCCGGGCAAGGAAGCCCGGATCGGCGCGGCGGCGGTAGTCCGAGCGGGAGAGGAAGCGCAGGTGCATGCCGTCGGCCGCGCACCGGGCCAGGGAGGCGTTGAGCGGGCGGCCGGCCAGCTCGTCGCCGCGGACCACGCCGACGGTGGGGAACCCGAACAGCCGGCCCGCCGCCGCGGTGGCCCGCAGATGGTTGGAGTAGGCGCCGCCGAAGGTGAGCAGCGGGCGCCCGGCGGCGGCCCGCAGGTTGGGCACCAGTTTGCGGTACTTGTTGCCGGGCAGGTCCGGGTGGATCAGGTCGTCGCGCTTGAGGAACAGCCGGACCCCGTGGCGGCCGAACCGCTCGTCCGCCACCTCGGTGAGGGGGGAGGGCAGCAGCGGGCGCAACTCGTCGGACGGCACCCGCCCATTGTGCCGGTGCACGGCGGCCCGGCCACCACCCCTGACCCCGGTGACCTGCTACTTCAGCCGGTCGCGGATCCGGCCGCGCATCCAGTCCATGGTGAAGCCGCGCGGGTCGACCTTGCCCGGCTGCCACTCCCGGTGGCCGATGACCGAGCGCTCGCTCCAGGAGTGTGAGCGGCAGATGGCCGCCGAGACGCGCTCGATGGCCTTGAGCTGGGCCTCGGGCCAGGGGTCCTCGCCGTCGCCGAGGTTCTCGCACTCGAAGCCGTAGAAGTGGCGGTTGCCGTCGGTGTTGGCCTCGTTGTCCGGCGGGAGGCGCTTCTCGGCGATGACCGCGCGCAGTACGTCGTCGTCGCCGCGTCCGGCGTGGTTGGCCCGCCCGTACCCGACGAGGTGGACCCGCCCGTCCTTGGCGATCACGCCGTGGCAGAGGGGGCCCGGCAGGCCCTGGTAGCCGTCGCGGCAGATGCGGACGGTGGCCGCGGTGCCCCGGGTGACGGTGTGGTGGATCATCACCCCGTGCACCGGGCCCCAGGGGCCGTGTCCCGCGCGGTTGTGGTTGCGCCAGTCGCCGACTTCGACGACGGTCACCCCCTCCATCCGCAGGCTGGTCAGGAAGGCGTTGGCGGAGAGCGGTTTGGCCATGCTGACTCCTCGTCCGGAGGCCGGTCACGGCGAGAAGCCCGTGACTGTCTGTACTGCTTGTACCGGAGACGGGGATTCCGCTACACCTCGCTCGCACAGTGTGCGAGCCGATCCGGACAGGGCTCCTGGGCCCCGTGCGCCGGCCGGTGCGGCGGCGGCTCGGCCGGTGGCCGGTCAGGGGCGGGGCCCGGCCGTCGCGCAGCGGAGGCCCGCCGTGAGGAAGCGGCCGGAAACAGCCGACCGGAGTTCGCCGGGGTGCGGACGGAGGGACTCCGGTGCCGTTCGGTCGCTACGGCGCGTAGCCGAAAACCCGCACGCGCACCCTCGGCGGGTCAATCCCGTCGCGCGCTCTTCCCCCTTCACCGGTGATCTAGTCACACTCTTTTGTGTAATGGCGCATCAACTCCCGGTGATGAAAGGCTACTTGCGCAGGTCAGCGCATGATCGAGAGCAGTATCGAAAGGGAGACAGATGTCGGTCGAGGCAGGTTCCGAAATCCGCGAACAGCAGCAGCCGCCGCAGCAGAGTCTCGGTACGGCCGCCGCGCGGAACTTGGCGACCACCACCAAGTCCGCCCCGCAGATGCAGGAGATCACCTCCCGCTGGCTGCTGCGGATGCTGCCGTGGGTGCAGGTCCAGGGCGGTGCGTACCGGGTCAACCGCAGGCTCAGCTTCGCGGTCGGCGACGGACGCGTCACCTTCATCCAGACCGGCAGCAGCGTGTCCGTCGTCCCGGGGGAGCTGGGCGAGCTGCCCGCACTGCGGACGTACGGCGACAGCGAGGTGCTCCGGGAGCTGGCCCAGCGCTGCGAGCAGCGGGAGTTCGCGGCGGGGGAGGTCATCGCCACCCAGGGTGAGGCGGCGGACACCGTCTACCTGCTGGCGCACGGCCGGGTGGAGAAGATCGGCGCCGGGCCCTACGACGAGGAGCAGGTGCTCGGCGTCCTCGCGGACGGCGCGTACTTCGGCGACCAGGCGCTCGTCGAGGACGACGCCAGCTGGGGGTACACCGCGAAGGCCGCGACCGCGTGCACCGTGCTCGCCCTGAGCAGGAACGACGTACGTACCCTCGCCGACCGGGCGCACTCGCTGCGCGACCACCTGGCGGCGGTGCGGGAGCTGCCGCGCCAGCGCACCAACAAGTACGGCGAGGCGTGCATCGACCTCTCCGCCGGCCATGTCGGCGAAGCCGTCGTACCGCACACCTTCGTGGACTACGACGCGGCGCCGCGCGAGTACGAACTCTCCGTCGCGCAGACCGTGCTGAAGGTCCACACCCGGGTGGCGGACCTCTACAACACCCCGATGAACCAGACCGAGCAGCAGCTCAGGCTCACCGTCGAGGCGCTCCGCGAGCGCCAGGAGGACGAGCTGGTCAACAACAAGGAGTTCGGCCTCCTCGCCAACTGCGACTACGGGCAGCGCCTCCAGCCGCACGACGGCGTGCCCAGCCCCGATGACCTGGACGAGCTGCTCTCGCGGCGGCGCGGCAACAAGTTCTTCCTGGCACACCCGAAGGCGATCGCCGCGATCGGCCGCGAGTTCAACAAGCGGGGCCTCAACCCGGACTCCGTCGACATCTCCGGCAACCGGATCCCGTCCTGGCGCGGGGTGCCGATCTTCCCCTGCAACAAGATCCCGATCAGCGACGCCCGCACGACGTCGATCATCTGCATGCGTACGGGGCTGGAGGAGCAGGGCGTCATCGGACTCCAGCAGGCCGGCATCCCGGACGAGATCGAACCGAGCCTCTCGGTGCGCTTCATGGGCATCGACGAGCAGGCCCTCATCTCGTACCTGGTGACCGCGTACTACTCGGCAGCCGTGCTGGTGCCCGACGCCCTCGGCGTCCTGGAGAACGTCGAGATCGGACGGTGGAGCTGAGCCCCTTCGGGCGGAACAGGAGGGGACGGCCCGAGGGGGCAAAGGGGGGTTCGGGGTGTGCGGGGGTGCGGTGCGAGGTGCACCGCACCCCCGGGACGGGAGGAGTTGGCTTTGACCATGACCACGATCCACGCGACGGGCAGCCAGGGAGGCGGCGCGGAAGGGGCGGCGGATCTCCTCGCCCGTACCCGGGCGGCCGTCGACCCCCGCCTCCGGGCAACGGTCGAGTCGCTGCCCGGACAGGTCCGCCGGATCGCCCGCTACCACTTCGGCTGGGAGCAGGCGGACGGCACCCCGGACGACGGGACGACGGGCAAGGCGATCAGGCCCGCCCTCGTCCTGGCCGCCGCCCAGGCGCTCGGCGGCGACCCGCAGCAGGCCGTACGGGCCGCAGCGGCGGTGGAGTTGGCGCACAACTTCACCCTGATGCACGACGACGTGATCGACGAGGACCCGACCCGCAGGAACCGGCCCACCGTCTGGACGGTCTTCGGCATACCCGACGCGATCATCACGGGGGACGCCCTGTGCGCCCTGTCGCTGCAACTGCTCGCCGAGGACCCGCACCCGGCCTCCGCCAAGGCCGCCGCCCGGCTCGCCGCCTGCGTCATCGAGCTGTGCGCGGGCCAGCAGTCGGACTGCGCGTTCGAGAACAGGGCGCCGCAGGACGTCACCATCGACGAGTGCCTGACCATGGCCGAGGCCAAGACGGGCGCCCTGCTGGGCTGTGCGTGCGCGCTCGGCGGGCTGTACGCGGGGGCCGGGGAGGAGGAGGTCGAGGCACTGGACGCGTTCGGCAGGGAGGCGGGCCTCGCCTTCCAATTGATCGACGACCTGATCGGTATCTGGGGCGACCCGGCGCACACCGGCAAGCCCGCCGGGGCCGACCTGGCCGCCCACAAGAAGTCGCTGCCCGTGGTGGCGGCGATGGCCTCGGGCTCACCGGCCGCCGAGGAACTGGCGGAGCTCTACCGGGGCCCCGCCATGGACGCCGCCGCGGTGCGCAGGGCCGCCGACGCCGTGGAGCGGGCCGGGGGCCGGGACTGGGCGCAGAGCCAGGCCGCGGACCGGATGGCCAGGGCGGTGCAGCACCTGTCGCGGGCGGTGCCGGACCTGGGGGCGGCGGACGAACTGCTGGCGCTCGCGGAGTTCGTCACCCGGCGCACGCGCTGAGGCCGTAGTCGCGGTACGGGTTCATGGTGCGGGCCCGGCGGGACACTCCCGCCGGGCCCGCCCTCGTACCGCTGCCGCCTTACCGCAAGCCCCGGCCGTTCCGTGCCGTCAACTCTAAGATCAGTGACGACAGTTGCGGGTTACGGAGACGGAGACGGGCATGGGCGTACGAATACGGCAGGCCGGCGAGGCGGACCGGGACGTGGTGCGGGACCTGCTGCACAGGGCGTTCCGGGAAGACCCGGTCAGCTCCTGGATCTTCCCCGGGCCCGAGCAGCGCGAACGGGCGCACCCGCTGATGATGGGGACCTTCGTCGACCTCGTGCTCGCCGAGGGGCGGGTGGACCTGGCGGACGAGGGTGCGGCCGCGGCCCTGTGGCTGGACATCCCGGCGGGGGAGCCCGAGGCCGACGACGGTGCCGCCCGGCTGCGCGCCGCCGTCGACCCGGACAACGAACGCATCGAGCTGATCGCCCATCTCCCCGCGAAGCTCCACCCGCACCACGAGGCGCACGCCTATCTGTGGATGATCGGCGTGGACCCGGACCGGCAGGGCGAGGGCCTGGGCTCGGCGCTGCTGGACCCGGTGCTGGAGCGCTGCGACCGCGAGGGGCGGGCCGCGTACCTGGAGGCGAGCACCGCCCGCAGCCGCGAGCTGTACCGGCGCCTGGGCTTTGACGACCACGCGACGCCGCTGCGGCTGCCGGACGGCGGGCCGCTGATGTACCCGATGTGGCGGGCCCCGCGGGGCTGAGCGGTCCGTGCTTCTCCGGTCCGGCGGGGGGACGCCAGGTCGGGGACACCGCTTCGGGGGCCACGTCGGGGGCATCGCTTCGGGGGCAGCGCTTCGGCGACGCCACGTCGCGGACGCCACCTCGGGGCCGCCGAGGGGACCGCTACTTCTCCGGGATGATGCGCTCCACCACCCGCTCCACCAGCGCGTCGAGCACCTCCGGGGAGCCGGTCATGACGTCGGGCAGCGTGAAGTGTTCGAGCAGCAGCCCGGTCATCGCCAGGAACAGCACCTGCATGTCCTCGGCGTCGCCCGGCAGCCCCCTCTCCTGGTGGAATTGCACGTTCCCCTGGAAGTCGCCGCCCAGCGTCCGGGTCAGCGCCTCGCGCAGAGCCGGCCGCCGGGTGGCCTCCAGCCGCAGCTCCAGCAGCGCCAGATAGCCGGAGCGTTCCGCGCTGATCCGGCGCACCAGCTCGTGCATGAAGTCCTTGACCAGCTCCCGGGACGGCTCGCGGGCCAGCAGACCGGCGAACGCGGCGGAGTCGGGCGTCATCCGCTCGTGCACCCGGCCCGCGATCTGCCCGAACAGCGCGTCCCGGTCGGCGAAGTAGTTGGACGCGGTGCCGGTGGGCACGCCCGCGCGGGCGTCCACCGCGCGGAAGGTCAGCCCACGCGCCCCCTCCGCCGCGAGCATCTCGATGGCGGCGTCCAGCAGTGCGGTCCTGCGTTCGGGGTTCCTGGCCATGGGCGGTTTCCACTTCCTGACTTGAGTCTCACCGGAGCCTTCCGATCTTCCCGCGGAAAAGGCTTGCACAACCACTACACCTGAAGCACTATAGCTGTCGTGGTTCGGGCGGACGCCTGCCACACTCCCGGATTCCCCGTGAAAAGGATCTCGCTTGCGCAAGCTCTCGTACTTCGTCGGTATGTCCATCGACGGCTTCATCGCCGCCCCCGACCTCAGCATCGACGCGTACCCGGTCAGTGAGGAGTTCCTCAAGGACTTCCTCATCGGCGAGTACCCGGAGTGCATTCCGACCCACATCCGCCGGCACTTCGGGGCCGACGACCGGCCCAACACGCACTTCGACACCATGCTCCAGGGCCGTACCACCTACCAGGCCGCCCTGGACATCGACCTTCCCAGCCCGTACGCGCACCTGCGCCAGTACGTGGTGTCCCGCAGCCTCGCCGAGGCCGGCCCCTCCCCGTCGCCCGACGTCGAGCTCGTGTCCGGCGACGTCGCCGCGAAGGTACGGGAGCTGAAGGCCGAGGAAGGTGGACTCGGCATCTACCTCGCGGGCGGCGGCCACCTCGCGGGCCAGCTCCTCGACGAGATCGACGAGATCGTCCTCAAGCTCTACCCGGTCGTCCTGGGCGACGGAGTCCGGCTCTTCACCGCCGGGTTCGACGTGCGTTCCTTCGCACTCGACTCCACCAGGACGTTCGCCAACGGCACCACCGTGCTCACCTACTCCCGGCTGAAGGGCTGACCCGCTTGCGCAAGCTCACCTACTACATCGCCACGTCCCTCGACGGCTTCATCGGCCACCCGGACACCGGCGACGGCGCGTTCTTCGAGCAACTGGCGAGCGGTGAGTACCACCGCTTCATGTGCGACGAGTTCGCCGACACCCTGCCCACCCTCGCCCGCAAGCACTTCGGCATCCATGACAGGCCGCTGACCCGGTTCGACACCGTCATCCAGGGCCGCAGGAGCAACCAGGTCGCGTACGACCAGGGCGTCACCAGCCCGTACGCGCACCTGCGGCAGTACGTCGCCTCCCGCACCCTCACCGCGTACCCGGACCCGGCCGTCGAGCTGATCCGGGAAGACCTGGTCGGCAAGGTGCGCGAGCTGAAGGCCGAGGAAGGCGGACTCGGCATCTACCTCTGCGGCGGCGGCGAGATCGCCGGCCGGCTGATCGACGAGATCGACGAGCTGATCATCAAGACGTACCCGCTCCTCGTCGGCTCCGGCGTGCCCATGGCGTCCGCCGGATTCGCCCCGCGCCGCTACGAGTTGGCGGATTGCCGGACCTTCGACAACGGTGCGATCGTCTCGACGTACCGCAAGGTCCGGTGACCCCGGGCCGGGGCGGCCGCCGCCGGCAGTGCGCCGCGGTGGCCGTCCTTGATCGGCGGCCCTCGCCGAAGCACTAAAGTCCCGCCCATGACAGGAGAGTCATGGGTCGGCTGGTACCGCGATCGCACCGGTACCCAAGCCCTCGCCATCAGCACCGACGGGCACCTTCTGCGTGCCCGCATCAGGGACGTCGAGTTCACCGGCACCAGCTTCGACGCGCTGCTGCCGACGGCCGAACCGCCCCCGGACGAGGCCGGCTTCACCCTGAGCGCCGAGGGCGCGCTGTGCGGCTGCGTACTGGAGTGGGACATACCGATGCCGGTGTACGACGCCGGAACGGTCCACCGGGCCGCCCTGCGCTGCCTGCTCACCCTCGGCCGCCCCGACCCGGCCGGCGGCCCGGGACCGGACCGTCTGCACCTCGGGCTCGCCCTGTACTTCGACGGAGCGCAGTACGAGTCCGGGCTCGCCGCGAGCGGATTCGCCGCCGCCCTCGCCGACATCCAACGGCAGCTGTCGCCGGGCTCCTACCTCAAGTCCTGTCTCTCGTGCGCCTTCTCCGACTACTCCCCGGCCACCGCGACCCCGCTCTTCGGCGGACTCGGCTGCTTCCGCGACGCCAAGGACGCCTACCGCGCGGCCGAGGGCGCGGAGGGCGTCGCCCTGCTGTGGGACCGGCGCGCGGGCTCCGTGCAGGAGACCCACCGCTGCCCGGACTTCGAGCGCCGTCCGGACGGCGCGACGGGCACAGGCCACCGCGGCCCCTTCCCGCCGCCGGCCGCCGCGCTCATCCACGTGCAGGGCGACTTCAGGCCACCGCAGCCGGTGGCCCCGACGGGCTGACCACATAGCTCCGCGCCCCCTGCGCGCATGCCGCCCCGCACACGCACGGGCACCCCTCCGCCGCTTCGGCCGGCGGCGGAGGGGTGCCCGTGGGGTGGCTCAGCGTGCGTCTGTCACCGTGCGCGCGTCAGCGTGCGTGTCACCCTGCGCGCGTCAGCGTGCGTGGCAGCGCTCTTCCGTCACCGTGCGGAGTTCATCGCGGCGGCGAGACCGTTGGCCCACAGCTGGTTGACCCGGGCGCGCTCCTGCGCGTTCGGGGTGGCGTTCTGGCAGGAGGGGCCGGGGCCGCCGCCGGACATCAGCTCGCTGCACGGGCCGGAGTAGCGGTCGGGGAGACCGAGGACGTGACCGGTCTCGTGGGAGGTGACGCGGGTGGAGTTGTACTGCTGGTTCTGCCGGTAGTCCAGGAAGATGTAGCCGCGGCCGTGCCCGTCGGTGCTGGCGTACGAGCCGCGCGGGTCATTGCCCTCGCGGTAGCTGAAGCTGGCGCCGGACGTGCTCTCCTGGAGCTTCACGTTGGTGACCGAGCTGTTCCAGATCTGGGTGGAACGGGCTATCTGGGTACGGAAGGACGGCGCGCTCGACGCGTTGTAGCGCACCGTGACGACCTGGATGCCCGGGTTCGCGGCCCGCTGCTTGGCCACCTCCTTCCAGACGGCCTGCTGGAACGCCTTGGTCGCGGCCGCGTTCTCCTTGGACTGCTCGTACGCGGAGTACGCGGCGGCCGGCGCCGAAGCCTGGCCCGCGGGAGCTGCGTTGGCGACGGGGGCCGCGCCGACCGCGGCGAGGCCGAGACCGGCGGCGGTGGCGAGAAGGGTGCGGGGGAATCTCATGTGGGGGGTCTCCCTGCTGGTCCGTGCCCGGTGGGGTCCGGGCTGGGGATGGGGACTTGCGAGTGGGACTGGGGAGAGTGTGGAGGAGCCGCGGGCAGCCGGGGATGATGTCAAACGGTGATAGCCCGGTGACATCCCCCCGGTGAACTCCGCTCAACGGGCCCGCCAACACGGGAGCCGACCACGCCCCGGTCCGTCCGCCACCTCAGGCCCCGGTCCGCCCGCCACCTCACGCCCGGCCCGTCCACCACCCCACGCCCCCGGCCCGTCCGCCAACCCCCGTACAGATCAAGCCACCTGCCGGCTCCGCTTTCCGGAGGCATCTGGTGCCGCCGCATGGCCCGTCCTACTCTCTGGCCCATGGAGCTCGAAGTGAGACACCTTCGTGCGCTGTGCGCGATCGCCGACGCGGGCAGCCTGCACAAGGCAGCCCGCGTGCTGGGCATGAGTCAGCCCTCCCTGACCACCCAGCTGCGCCGCATCGAGAACTCGCTTGGCGCCGAGCTCTTCTCCCGCCGCCGCACCGGCTGCCGCCCCACCCCGCTCGGCCAGACCCTGCTCAGCAGGGCCCGCCCCCTGGTCGACGGCATGAGCGCGCTCATCGCGGAGACCCGCGCCGAAGCCGCCCTCAGCACGCAGGGCGGGCCCACTCTGCGCATCGGCTCCACGGCCAGCCGGGTCGTCGCCGGCTGGCTGCGCGGACTCCGGCTGCGCCTCCCGGACACCGACACCACCCTCCACGTCGACGTCTCCGCCAACACGCTGCTGCGGATGGTGGCGGCGGGCTCGCTGGACGTGGCGTTCGTGCACGAGGTGGAGGGGTGCCCGCTGCGGCTGCCGCCCGGCCTGGAGATCCGCGTACTCCTCGACCGGGAGCCCCAGTTCGTCTCCCTCGCCGTCGACCACCCGGCCGCCGCCGCTCCCGTGGTCGACCTCGCCGATCTGGCCGCCGACCGCTGGATGGTCGACCCCAGCGTCGACGGTGAACGCGACGGTCTGCGCCGCGTCCTGGCCGCCGCCGGTCTCAACCCCCCGTTACTGCACGGCGACTACCTGACCGCTTCGTCCCTCATCGTGATCGGCGAGGCGGTCGCCCCCTGCCAGCCCACCTCGGGCCCCCGCGACGACATGGCCATCCGCCCCCTGCGCGACGACCCCCTGGGCGTACGCCTGCTCCTGGCCGCCAGGCCGGGCCTGCCGGAGTTCCCCCTGCTGTACGAGGACCTGGAAACGGCCTACCGCGACGCGGCACTGCGCGCGGAGGGATACCGGGAGTGGCTGCGCAGGGCGGGGAGCCCGTTGCTGGAGGCGGCGCCGGCGTAACCCCCCGGCGCGTGGGCCGGAGCTGAGGCACACACAGGAGGGCCCCGCCACGACGGGGGAACGTGGCAGGGCCCTCGTACGGACGCGTGCCCCGGGGTAAGGGGGTCATGCGTGGCGCACCCGGAACTTCTCTCTCCGGCGGCGGTCGTCACCCGCCGCCGGGCTACTGCTTCGCGCCCTCTCCTGGCACCTTGCCGTCCTGGAGGATGTCGGCCACCGAGTTGGCCTTGCGTACGGCGTCCGCGTACTCCTGGCCGTACTCGCCCTTCGACAGCCCGTCGCAGACGGGCGGCTTGACGATGTCCCGCTTGGGGTCGGCCCGGTCGGTCAGCTTGTCGCCGAGTGCTTTGGCGCAGGCGCGGGCCGCGGGGCTCTTGGCCTTGAGCGTGGGAGTGGCCACCGGGGTGGCGGCGCCGGTGGGGCGGCTGGGCGGCGGGCCGTCGTGGGGCTCGGCCGAGCAGGCGGTGGTCAGGGTGGCCAGGACGGCCAGGAAGAGGGCCGCGGCGGCGGTACGTGGCATGCGCATGGCTCCGATTCTGCCGTGGGGCGGAGGCCTGTACACCCCGGTTGACCAGCCATGACGAGGCTGTGGCGGGGCTGTGACGCAGGGGTGGCGGGGGCGGGTAGCCGTTGCGGCCGGGGGCGCGGGACGCCGGTGCGGCTGCCGGGGCGCGGGACGCCGGTGCGGCCGGGGTGCGGGACGCCGGTGCGGCCGGGGTGCGGGACGCCGTTGCGGGCTACGGCCTGCGCAGGAGGGTGATGCCGTCCCGCTCCGTCACCTCGACGTAGCCGTGCTCGCGGTAGAGCCGGAGCATCTGTTCCGTACGGGCGGTCGGGCAGGGCACCTTGACCGTCGGGTCCGTGCGGTCCGAGACCACCCAGCGCGGCGGATCGGCCGGAAGGGCTGTCGGGTGGGCGGGGTCGGGTCCCGTCCCGTAGCAGACCAGGCTCACCGTGGTGCGTGAAGTGAGCATCGGGGCAAGGCGGTTGGAGGACGCCACCGTGTCGCCGTCCGGGATGAGATCGAGGATTTCGCGGGCCACGGTGACATGGCGGGGGGTCTGCCAGGAGGACGGGAGGACCAGGTCGTGCAGCGGGTAGACAGCCGCGGTCACCGCGGTGAAGGCGGCCGAGAAGGCGAGTGCCCGGCGGCGCCGCGGACCGCTGAGCAGGTCCTTGCGACGGCTCAGTACGTCCACGAAACCCGCGAAGAGCACCGGCATCAGGATCGCGCTGTAGTGGAAACCGGGCTGCCAGTAGTGCTCGTTGCCCGCCACGAACCGCCACGCGAGCGTCGGCACGCAGAGCAGCAGCAACGGCGAACGCACGCCGACGAAGGCGACCGGCGCCGCCAGCATGAGCAGCAGCAGCCACTTCATCGGCGGCCACAGGACACCCAGGGCGAGCTGGAGCACGTTCCCCGACGGGGAGGCCCCGTCGCCCGGTATCTGGTTCCAGTAGGCGAACGCGCCACTGGGATTCATCGCGGGAAGCAGCACCAGCATCTCCACCGCGGTGCCCGCCACTCCGAGAACCACCACCCCCGCTCCCAGCAGAAGACGGGAACGGGTACCGGCGGGCGGTGTCGCGGGCCGCGCGGCCCGCCGCTCCCGCAGCGCCTGCCAGCCGATGTACGCGCCGACGGCGGCGAGGGTGAGCCCGAGGTCCTCCTTGACCAGCAGCAGCGGCGTCGCCCACAGCGCCCCCGCCCACCACCTCCGCTGCCCCAGCGCGACCGCGCTGAACGCCAGCAGAGGCACCGCGAACGCGATCTCGTGGAAGTCCTTCGCCGCCGCCGACACGACCCCCCAGGACGCCCCGACACCGCACCCCACCACCAGCGCGGCGACGGGCCCGACCGCGCGGTGCGCCCACCGGGTCAGCGGAAAACAGGCCAGCGCGAGCAGCGCCGACTGCACGACGAGCAGGGTGACCCCGCTCGGGAAGAGCCGGTAGACGGGCGCGACGAGCACCAGGATCGGGTGGAAGTGGTCGCCGAGGAGGTTGAACCCCGGCCCCTTCAGCTCGACGATCGGAGCCTGCCCGCGCGCGTAGGCGGCGATGGCCTGCTCGAAGATGCCGAGGTCGAAACCGGCGTTGAGCATGCGGTTGTTGCGCAGAACGGCGACCGTGGCGTACAGCACGAAGAACAGACCGGTCACCGACCAGGCGACAGCCCTGGGCCCGGGCAGCCGGCGCCGCAGTACGGACACCCGGTCGTACGGTATTCGCCCGGCCGCCGCCCACGACGGTGTCCGCGTGGCCGCCGCACCGCTGTCCCGCACCGTCGCTGCCACCGTGGTCTCCATCTGCGTCTCGCCGTCCCGTGCCGTGCGCCCTTCGCGCCGCAGGCATCCCGGAGCGCCGTGATCCACCGCGCCCCCGCCCGGGCGTCAACGTACGGCGAGCACCAAAAGGTTTCCAAGTCCGGCCGCGGGTGCCCCCGGGCGCCAGGGCGCGTGAGGCCCGCCCGGAGCAGCCCGCCCGGCCCGCCAAAGACCGCACCCGGCCCGCCAGGAACGCCCCGAGGGGCGGACTGCGGACCGGGTGCGGTCAGACCGGGTGCGGTCACCGAGCGCGGCAGGGCGTGGGGCCCGGCCGGGACGGAGGAGGCGTCAGGCCTTCTTGGTCTCCCAGAAGATGCGGTCGATCTCGGCGATGAGCTCAAGGGCCTTCTCGCCGGTCTTCGGGTCCGTGGACGCCTTGGCGGCCGAGAGGGCCTTCAGGGTGTCGTTCACCAGCTGGTGCAGCTGCGGGTACTTCTCGAAGTGCGGCGGCTTGAAGTAGTCGCTCCACAGCACCGAGACGTGGTGCTTGGCGAGCTCCGCGCGCTGCTCCTTGATGACGACGGCGCGCGCCTGGAAGTGCGCGTCGTCGTTGGCGGCCATCTTTTCCTGGACGGCCTTGACCGACTCCGCCTCGATACGGGCCTGGGCGGGGTCGTACACACCGCAGGGGAGGTCGCAGTGGGCGCTGACCTTGATCTTGGGGGCGAACAGGCGGGAGAGCATGTGCATCGCATCCTTCCTCGTGATCGTCTTCTCAAGGGGGAGATTACTCCGTGAGGAAGGGCTTTTCGCGAGTGCCCCCATGGGCTTACGTCAAAAGTCCCGGGTCACTATGGGACCAGGGGGCGGTGGGAACAGGAACCGGGAGGTGCCGCAGATGACGGAGAGCGGGCGGGCGCGGGACGGGCTGGAGCGGTGCGAGTCGCCGGCCTCGGGGCTGGAGCAGCGCGAGCCGCCGGCCTCGGGGACGGAGTTCCGGGAGCCGCCGCCCCCGGGGCAGGAGGCAGGGGCGCCGTTCGGAATCGCCGAGGTGACGGGGCACTCGATGGTGCCCACGCTGTTGCACCGGGACCGGGCGCTGGTGCACTACGGCACGCAGGTCCGGCCGGGTGACGTGGTGATCATGCGGCACCCGTTGCAGCAGGACCTGCTGGTCGTGAAGCGGGTCGTCGAGCGCAGGGAGGGAGGGTGGTGGGTGCTCGGGGACAACCCGGACGCCGAGGTGGTCGACTCACGGGCCTTCGGGCCCGTGCCGCCCTCGCTGGTGCTGGGGCGGGTGCGCGGCAGGTACCGGCCGGTGCAGGCGGGGCGTCAGCGGTCGGTGGGGACGGTGGTCTCGTGGCTGGTGTCGGCGGTGCGGCCGGTGCTGGCGGACCGTTCCGTCTCCAGGCGCTTGCGGGCCCGGTAGGCGGCGACGTTCGCGCGGGTCGCGCAGCGGTCGGAGCAGTAGCGGCGGGAGCGGTTGGTCGAGGTGTCCAGGTAGGCGTTGCGGCACGGCAGTGCCCGGCACAGGCCGAGCCGGTCCGCGCCGTGCTCGGTGAGGTGGAAGGCCAGGCCCATCGTCGCGATCGCCGCGTAGCCCGCGGTCGCGTTCGAGGGGTGGTCGGCGAGGTGCATGTGCCAGTCGGGGCGGCCGTCGTCCTTGCGGGTCTGGTGCCCCGAGATCTGCGGGCTCACCGGGAATTCGAGCAGGAGCGAGTTCAGGAGGTCGACGGAGAGGGTCTCGTCGTCGGTGTCGGCCGCCTCGAAGACGGCGCGCAGCCGGGCCCGTACCGACCGGAAGCGGGTGACGTCCGCGTCGGTCGCGCGCCGCGCCGCCTGCTGGTTGGCACCGAACAGGTCGCGTACGGCCTCCACGGTGGTCAGGGCGTCCTTGTTGCGGGCCGGCTCCTCGCTGTTCACCAGGCGTACGGCGTAGTCCGCGTAATAGGCCAGTTCCACTTGTAGTCCTTACTGGGGCGGTCTAGTCTCGGCGCGAGCGTCTAAGTAATAGGCGGTTCGAGGTCGAGGGTATTACGAGAGTGGGTGGTTTCCATGTCGGGTGCCGTGAGCGGTGCGGCGGACGGTGGCGCTGACTGGCAGGCCTGGCAGACGGGCTGGGACCGGCAGCAGGAGTGGTACATGCCCGACCGCGAGGAGCGGTTCAGGGTGATGCTCGACATGGTGGAGGCGTGCGTCGGGCCGAGGGCCCGGGTGCTCGACCTCGCGTGCGGTACGGGAAGTATCACGGACAGGCTGCTCCGGCGGTTCCCCGAGGCGACCAGCACGGGTGTCGATCTCGATCCCGCACTGCTGACCATCGCGCGCGGCACCTTCGAGGGGGACGCACGGGTGCAGTTCGTGACGGCCGACCTGATGGACCCCCAGTGGCGCGCCAAGCTCCCGTACGAGACGTACGACGCGGTACTTACCGCCACCGCCCTGCACTGGCTGAAGCTGGGGCCGCTCGCCACCCTCTACTCGCAGCTCGGTGAACTCGTGCGCGAGGGCGGGGTGTTCATGAACGCGGACCGGATGAAGGACACCTCCACACCCCGCATCAACGCCGCCGAGCGCGCGCTGCGGCACGCGGCGATGGAACGGACGAAGGCGGACGGCGTCAAGGACTGGGCCCAGTGGTGGCAACTGGCCGCCGCCGACCAGCTGCTGGCCGGCCCGACCGCCGAGCGGTTCGCGATCTTCGGGGAGCACGCGGACGGTGAGACCCCCTCACTGGACTGGCACGCGGCGACCCTGCGCGCCGCCGGGTTCGCGGAGGCCCGCGCGGTGTGGGCCTCGCCCTCGGACTCCCTGGTGCTCGCGGTGAAGTAGGGACTGCCGGGAGACGCGGTGGGGGCGTGGGCCAGGCGCGGCGGCGGGGTGTTGGCCGGGCACGGCTGTGGGGGCGGTACGGAGATCCGTACCGCCCCCACAGGAGCACCACCCCGGGGCTCGCCCGAGCCCTACAGCACCTTCGACAGGAACGACTTCGTCCGGTCGTGCTGCGGATTCGTCAGCACCTCGCGCGGGTGTCCCGCCTCGACGACGACGCCCTCGTCCATGAAGACCAGGGAGTCCCCGACCTCCCGGGCGAAGCCCATCTCGTGCGTCACGACGATCATCGTCATGCCCTCCTCCGCCAGCGAGCGCATCACGTCCAGGACGTCGCCCACCAGCTCGGGGTCGAGCGCCGAGGTCGGCTCGTCGAAGAGCATCAGCTTCGGCTCCATCGCCAGTGCGCGCGCGATGGCCACCCGCTGCTGCTGGCCGCCGGAGAGCTGGGCGGGGTAGTTGCCCGCCTTGTCGCCGAGGCCGACCCGGTCCAGGAGCCGCACGGCCCGCTCGCGGGCGACGGACTTGGTCTCGCCCTTGACCTGGACCGGCGCCTCCATGACGTTCTCCAGCGCCGTCATGTGCGGGAAGAGGTTGAAGCGCTGGAAGACCATGCCGATGTCCCGGCGCTGACGGGCGACCTCGCTGTCCTTCAGCTCGTACAGCTTGTCGCCCTTCTGCCGGTAGCCGACCAGCTGGCCGTCGACCGAGAGCCGGCCCGCGTTGACCTTCTCCAGGTGGTTGATGCACCGCAGGAAGGTGGACTTGCCGGAGCCCGAGGGGCCCACCAGGCAGAACACCTCACCGGTGGCGACCTCCAGGTCGATCCCCTTGAGGACCTCGACGTGGCCGTACGACTTGTGGACGTTCTCGGCCTTCACCATGGTGCTCATCGGACTCCACCCCTGCCGCTGAGGCTCAGCATGTTTGCCTTGATCTTCTGGAGCGGGGTGGCCGGCAGCGAGCGCAGCGAGCCCCGGGCGTAACGCCGCTCGAGGTAGAACTGGAAGACGCTGAAGACGCTCGTCATCACCAGGTACCAGATGGCCGCGACGAAGAACATCTCCATCACGGCGTACGACGTCGAGCCGATCGCCGACGTCGAGCGCAGCAACTCGTTGTACGTCACCGCGTACACCAGCGCCGAGGTCTTCAGCATGTTGATGAACTCGTTGCCGGTCGGCGGCACGATCACCCGCATCGCCTGCGGGATCACGATCCGGCGCAGCGTCTTGGCCTGGCTCATGCCGAGCGCCTGCGAGGCCTCGGTCTGGCCCTCGTCGACGGCCAGCAGGCCGGCCCGGCAGATCTCCGCCATGTACGCCGCCTCGTTCAGGCCGAGGCCCAGCAGCGCGCACAGGAACGGGGTCATCACGTCCGTCATCTCGTCCTTGTACAGCGGACCGAGATTGAGGACGGGGAAGATCAGCGCCAGGTTGAACCACAGCAGCAGCTGGAGGTAGACCGGCGTGCCGCGGAAGAACCAGATGTAGAGCCAGGCGACACCGCTGGTCACCGGGTTCTTGGAGAGCCGCATCACGGCCAGCACGATGCCGAGCACCACGCCCATCACCATGGCGAGCACGCTGATCAGCAGCGTGCGTCCGGCGCCCGCGACGACGGTGTCGTCGAAGAGCTTGTCGCCGACCGCGCTCCACTGGATGTCGCCCTGGGAGAACGAGTACCCGATCAGGAGCAGCAGCGCGATGACGATCACGCCGCTGACCCAGCGCCCGTAGTGGCGCACGGGGATGGCCTTGATGATCTCGCCCGGGGGCGAGGACGCGATGACCGCCGTGGCCGCCGGGGCGGATGACCCGCCGTCCTTGGCCGCCGGGGCGGAAGATCCGCTGTCCTTGGCCGCCGGGGCCGAGGATCCGCTGTCCGTGGACGCCGGGGCGGCGGACCCGCCGGGGGGTGCGTCGGCGGGCTCCTTGCTGAACTTCTCAGTCATGACGACTGCCCTTCAGTGGTGCTCAGAGGTACGGCGCGGCCGGCGCGGGCACCGCACGCGCGGGGCACGCCCGCGGAGTGCGGGGTGCGCGCCGGCGGTGTGCGCCGGCCGGGACGAGTCGGGACTACTTGCCGCTGTTGATGGCCGCGGCCTCGATCGCGCCGGTCTGGGCGCCCCACTTCTCCAGCACCTTCTTGTACGTGCCGTCCTTGATGATCGCGTCGACCGCTTCCTTGAGCACGTCGCGCAGCTTGGTGTTCTTCTTGTCCACGGCGATGCCGAACGGGCCCGCCTCGAACTGCTCGCCGACGACCTCGAAGGTGTTGCCGCCGCCGGCCTTGCGGGCCAGGTCGACCGCCACCGGGTAGTCGTTGACGCCGGCCACCACGCCGCCCGCCCGCACCCGGGTCTGGGCCTCGGTGTCGTTCTCGAAGGACTTGATTTCGACGGCCTTGTTGCCGCCGTCCGTGCACTTCTTCGACAGCGTCTTCAGGGCCGTCTCGTACGTGGTGCCCATCTGCACGCCGACCGGCTTGCCGCACAGGTCGTCGAAGGACTTGATGCCCGCGGCGTTGCCCTTCTTGACGTACACGGCGGTGCCGGCGACGAAGTAGTCGACGAAGTCGACGCCCGCGCCCAGCTTCTTGCCCTTGTCGTCCAGGCCCTCCTGGCGGGCCTTGGTGTCCGTGATGGAGGACATCGCGGCGTCGTAGCGGCCCGCGTTCACGCCGGTGACCAGGGTGTCGAACTTGGCGTCGGTGAACTTGACCTTGACGCCCAGCTTCTTGCCGATCTCGGTGGCGATGTCGGGGTCGACGCCGACGATCTGGCCGCCCTCCTTGGACTCCATCGGGGCGTACTCGGCGTTGGTGCCGATCTCCAGCGTGCCCTTCTTCTGGATTGCCTCGGGGAGCTTGGCGAACAGCGCGTTGCCATTGGCGGCCTTGTCGCCGCCGCCGCTCTTCTCGCCGTCGCCGGCGCCGGTCTGGTCGCCGCAGCCGGTGAGCACCAGGGCTCCGGCGACCGCGAGCGCGCCGACCGCTGCTATGCGGGAACGAGCGGCCTTGCGGCGGGGGGTGCGTGCGGTCATGGGGGTCCTCCGGCAGATGAGGGTGTGACGTACGGGGTGCCCGGGGCACTGTTTCCGAGCATTTCGCCCGGTTGCTCCAGGCATTTCGCCCGGTGGTTCCGGGCAGGGCGCGGTGGTCGAGCACGCGGCTCTGGGTGGGACGACCGGGGTGCGACCAGGTGTGATGACGGCATCTTGCCATTCGGACCCGGTCAATAAGGGCGTCACTCATGTCAAAATCAGATAACGGGTGATCCCCGTGCCTCTTCGGGCCGGTACATCAAGGCCGGACCTTCTGCGGGAAGTTGGCTCAGGGACCGGAGAATCTGCGGCCCATCTCGCGATGTGGATACCTCACAAGCCGCGAAAGGGGACAAGGCCACGACTTGTGGGTACGTTTTCCGACATCGGGCCATGAGTCATCCCACATCGCCTCGGCGAGCTGCCCGTAATCGGTCACGGCACCGATACGGACTCGTCGTCGAAGTGCCTGGTCCGGTAAGAAGGACCCTTACACCCCTCATCCGGGGCCCAGGGCGCGTGTGCGGCGCGCCCGCGCGTTCGTACCTCCCCCTGCCAGGGCGGGCCAACCCGTCCAGGGCAGGGCGCGGACGCGGACCCGCCCACCCCTCCTCAACCAGGAGTGGCCACCCTCAACTGATGAAGAATTAAGGGGTAAAAGAACATGGCAGCGGAGATCGTCAATCCCGAAACCGGTACGGGCGCTGGGCTGGATGAGCCCTTCGACCCGGCCTTCGCGCTCCACCGGGGCGGCAAGATGGCCATCCAGGCCACCGTCCCCGTGCGCGACAAGGACGACCTGTCCCTCGCTTACACACCCGGTGTCGCCAAAGTGTGCACCGCCATCGCCGAGCAGCCCGAGCTGGTCAACGACTACACCTGGAAGTCGAACGTCGTCGCCGTCGTCACGGACGGTACGGCGGTCCTCGGTCTCGGTGACATCGGCCCGGAGGCCTCCCTCCCGGTCATGGAGGGGAAGGCGATCCTCTTCAAGCAGTTCGGCGGCGTGGATGCCGTGCCGATCGCTCTCGCGACCACCAACACCGACGAGATCGTGGAGACCGTCGTCCGGCTGGCCCCCTCCTTCGGCGGGATCAACCTGGAGGACATCTCGGCGCCGCGCTGCTTCGAGATCGAGCGCCGCCTCCAGGATGCCCTGGACATTCCGGTCTTCCACGACGACCAGCACGGCACGGCCGTGGTCACCCTGGCCGCCCTGCGCAACGCCGCCCGGCTGACCAAGCGCGACCTGGGCGACCTGCGCGGCGTCATCTCCGGCGCGGGCGCCGCGGGCGTCGCCATCGCCAAGTTCCTCCTGGAGGCCGGACTCGGCGACGTCGCCGTGGCCGACCGCAAGGGCATCGTGAGCACGGACCGCGACGACCTGACGCCGGTCAAGCGCGAGCTGGCCGAGCTGACGAACAAGGCGGGCCTCTCCGGCTCCCTGGAGTCGGCCCTGGCCGGCGCCGACGTCTTCATCGGAGTCTCCGGCGGTACCGTCCCGGAGTCCGCGGTCGCCTCGATGGCCCCGAACGCGTTCGTGTTCGCCATGGCCAACCCGAACCCCGAGGTGCACCCGGACGTCGCCCACAAGTACGCGGCGGTCGTCGCCACGGGCCGCTCGGACTACCCGAACCAGATCAACAACGTCCTCGCCTTCCCCGGCATCTTCGCGGGCGCCCTCCAGGTGCGCGCCACCCGGATCACCGAGGGCATGAAGATCGCCGCCGCGAACGCGCTGGCGGACGTCGTGGGCAACGAGCTCGCCCCCGACTACGTCATCCCCTCCCCGTTCGACGAGCGCGTCGCCCCGGCGGTCACCGCCGCGGTGGCCACCGCCGCGCGGGCGGAGGGCGTGGCGCGGCGCTAGTCGCCGCGCTGCCGCTGTTCTACGTGTACGGGCCGCGCCCGTGCCCCCGGTGCGGGGG
>NZ_JBHXRV010000067.1:0-42652 GCF_042716745.1 Streptomyces sp. NPDC058663
GGCGACCACTTATATCAACAAAAATTTTGTCGTGGGCTGCGTCTGTTTTTTAAAAGCCACCGCGGCCCCCCCGGGCCGCGGGGCCCGGGGGGGGCCCCCGGGCGCGTCCGGGGGGTTTCGCCGGTACGCGCGCGGCGCAGGCCCTACGAGGGGTGGTGGAAGGTGACCTCGGGGTGGGCGGCCGTGGGCCCGTCCAGGATCGGCGCCCGCATCCCGCGCAGATGGCGGTCGAAGAAGGCCCCGGTGTAGGCCACCGTGATCTCGCCCGACCGCTTGCCCGAGAGGGGTGCGGCGGGGTCGACGACCCCGGCCTGCGCGCCCAGCACCGGTACGTCGTTGAACGAGAAGTGCCCGGTCCCCGCCACCGTCAGCCACCGCTTCCACCCGTCCATCCGGTCCCAGGCCTCGCGCCACTTGCCGCCGCCCCCGTCGTCTTCGGGGCGGTGCGAGGCGTCGGTGCCCAGGAGGAGGAAGGGGCGGCCGTTCATGCCTGCTCCGGGAGTGGCGTCGAAGAAGCCGCCGTCGAGGTTGACCCCGGCCTTGATGCGGGCGTCCCGGGCCATGGCGACGGCGGAACTGTTCCCGCCGATCGAGTGTCCGGCCATGCCGATCCGCCGCGGATCGACCGTCTTCGCGAAGGCCTCGCCGAGCGCGCCGCGCCCGGTCAGGAGCTGGTCGAGGAGGAAGGACGCGTCGGCGGCCCGTACCTCCGGGACCTGGCGCGTGAGGCCGGACCGGCAGGCGGCGCAGGTGAGCGTGCGGCCACCGGGGAAAGTGGTCCCGAAGGTCTCGTACGCGTGGTCCACGAGCGCGACCACGTACCCCCGGCTGGCCAGCTCCTCGGCGAGCATGGTGAGCGTGCCGCGGTGCAGGGTGAAGCCGGGCGAGAGCACGACGAGCGGGTGCCTGCCGGCCGCCGGGCGCGCGTCCGTACGGGAGTGCGTGCGCGCCGCGCCGACCAGCTCCGCCGGGAAGTCGGGCCGCTTGATCCCCTCCACCAGCAGCCGGGCTTCGTCCGGCCCCAGGTACGGGGCGGGCGCGCCGCCGGTCCCCCGCCGCGCGGGGTAGTGCATCGACACCATGAGCTCCCGCGCCCCGGCGGCCGGCACCCACGGGTCGGCCCGCCCCTCGTCCACCACGTGGAACACCTTCTTCCCCACGGCGAACCCTCCCGTGGGTGCGGGGAGGCGCAGCTCCCGCGCCGTTACGGAGACGGAGGACGGGGTCCGTTCCCCGGACGCGGCGTCCCCGGCGCCCCCGGCGGAGGCGACGGGGACGGTGAGGGCGAGGGCGGCGACGGCTGCCACGGAGGAGGCGGCGAGGCGGCGGTTGCGCTTGGCGTTTCGGCTCATGAAAGGACCGTACGAAGCGCGGCCCCCGCGCCGCCCCTGCCGAAAGTAAGGGGCCGCCCCCTACGAAACAGCAGGCACCGCTTCCGGCGAAGTCCCGTGTTCCACCAGCCGGTTGGCGAAGGTGGACAGGGTGTACGTGCCGATGCCGAGCACGACCTCCAGGGCGTTGCGCCGGGTGTACCCGTGCGCGTAGAACGCGGCCAGCTGTTCGGCGTCCACGTCTCCGGCGCCGTCCAGCACGGCGTGCGTGAACACCCGTACGGCCTCCCACTTCGCCTCACGCAGGGGCCGCCGCGCGACGAGGTCCTCGATCAGCTCCTCCCCGGCGCCCAGCTTCGCCAGCTTCCCGGCGTGCATGCGCACGCAGAACCCGCACTCGTTGCGGCCCGCCACGGTCATGATCAGCACCTCGCGCGCGACCGGCTCCATCGTCACGCTCTCGAACATGGCGCTAAGCCGCAGGAACCCGTTCAGCAACTCGGGCGACTCGGCCTGCTTGGCCACGAGCGGCGGCAGGAACCCGAAGTTCTCCACCACGCCCGACATGGCCCGCCGGGACGCGGCGGGGGCGGAGTCAAGGGTGTGCTCGGCGAACCGCAGGTCGGCAGCCTCGTTCTTGTGCGTCTCTCGCACCTGGTGGGTCTCTCGCACGGAACCATCCCCTAAAATCGACAACATGGTTGACGAAAAGAAAGTAAACCAAGTTGTCGACTCTGCCAAGGGGGTATCGCGCGAGCAGACGTCGAAGGGCGGCCGCACCAAGGCCGAGAAGGCCCCGCTGGTCCGCGCCGGGAGCGGGACCACGCCCCCCGGCGGCGCGACGGCCGAGCAGGCGCCCCCCGGCCGCACCACGGGCGAGCAGACACCCCCCGGCCGCACCACGGCCAGACAGGCACCCCCCGGCCCCGCAGCGGCCGACGACACCCCCGGATTCGAGCTCCCCCTCCTCCTCTTCGCGGGCTTCCGCACCCTCATCGACCGCCTGCACACCGAGCTCGCCGCCCAGGGGCACCCCGACGTCCGCCCCGCCCACGGCTTCGCCATGCAGGCCATCGCCGCCTGCGGTCCCGGCGGCGCGACCGCCACCGAGATGGGCCGCCACCTCGCCGTCTCGAAGCAGGCCGCGGGCAAGACCGCCGACCGGCTCGTCGCACTCGGGTACGCGGCGACCGCCCCCGACCCCGCCGACGCCCGCCGCAAGCTCATCCGCCTCACCCCGCACGGCATCGACGCACTGACCCGCTCCGCCACGATCTTCGACGCGCTGCGCACCGAATGGGCATCAGCACTGGGCGCCGGCCGGGTCCGCGACCTGGAGGACGCCCTGCGCACCGTCGTGCCCGTCTCGGACCGCTTCCCCCTGGACCCCGCAGGATGGCTGGCCCACTGATCCCATCGACCCGTACGGCCCGGCGGGGCCGCCCCCGGTCCCGCCCCGCCCGGCCCCGCCCCCTTGCGTCGAGCGCGCTCCAAGGCGTTGGCTTGACCGTCATGAAGTACACACAGCTCGGACGCACCGGACTCAAGGTCAGCCGTCTCGTCCTCGGCACGATGAACTTCGGCCCCCAGACCGACGAAGCCGACAGCCACACGATCATGGACGCGGCCCTCGCCGCGGGCGTCAACTTCGTCGACACCGCGAACGCCTACGGCTGGGGCAACAACAAGGGCCGCACCGAGGAGATCATCGGCTCCTGGTTCGCCCAGGGCGGCGGCCGCCGCGACAAGGTCGTCCTCGGGACGAAGGTGTACGCGAACATGGCCGGCGACGGCGAAAGCCCGTGGCCCAACCACGACAAGCTCTCGGCCGTCAACATCCGCCGCTCCGTCGAGGCCAGCCTCAAGCGCCTGGGCACCGACTACATCGACGTCTACCAGTTCCACCACGTCGACCGCTCGACCCCCTTCGAGGAGATCTGGCAGGCCGTCGACGTCCTGATCCAGCAGGGCAAGATCCTCTACGCCGGCTCGTCGAACTTCGCCGGCTGGCACATCGCCCGGGCCAACGAGAGTGCCCGCCGCCTCGGCTCGTACGGCCTGGTCAGCGAGCAGTGCCTGTACAACCTCGCCGAGCGCCGCGCCGAGATGGAGGTCATCCCGGCCGCGCAGGAGTACGGCCTCGGCGTCATCCCGTGGTCGCCGCTGCACGGCGGCCTGCTCGGCGGCGTACTGAGGAAGGAACGGGAGGGCGGGGGCGCGCGCTCCACCTCGGGCCGCACCGCGGATGCGCTCAAGGACACCGCCGTACGGACCCAGGTCCAGGCGTACGAGGACCTGCTCGGCAAGCACGGGATCGAACCGGGCGAGGCGGCACTGGCCTGGCTGCTGACGCGGCCGGGGGTCACCGCGCCGATCGTCGGCCCGCGCACCGCCGATCAGCTCGCTTCCGCACTGCGGGCGGTCGAGCTGGAGCTCCCGGCGGAGCTGGTGGCCTCGTTCGACGAGATCTTCCCCGGACCGGGGGCGTCACCCGAGGCCTTCGCCTGGTGAGATGGGCGGTCGGGTACGACCGAGGGGGCGGGACGGGGTCCGCCGGCGGAACGGGTCCGTCACGGGAGGACCGGTGAGGGGTGTCCGGGTCAGTTGCCCGCGATGGACGCCGCCGCGATGACGACGAACATGAGGACCAGGACACCGGCCATGATCTGGTTACGGATTTTGGGATTCACGGTAACGAGCGTAACCGGAGTGGCCCCCGGGCCCGCTCACCGCCCCAGCGGCCAGGCGGCGACCGTTTCGTAGCGCGGCACGGACAGGTCCCGGCCCGCGCCGGACCCGGGCAGGTTGCTGCGGACGAGCGCCAGCTCGTCCACCGGCCACGGCGTGCCGGTGAAGGGGGCGAGGGCGGCGACGTAAGGGCCGAGGTCCGGGTCCTTCGCCCTCGCCCCTTCCCCGTGCCGCCGGGTGCGGGCCAGGGTCAGGTGCGGCCGGAACGGCAGCCCGGTGTCCGGTTCGACGCCCGCCTCCCCCGCCGCGTCGGCGGCAGCCGCCGCGAGCCGGCGCAGGACGGCGGTGTCACCGGCGGCCCCCGCCCACAGCGCCCGCCCGCCGAAGTGACCGCTCCCCCTGAGAGCCAGCGAGAAGGGACGGACCTCCCCGGCCGCCCTGGCGAGCGCGCCCTCCAGCACGCCGACCCGCTCGTCCGCCACCTCCCCGAGGAACGCGAGCGTGAAGTGCCACCCGGCCCGCCCGGTCCACCGCAACCGCCCGCTCCCCGGGAGCTGCTCCAACCGGTCGACGGCCGAGGCGAGTTCCGCGACGGCCTCCTGCGGCGGCAACACCGCGACGAAGAGTCTCATGGAGCCATTGTGAGCGGGGCGGGGACGGGGACGGGGCGCGAGGCGGGGCCCCGACGTCCGCTCGCTTCCAGACCCGTGGCTCAGTCGTCCGCCGCCCCCGGGGCTGCCGCCGCGATGGCCGCCAGCACCAGGTCCAGCGCCCCCTCGAACGCCGAGCCCGCCATCATCGGCAGATGATCCCGCACCGCGTGCAGGTGCGGGTACTCCTCCGCCGGGACGTCCCCGTACGCCGCCGAGGCCCAGGCCCCCGCGTCCGCCTCCTGCTGCTCCGGCCGCAGCCCCTGCACCGCCGCGTCCAGGGCGGCGTGACCCAGGACCGTATCGACGAAGGCGTGGTAGTACCGCACCGCCGACGCGTCGTCGAAACCGGCCGAGCGCAGCAGGCCGACACCCGTGTCGATCGCCCGCTGCTCGTGCGGGCGCCGGGTCACCCGGAAGCCGCTCAACAGGGCGACCCTCGGGTGGCGTTGCGCCGAGTGGTAGGCCCGCACCCCGAACTCCCGCAGTGACGCACGCCAGTTGGCCGGGTCCGGGTCCGGCACGAAGCCCGCCATGGTGTCGCCGATCAGGCGGTCGCCCATCGCCAGGTGCAGATCCTCCACCGACCGGAAGTAGCGGTAGACCGCGCTCGGGTCGGCCCCCAGCGCCTGCCCCAGCTTCCGCATGGTCAGTGCCTCGGCCCCGTACGCGTCGACGATCTCCAGCGCCCGGTCGAGGATGCGCTCGGCGGACAGGACGACACCCGAACGGGTCGGCCGCCGCCGCTTCCGCTCGCCAGGAACCCGGGACCCACCGCCCGCACCGCCGACCGGCCCACCCTCGCCCGCACCGCCGACCGGCCCACCCTCGCCCGCACCGCCGACCGGCACGCGCTCGCCCGAGCCACCGCCCACACCGTCCCCCGCACCGCTCCCCGCCATGACCCCGAACCCCTCCCTCGCTGCTCGCTCGCTCCTCGCTCGCCTGCGCGCCAGTTAACCACCGCGTTACGTCAACACCATTGACATAACACTGACGCCGCCTGTTTCATCGGCCCACATCCCTCGAAGTGGTCCGCCAAGGAGCGTGTGCGCCGTGCCCTCGAACACACCGCAGCAACCGCCACCACCACCCGCAGCATCACCGGCCCGGCCCGCCCTGCGCCGCTCCCTCGGCGTCAAGGACGGCATGGCCATCGCCGCCTCCAGCACCGCGGCCACCACCAGCATCGGCATCGGCATGGGCTCGCTCGCGGCGTACACAGGGCGTCAGACCCCCGTCGTCCTGCTTCTCGCGTTCCTGCCGATCGCCGGCATCGCCCTCGCGTACGCCCGCCTCAACCGCACGGAACCCAACTGCGGCAGCGGCTACACCTGGGTGGGGCGGACCATAGGCCCCTGGTCCGGCTTCCTCACCGGCTGGGTCGTCCTCGTCGGCACCATGATCTTCATGGCGTACACCGGGGCGGTCACCGGCTCCGTCGTCCTGCAGTTCCTCAACAAGCTGGGCATCGAATCCGCCTTCGGCATCGCCCTGGACCCGTCCGCCACCGGCATCAGCACCGTCGTCGGACTGGTCGCGCTCGTCGCCGTCACCCTCACCGCGATCACCGGCGTACGCGGCGCCACCCGCCTCCAACTCGCCCTGCTCGTCTTCGAGTACGCCGTACTCGTCGTCTTCTGCGGCTGGGCGCTCCTCGTCGGCGACCAGCCCTTCTCGCTCTCCTGGCTGAACCCCTTCGAGATCGGCTCGGGCCAGTCCCTCGCCCAGGGCCTGGTGCTCGCCGTCTTCATCTTCTGGGGCTGGGACGCGGCCTTCAGCGTCAACGAGGAAAGCAAGGACCCGCGCGACGCCGCACGCGGCGGCTTCCTCGCCCTCTTCACCATGCTCGGCCTCTTCCTCTTCGCCTCGATCGCCTTCCAGCGGGTGATGGACACCGGCGAACTGGTGGAGAACGGACCCGCCGCCCTCACCTTCCTCGGCTCCCACCTCGCCCCCGAACCCTGGGCCTCGCTGCCGCTGGCCGCCCTGATGTGCTCCGCCTTCGCCTCTCTCCAGTCGAGCGTCATCCCCACCGCACGCGGCAACCTGGCGATGAGCCGCGAGCGCACGCTGGGCAAGGTGTGGTCCCGGATCCACCCGCGCTTCGGCACCCCGGCCGTCGGCACACTGATCCTGATGGCCGTCGCCGCCGCCATCGCCGTCCTCGCCGTCGGCATCCCCAAGCTCAACGACATGATCCTGACCGCCGTGAACTCCATCGGCCTGACCGTCTCCCTCTACTACGGACTGACCGCGATCGCCTGCGCGGTCCGCTTCCGGGCGAACCTGCGCGCCGGCGTCCGCGAAGCCCTCGCCTCCGTACTCGTACCGGCCACGAGCGGACTGGTCCTCTTCGGCCTCGGGGCGTACCTGGCGTACACGTACGCCACGATGAGCGACCACTTCGAGGCGAGCCCCGACAACGGATGGTTCATGCTGACCATCCCGGCCGTGGTCATCGGCTCCGGATTCGTGGCGGCTGCGATCGCCAAGTGGGTACGGAAATCCCCCTACTTCGCCCCGGAGAGCCGGGGCAGGGGAACGGACCCGGACGCGGTGGCCCTGCCGATGGACCAGACCCCCGCACCTCTCTGACCCGCCCCGCACACCACACTCACCACAGCCACCCTCCCGACCGACCCACCCGAGGCCACGGGCCCACCCGCGACTTCCCCCAAGACCAGAAGGGCACCCCACCCCATGCCGACGTTCGACCAGCCCGCCGACCTCGTATTCACCGGCGGACCCGTGCACACCGTCGACGCCGCCCGCTCCCGCGCCACCTCCGTCGCCGTACGCGGCGGCCGGATCGTCGCCACCGGCCACGACGAGGTGCGCGACCTGATCGGCGCACGGACCGAAGTCGTCGACCTGGCAGGCAAGCTGCTGCTCCCCGGCTTCCAGGACGCACACGTCCACCCGGTCGGCGGCGGCGTCGAAATGGGCCAGTGCGACCTGACGGGCGCGGTCACGGCACAGGAGTACCAGCGGACCATCCGGGAGTACGCGGACGCCCATCCCGAAGCGCAGTGGATCACCGGCGGCGGCTGGTCGATGGAGGCCTTCCCCGGCGGCACCCCGACCCGGGGGTTCCTGGACGCGCTGGTGCCGGACAGGCCCGCCTACCTGGTCAACCGCGACCACCACGGCGGCTGGGCCAACTCCCGCGCACTGGAGCTGTGCTCCGTCACCGCGGACACACCCGACCCGGCGGACGGCCGGATCGAGCGGGATGCCGCGGGGGCACCCACCGGGATGCTCCAGGAGGGTGCGATGGGCCTGGTGGCGCGGCACGTACCGGAGACCGGGGAGGCGCAGCTGCTGGCCGGGCTGCTGCGCGCCCAGGCCCTGCTGCACTCCCACGGCATCACCGCCTGGCAGGACGCCCTGCTCGGCAACCACGCGGGAATGGCGGATCCGGCCGGGGCCTACCTCGCCGCCGCGCGGGACGGCCTGCTCACCGCCCGGGTGGTCGGTTCCCTGTGGTGGGACCGGGCCCGGGGCGAGGAGCAGCTCCCCGAACTCCTCGCCCGGCGCGCCGAACTGGCCGTCGGCGACCGGCTCCGCGCCTCCACCGTGAAGATCATGCAGGACGGCATCGCGGAGAACCACACGGCCGCGATGCTCGACCCCTACCTGACCGCCTGCGGCTGCGCCTCCGACAACTCCGGCATCTCCTTCATCGACCCCAAGGCCCTTGCCGGGTACGTCACTTCACTTGACGCGGCGGACTTCCAGGTGCACTTCCACGCCCTGGGCGACCGGGCCGTACGGGAGGCCCTGGACGCGGTGGCGGCGGCCCGCGAGGCCAACGGGTGGCGCGACACCCGCCCGCACCTCGCGCACCTCCAGGTGGTGCACCCGAGGGACGTACCGCGCTTCCGCGAGCTCGGGGCGACCGCCAACATCCAGGCGCTCTGGGCCGCCCACGAGCCCCAGATGGACGAGCTGACGATCCCGTTCCTGGGGGCGGAGCGGGCGGCCCACCAGTACCCCTTCGGCGACCTGCTGCGGGCGGGCGCAACGATGTGCGCGGGCAGCGACTGGCCGGTCAGCAGCCCGGACCCGCTGGCCGCGCTCCAGGTGGCGGTGACCAGGCGGGAACCGGGCTCGGACGCCCCGGTCTTCCTCCCGGAGCAGCGCATCGACCTGGGCGCGGCGGTCGCCGCGTACACGGCGGGCAGCGCATACGTGAACCACCTGGACGACACGGGCTCCCTCCGCCCCGGCAACCTCGCCGACCTGACCGTCCTCAACCGCGACATCTTCACGGGCCCCCCGGAAGCCATCAGCACGACCCGCGTGGAGGCGACGTACGTGGGCGGGGTACGGGTCTACACACGGGAGGACTGAGCACTCCCGGCAGGGCCGGGGAACGGGGCCGTGGTCCTCCCGGGAGGCCACCACCCGGGGGCCATGGTCCGGGCCTGCCACCGCCCGGGGGCCATGGTCCGGGCCGACCACCGCCCGGGGCGGGAGTCGCCGCTCAGGCTCCCCAGTGCGCCGGGCGCTGAAGCGAGTCCGGGATCCGGGTCCCGGCATCCCCCAGGGCCGCGTTCACCTGGGTCTGCGTAAGGAACAGCGCCTCGCTCAAGTCCGCCCCGCGTACATCCGCGTCCCGGAAGTCGGCCCCGATCACATCGGCACCGCGCAGGTCGGCCCCGCTGAGATCCGCCGCGATCACGTAGGCGCCGCGAAGGTTGACCCCCCGAAGGTCCGCGCCCGCCCGCCGGGCCCCCATCAGGTCGGCCCCGCGCAGGTCCACCTTGCGCTTCTTCCCGTTCTTCTTCTTCGGCACGGCGACGGCCCACTCCCCGCGCACCAGCTCACTCACCCGCACGAGCAGCGCGTTCACCCGCTGCCGCTCCCCCTCCGCGTCGAGCGCGATGAGCTCCTCGGCGCTCCCCCGGGTGAGCTCCTCGATCTCCGCCCGCACCCGCCGCAGGTCCTTGTGCACGGGCCCCGCCACGTCCCTGGCGAGCCCGTCGGCGAGGTACCACAGCAGCTCGTGCAACTGCTTCATCACCGGCAGCAGAGCGAACATCAGCTCGGAACTCCCGGGCTCATCCCGCCAGTTGACCCCGGCGAAGGTGACCTGGGACACCTTCTGCCCGGCCCCGAAGCAGTCGTACACGGTGCACCCGGGAAACCCCTCGCCCCGCAGCTTGGAATGGATCCCGCACCCGAAGTCCGCCCCGAGATTCGGGCACGGCTTCCCGGCGGGCTTGTCGATCGCGAAGTCGGACGACTTGGTCAGCGTCAACGCCACACAGCACAGCCCGAAACAACTCCCGCATTCGGAACGCAGGACGGAGGCCATCGCGGGATCGGACATCGGGGGACTCCACAGGTGCGGGAACGGGACTGTGCGGGTACGGGCGATACGGGCGAACTCCGGCACCTTAGCCAAGGTGCCGGCCCCGCATTCCCCCGGGTGATTCAGCCCTTCACACAGATGACCTGCTTCAGCTTCGCGACCACCTCAACCAGGTCGCGCTGCTGGTCGATGACCTGCTCGATCGACTTGTACGCGCCCGGGATCTCGTCCACCACGCCGGAGTCCTTGCGGCACTCGACGCCCTGGGTCTGCTCCGCCAGGTCCTTGGTGGAGAAGCGCCGCTTTGCCGCCGAGCGGCTCATCCGGCGGCCCGCACCGTGCGAGGCGGAGTTGAAGGACGCCTTGTTGCCGAGACCCTTCACGATGTATGAGCCGGTGCCCATCGAGCCCGGAATGATTCCGTACTCACCGGAACCGGCCCGGATCGCGCCCTTACGGGTGACCAGGAGGTCCATTCCGTCGTAGCGCTCCTCGGAGACGTAATTGTGGTGACAGGAAATGACCGGGTCGAAGGTCACCTTGGCCTTCTTGAACTCCCTGCTGACCACGTCCTGGAAGAGCCGCATCATGATCGCCCGGTTGTGCTGCGCATACTCCTGCGCCCAGAAGAGGTCATTGCGGTACGCCGCCATCTGCGGGGTGTCGGCTATGAATACCGCCAGATCACGGTCGACGAGGCCCTGGTTGTGCGGGAGCTGCTGGGCCTGCCCGATGTGGTGGTCGGCGAGTTCCTTGCCGATGTTCCGCGAGCCGGAGTGCAGCATCAGCCAAACCGAACCTGTCTCATCGAGACAGAACTCGACAAAGTGGTTCCCGGATCCGAGCGTTCCCATCTGCTTCATGGCCCGCCCCTCCCGGAACTTGACCACTTCCGCGACCCCCTCGAACCGCCCCCAGAAGTCGTCCCACCCCGCCGTGGCGAAGCCGTGCAGCCGGTGCGGGTCGACCGGGTCGTCGTGCATGCCGCGGCCCACCGGGATGGCCTGCTCGATCTTGGAGCGGAGGCGGGAGAGGTCGCCGGGGAGGTCATTGGCGGTGAGGGAGGTCTTGACCGCGGACATGCCGCAGCCGATGTCCACGCCGACCGCCGCAGGACACACCGCACCCTGCATGGCGATCACGGAGCCGACCGTGGCCCCCTTGCCGTAGTGGACGTCCGGCATGACGGCCAGGCCCTTGATCCACGGAAGGGTGGCGACGTTGCGAAGCTGCTGCATCGCGCCGTCGTCGACCGCCGCGGGGTCCGCCCACATCCGGATCGGGACCTTGGCCCCCGGTACCTCTACGTACGACATGACCCCTCGATTCCCCCGAGCCGATTCCCCGAGACGCTGTAAAACCCAAGAAAGTGCGCAAAACGCAAAAATGGTGGGGAACAGCCGCGAAAGGGACAGCGGACCGGCATCCACACCAGCACGTGCGATACACATTGTGGGCATCGGCCGCCCGCGGACGGCAAACACTTTTCCGCGAGCACAGCTGACCGACAGCTGAGCGAGAGTCAACCGAAGGGGGTCCCGGACCGTGCCACGACAGGCGGGCGTCAAGGCTTACGCAAGGGCCTGTGCGCCGGGCATCGCGCTTCTCGCGGCTCTCGCCGCAGGGACCGCCGGGTGTTCCGGAGGGGCCTCGGACGGGGACGGCACCACCGACTCCAAGCCGGGGGAGAACTCCTCCCCGGCCGCCCAGCCCGGCAAGTACCGCACGCTCCCCGAGCCCTGCCGGGCCGTCGAGCGCGCCCAGCTGAAGGACATGCTGCCGGGGGCCGCCGCACTGCCCGAGGACCAGCGGCAGAAGCTCTTCGCGGGCGAGGCGGCGGTGACGTTCGACACGGACCGCCGGGTCGGCTGCCGCTGGAAGGTGGAGTCCCCCGAGCACACCCACCAGCTCGTCGTCGACTTCGAACGGGTCGTGTCGTACGACACCGCCGTGAGCGACGACGACCGCGCGCAGACCGTGTACGCGGAGCTGGTGGGCGCCGCCGACCTGCCCGCCCCCCGCCAGACCTCACCCGACCCCGCCGCGTCCGCGACCGCGCCCGGCACCGCACAGCCCTCGGGGACGCCCGGCCCCGGTTCCCCCACCGGACCGCCCGTTACCGGCACTTCCGGTTCCCCTTCCGGTTCCGGTACGCCCACGGCGCCGCCGCTCGACGACCTCCAGCCGCGTACCCTCGACGGCCTCGGCGATGCCGCGTTCCTGGACGACGTCCAGGCGAAGGCGGGCACGTCGTCGGCCCAGGACCGCACGGTCTCGGTCGTCTTCCGCACCTCCAACGTGATCGTCAGCATCAAGTACGCCGAGCAGCCGGGCCGCACCGACCAGGTTCCCGACAGCAGGACGCTTCAGGACCGGGCGCAGGGGCTGGCCCGTAAACTCGCCGAGCAGTTCTCCAGCAGCGAGTGACCGGCGGTCACCACCCCCAGTGAGCGGCATCGAACGCGCGACAAGCACCGAACAACGACGCGACAGCGAAGGAACCACAGGAACCATGTACCGAAAAGCCCCCCGTATTGCCCGCGTACTGACCTGCGCAGTAGCCGTTCCGGCTCTGTTCGTCGTGGCCGGCTGTTCGTCGGACTCCGGTTCCGGTTCGTCTTCCGGTTCGTCTTCTGGTTCCGACGGCGGCACGAAGCAGGACCAGGGCGCGACGGCGGAGAAGCAGAACCCGTCGGCGGCGCCCACCGTGCCGCCGGCGAAGTTCGCGAAGCTGCCGGACGCGTGCAAGGGCCTCGCCAAGGAGACGATCGGCGAGCTGGTCCCGAAGGCCGAGAAGGCGGAGGGCACGGCGGACAACACGTCGGACCCGGAGACCCGGCGCGGCTGCTCGTGGAAGGGTCTGGACGACAAGGGCCTGCAGGGTTCGCAGTACCACTACCTGACGTACGCGCTGCAGCGCTTCGAGTCGAACGCGTCGCTGGGCAGCGGTGAGAAGCGCGCCACCGAGCAGGTCACCAAGCAGGTCAACAAGGTGCAGGGCAAGGACGGCGCGAAGGACGTCCGGGCCAACCCGGTGAGCGGCATCGGCGACCAGGCGACGTCGGTGACGTACGGGGCCCGCGAGGGCGGTACGGACTTCCAGCACGCGGTCGTGGTGACGCGTACGGGCAACATCGTGGTGACCCTGGACTACAACGGCTCGGGCTACTCGGGCGCGAAGGCCCCCTCGCCGGGCGACCTGATGAAGGGTGCCCAGGAGGCGGCGAAGGAGGTCGTGGCGTCGATCGCCACGGCGAACAAGTAGGCACACGAACCCGTCCCCCGCGCGGGCAAGTCACCGCGCGGGCAGGCGATCAGACGCACGGTCCGATACAGCGGGTAGTCAACGACTTGACCACAACTGGGCCAGGTTTGACCGCTTTTACGGGGGTTCGATCCTTTTCGGAGGGCCGGGCCCTCGTTCGTGTGTGCCAGGCTGTGGCCGCCGGGTCGGGGTGGAAGCCCCGGCGGGGCCGGACCGAGTTGGACGTACGGGAGGGGATCGCGGGTGGCCGCGATGCAGTTGACACGCACGCACCGCATATTGATCGGTGTGGTGGTCGCCGGTGCCGTCATCATCGCGGGCATCGGCTTCGCCGGTTCGTACGCGGCGGTGCGCGAGCTGGCAGTGGAGAAGGGCTTCGGCAACTTCTCCTACGTCTTCCCGATCGGCATCGACGCGGGCATCTGCGTCCTGCTGGCCCTGGATCTGCTGCTGACCTGGATGCGGATCCCCTTCCCGCTGCTGCGCCAGACGGCCTGGCTGCTCACGGCGGCGACGATCGCCTTCAACGGCGCGGCCTCCTGGCCCGACCCGCTGGGCGTCGGCATGCACGCCGTCATCCCGGTCCTCTTCGTGGTCTCCGTCGAAGCGGCCCGGCACGCGATCGGCCGGATCGCCGACATCACCGCGGACAAGCACATGGAGGGCGTCCGCCTCACCCGCTGGCTGCTCTCCCCGCTGCCCACGTTCAGGCTGTGGCGCCGGATGAAGCTGTGGGAGCTGCGGAGCTACGAGCAGGTCATCAAGCTGGAGCAGGACCGGCTGATCTACCGGGCCCGCCTCCAGGCGAGGTTCGGGCGCTCCTGGAAGCGGAAGGCGCCGGTCGAGTCACTGATGCCGTTGCGTCTGGCGAAGTACGGTATTCCGCTCGCGGAGACCGGCCCGGCGGGCCTGGCCGCGGCGGGCATCGAGCCGGTGCTGCTGCCGCCCGCGCCGGAGCTCTCCGCAACGTCGGCCCCGGCGCTTCCGGCGGCACGGGAGGGCGGCGAGCCCCGCGAGGCTCGTGCGTCCGGCGAGTCCCGCGAGGCCCGTACGTCCGGCGAGTCCCGCGAGGCGAAGGACGCCCGGGGCCCGATAGGGGAGAAGGACGCGATACGCGAGGCTCCGGGTACTCGGGAGGAATCCGAGGCTCCGGAGCCGGCCGAGTCGCACAGGACGACTGCTCCCCAGGAACCGCGCGCAGCTACGGAGGCCCCGGCCGCCGCATCCACCCCCACGGCCCCCACCGCCCCCGTCACCGAGCAGCCGCAGGGCCAGCACCCGAGCCCGTGGTTCACGACACCGGCCCCCGGCCCGCAGAGCCAGCAGGCCCAGCCCCAGACCCCGCAGCCGCAGAGCGGGTACGTGCCGGAACAGTCCCCGGACCAGCACGCAGACCGGTCCGCACAGCAGTACGCGGACCAGCACCCCGCCGCCCACGAAACCCCGGACACCCCGCCGGTCATGGTCCCCACAGGCCCCGGCCGCAGCCGCCCGCTCGGTGGGTACGACCCCGACTACGATCCCGAGTTCGGCCCGGACTTCACGGCGAACGGCCCCGCAGGCGAAGCGGACTTCGTCCTGGACGACGACGCCTACTACGCCGCCTTCCGCAAGTGCGCGATCGAGAACGGCGCGTTCCCGACGCCGCTCCAGTACGGCGCCTACCTGAGCGACCTGTACGGGCAGCAACTGCCCCTGGACGAGCTGGAAATGTACGCCAAGCGGTACGAAGTCCAGTACCAACTGGAACTGGACGAACACACCCCCTGACCAACCACCCCCCGCCCCCTTGAGCGACGGGGCCGCCCACACCCCCTCTCCCCCGCCCCCTTGGGCGACGGGGCCACCCTGCTTGCCGCCGTCGCCTTGGGCGGCGGGGCCGCCCCCCGGGGGCAGTGGGGTCTCCCCTGCTCGAGCGAAGCCGAGAGCTTGGGGAAGGGCGGGCAAGGGGGCGGCCCCCGGCGGAGCCGAACACCGCACCCCCGCCCGGCCCCGACCCCGCCCGGAGGCGGCCCCCCACAACCCCCTACGCCCCCAACAGCTTCCGCACCCTCTCCGCCCCCACCGCCAGCAACAGCGTGGGCAGCCGCGGCCCCGTGTCCCGCCCCACCAGCAACTGGTACAGCAGCGCGAAGAACGTCCGCTGCGCCACCTTCAGCTCCGGCGTCGGCTTCGCGTCCGCCGCCAGCCCCGCCTGGATCTTCGGCACGCCGTAGACCAGCGTCGTCAGACCGTCCAGGGACCAGTGCGAGTCGAGGCCCTCGACCAGCAGCCGCAGCGACTCCCGCCCGTCCTCGTCCAGCGCACCGAGCGTCTCCGTGTCCGGTTCGCTCCGTACGATCGTGCGCTGGTCGGCGGGCACGTACGTGGAGATCCACGCCTCGGCACGGTCCAGCCGGGGCCGCACGGTGTCCAGGTCGGTCACCGGGTTCTCCGGGTCCAGCTCGCTCAGGATGCGCAGCGTCTGGTCCTCCGCCCCCGCCGTCACGTCCGCGACCGAGGCAAGCGTCCGGTACGGCAGCGCCCGCGGCGTACGCGGCAGCTCCCCGCCGGCGGTCCGTACCGCCCGCGAGTGCGCGGCGGCGTCGGCGGGCAGCACCGAGCCGTCGGCGACCTTCGCCTCCAGCTTGTCCCACTCGTCGTACAGCCGCTGGATCTCCTGGTCGAAGGCGATCTTGAAGGACTGGTTGGGCCTGCGGCGCGCGTACAGCCAGCGCAGCAGCGGCGCCTCCATGATCCGCAGGGCGTCGCCCGGCGTGGGGACCCCGCCCTTGGAGGAGGACATCTTCGCCATGCCGCTGATCCCGACGAACGCGTACATCGGTCCGATCGGCTGCACGCCGTCGAAGATGTCGCGGACGATCTGACCGCCGACGACGAACGACGAACCCGGCGAGGAGTGGTCGACGCCGCTGGGCTCGAAGATCACGCCCTCGTACGCCCAGCGCATCGGCCAGTCGACCTTCCAGACCAGCTTGCCGCGGTTGAACTCGTTCAGGAGAACGGTCTCCGTGAAGCCGCACACGCAGACGTAGGCCAGCTCGGTCGAGTCGTCGTCGTACGAGGTCACCGTCGTCAGGTCCCGCTCGCACTGCCCGCAGTAGGGCTTGTACGGGTAGTACGCCGACCCGCTCGACCCGTCGTCCTCGCCTGCCGCGCCGGAGCCCTCGGCGGCCTCCAGCTCGGCCTCGTCGAGGGGCTTCTGGGACTTCTTGGCGGGCGCCTTCTTGGTCCGGTACTGGTCGAGGATCGCGTCGATGTCGCCGCGCCGCCGCATCGCGTGCAGGATCTGCTCGCGGTAGGCGCCCGCCTGGTACTGCTCGGTCTGGCTGATGCCGTCGAACTCGACGCCCAGCTCGCCCAGCGCCTCGACCATGGCGGACTTGAAGTGCTCGGCCCAGTTCGGGTACGCGGAGCCCGCCGGGGCGGGGACCGAGGTCAGCGGCTTGCCGATGTGCGCGGCCCAGGACTCGTCGACGCCCGGGACGCCGTTGGGGACCTTGCGGTAGCGGTCGTAGTCGTCCCACGAGATGAGGTGACGGACCTCGTGGCCGCGGCGGCGCAACTCGTCGGCGACCAGGTGCGGGGTCATGACCTCGCGGAGGTTGCCGAGGTGGATGGGGCCGGACGGGGAGAGTCCGGACGCGACGACGACCACCGGCGCGGCAGCGCCAGAGTGTTTCGCGCCAGGCGCACGTCGCTCCGACTCGGCGATGACGTCGTCTGCGAAACGGGAGACCCAGTCGGTCTCCGGTGTGCTGCTCTGAGCCACGATCGGCACGTCCTTCTTTCTCGAAAGCTGGCGTGGGCCATTGTCCCAGACGGACAGGACGGGCCCGCCATCAATTCGGTTGCCCGGGGCCCGGGGGCCTCGTGAAATACTTGACATCCACCCTTGTCCCTCCCACAGGAACGGCTCCTCATGGCCTCGGTCCATTCCCTCGCTTCGACCGTCACCCAGCGTCTCGCGGACGCGCTCTCGGCAGCCCTGCCGGACGCCGCCCCCGCAGACCCGCTGCTGCGCCGAAGCGACCGGGCCGACTTCCAGGCCAACGGGATCCTGGCCCTCGCCAAGAGGGCGAAGGCGAACCCGCGCGAGCTGGCGGCCGAGGTCGTCGGCAAGCTCCCGGCGGACGACACGGTGCTCCAGGACATCGAGGTCTCGGGCCCCGGCTTCCTGAACATCACGGTCTCCGACCGGGCGATCATCGAGACGCTGGCCGCGCGCGCCGCGGACGACCGGCTGGGCGTGCCGTTCAAGGAGAACGCCGGCACGACCGTGATCGACTTCGCGCAGCCCAACGTGGCCAAGGAGATGCACGTCGGCCACCTGCGGTCCGCCGTGATCGGTGCCGCGATGGCCGAGATCCTGGAGTTCACCGGGGAGAAGGTCGTCCGGCGCCACCACATCGGCGACTGGGGCACGCAGTTCGGCATGCTCATCCAGTACCTGGTGGAGCACCCGGGCGAGCTGGACCACGGCGGCGCCGACCACGTCGACGGCGAAGAGGCGATGTCCACCCTCAACCGGGTCTACAAGGCCTCGCGGGTCCTGTTCGACTCCGACGAGGAGTTCAAGACGCGTGCCCGGGACCGGGTCGTCCAGCTCCAGGCGGGCGACCCCGAGTCCCGTGCCCTGTGGCAGCGGTTCGTCGACGAGTCGAAGATCTACTTCTACTCGGTCTTCAACAAGCTGGACCTGGAGATCGCCGACCCCGACATCGTCGGCGAGTCCGGTTACAACGACATGCTCGAAGAGACCTGCCGGATCCTGGAGGACTCGGGCGTCGCGGTCCGCTCCGAGGGTGCGCTGTGCGTCTTCTTCGACGACGTGAAGGGCCCGGACGGCAACCCGACCCCGCTCATCGTCAAGAAGTCGAACGGCGGCTACGGCTACGCGGCGACCGACCTCTCCGCGATCCGCAACAGGGTCGGCGACCTCAAGGCCAGCACCCTCCTGTACGTCGTGGACGTGCGGCAGTCCCTGCACTTCAAGATGGTCTTCGAGACGGCGCGCAGGGCCGGCTGGCTGACGGACGACGTGACGGCGCACTTCCTGGGCTTCGGCACGGTCCTCGGCAAGGACGGCAAGCCGTTCAAGACCCGTGAGGGCGAGACGGTCCGGCTGGTGGACCTGCTCGACGAGGCGATCGAGCGGGCGACGGCGGTCGTGCGGGAGAAGAACAACGAGAAGGTCGGCCTCACCGAGGAGGAGATCGTCGAGAACGGTACGCAGATCGGCATCGGCGCGGTGAAGTACGCCGACCTGTCGACCTCGGCCGCCCGCGACTACAAGTTCGACCTCGACCAGATGGTGTCGCTGAACGGCGACACGTCGGTGTACTCGCAGTACGCGTATGCCCGTATCCAGTCGATCCTGCGGCTGCGCGGCGAGGCGGACCCCGTCGCCCACCCGGAGCTCGCACTCGCGCCGCAGGAGCGGGCGCTGGGCCTGCACCTGGACCAGTTCGACGAGGTCCTGGCCGAGGTGGCCGCCGCGTACGAGCCGCACAAGCTGGCCGCGTACATCTACCAGTTGTCCTCCCTCTACACGTCCTTCTACTCGGAGTGCCCGGTCCTCAAGGCCGACACCCCGGCGCAGGTCGAGAACCGCCTCTTCCTGTGCGAGCTGACGGCCCGCACCCTGCACCAGGGCCTGGCCCTGCTGGGCATCCACACCCCCGAGCGGCTCTGAGGCCGTCGTCGCAGGTACGCGGTGGCGGCCCTGAGGCCGTCTCCGCAGGTACGCGGCAGGGCCCCGGCGGGAGCGACAGCTTCCCGCCGGGGCCCTGCCCGTATGCACGCGGGCCCGTCCCCGCTCACGAACCCTCGTCGAGCGGCCTCTCCCAGGCGGAGGAGCCGAGCGGGTGGTGGTACGTCGGCCGCCCGACGGACCCGCTCGTGCGGAACGGTGTGCCGCCCCCGGCGTCGATGCGCTGGACGCCGCGCTGTCCGCCGCTGGACCACTCCAGTTCCAGGTACCAGCTCACCGCGTGCGCCCGGGTGCTGGCCTTCACGTAGAACACCTCGGGGTCCGTCTCGCTGACCTTGTACGGGAAGTCCCGCTGCCCGGCGTGCGGCACGGTGGCCGGGCGGCCCGCGTCGAGGTCGACGGTGAACGACTTGGTGTCGACGTTGCCGCCGCAGCCGACCCCGGTGGCGTACCGGGTCCAGGGCAGCGGCGCTTCGCTGCGCACGACGCGCACGTGCAGGGCCTCCAGGACGACCGTCTCCTTCGACCGCCCCTGGAGGGTCAGCGCGATGAGCTGTTCGTCGGCGGACACCGCCTTGTAGGACGCGGCCCAGCCGGGCGCGTCCTGCTCGCTCGGCGGCGGGGCGACCTTCTGGGGCTTGCTGTCGACGAGGAAGTACTGGCTGCACGGCGTCTCGTACACGTAGGGGCGTACGGCGGCGACGAAGGGAGTGCCGGAGCCGCGCGCACCGTCGACGCCCTGGCCGCCCGTAGCCGTGCCGCGTTCCCCCTCCCGCTCCTTCTCCCTGCCGGGAGGGCCGGCGGAGGGCGGGGCCGTGGGCGTGGCGCTGCCGGGGGCCGTACGGGAGGGTGAGACGGCCGGGGATGCCGTCGGCCCCGCGCCGGTCGGGCCTCCTGCCCCGGCCGCGTCCGGTACGGGTGACGAGGCCGCACCCACCGGCCGACTGCCCGAGCCCTCGCCCCGTGCACCGCCCATGAGTTGGGTGACGAGCACGGTGGAGGCGACCACCGCGAGGACCGTGCCGACACCGATGAGGACGTTGCGCCGCGCCTTGCGCCCGAGAGCACCGGAACGGCCATCAGCACTGCGGCTGCCGTTGCCGCTGCCGACCGCACCGCGCAGCGAAACGAGTGGTCCGGCACTGGCCTCGGGCCCGACGTCGGACCGTACGACCTGCGTGTCCGAGTCCGGCTGTGCGGCTGGCGTCTCCGCGTTCGCCCGCACGACCTCGGCTTCCGCGTCCGCCGGCACAGGCTGCGCCCCCGCCCCCGCCCGCCCCGGCTGCGTCTCCCTCTTCCCCCGCGCCGCGTCCGCCAGAATCCACAGCCTGTGGACACGCACCATCTCGTCCGGAGTGGCTCTGCACAGCCGGGCCAGTCGCTCCACCGGGGCGAATTCCGTCGGCACCGCGTCGCCATTGCAGTAGCGGTGCAGGGTCGACGTGCTCATGTGGAGGCGCTTGGCGAGGGCCCCGTAACTCAACCCCGAGCGGCCCTTCAACTCCCGCAGAAAGTCCGCGAGGCCATCCGCTCCCCCGGTGTCCGGCACCGCTCCCCATCCCATCCCGGCGTTCCAGGAACACCGCATCAGCGCAGGTCACAGCTGGTGGAACCGTTCCAGCGTCCCCGACTGGCCGTCAACTCTGGCGGGCGGGAAGACCTTTCGTACAAGCTCATGGCATCAAAGCACGCCGCTCCCGCCGACCGGTCGAGCGGCCCCTCCCGGCTCCGGCCGTCCCGCACGCCGAAGTCCCTCGTACAGAAACGGAATCCGCCATGTCCGCACGCCTCGTCCGCACCGCCCGCCGCACCCGCCTGTTCGCCGCCTCCGCTGTCGCCCTCACGGCGGCGCTCTCCCTCACCGCCTGCGACAGCGGCGAGGGTACGAGGGACGCCGGCGCCGCCCGTACGTCCTCGCCCTCGTCCGCTCCGTCCGAGCCCGCAGGCGGCAGCGACGGCAAGCCGACCGGCGAAACCGAGCCCGGCCAGTCCGGCGGCAACGCCCAGCAGACCTCCTCCGCCTCGGGCAGCAACGGGAACACGGGCAAGAAGGGCAGCAGCGAGGGCGGCACCGCCGGGACCCCGGGGGCCAAGACCGACCTCGACGCCCCCGCCCGGCGCGACCGCTGCGACGCCACCAACGCCACGGTGACCGCGCAGGTCGTCAGCCGCCCCCTGAACACCATGATCCTCACGGCCACCAACAAGGGCACCAAGCTCTGCGACCTCTACTACGCCCCGGTGGTCCGCTTCGAGGGCGCACAGTCCGTCCCGCCGTCGATGAAGGACACGCAGCCGCAGGCCGTGGTCAGCCTCAAGCCCGGCGAGAGCGGGTACGCGGCCGTGAAGCTTTCCTCCCCGACAGGCACCCCGGACCCCGGATACACCGCGAAGTCCCTCTCCGTCGGCTTCTACGACGCCAAGCACCGCAGCCTTGACGGTTTCGCGCCCGTACGCCTGCCCGCGAAGGGTGTCTACGTCGACAGCACTGTCCGGGTCTCCTTCTGGCAGTCCGACCTCGACGACGTCAGCAGTCTCTGACCTCCTCCCGTCCTGCCGCCGCCTCCCCGCGCAGCCCGAACTCGCACCACACCACCTTGCCGGGGTCCCGCTCCCCGACCCCCCACTTGTCGGCCACGAGCCCGACGAGCAGCAGCCCCCGCCCGTACTCGCACTCCGGCTCGGGCCGCCCGGCCTCGACCCGGCCGCCGCCACTGTCGTGCACCTCGATCCGCAACAGGTCACGCTCCGCGAGCACGCGCAGCTTGAAACCCCGCCCCGGCGGTACGCCGTGGGTCAGCGCGTTGGTGCTCAACTCGCTGACGCACAGCAGTACGTCGTCGACGAGGGACCGCATCCCCCAGTCCTCCAGCGCCCACCGGGCGAAGGCACGGGCGGCGGGCACAGAGCGGAGGTCCCGGCGGAGGAACGCCTCGCGCAGGAGCGGCAGTCGGGGCGGCTGAGTTGTCTCGTTCACGGGACGAGGGTCGCGGAGAGTGACTAACGTGGCACACCGTGTCCACCCGTACAGATTTTTTGTACGGTCCGGAACACGCTCAAGCACCAGCGCGTACGGGGAGTTTGAAGAGCATGAGCCCCAGGCAACGCCAGAGGAAGAACACGTCCGCCATGAGGATGCTGGGCAAGCAACTGGCCAGATTCCGCGAGGCGGCCGGTCACACCCAGCAAACGCTCGCGGACGCCGTCCGGGTGGACGTGGAGACGATCGCCTCGATCGAGCAGGGCAGGCGGGCCTTACGCGCCGACCTGGCCCAGCGGCTGGACGAACTCCTCGACACCCGGGGCGCACTGCTGGTCGGCGTCGAGAACCTGCCGGACGTCGACCAGTTCCCCCGCTGGGCCGAGGAGTACATGGCGCACGAACGGGAGGCGCTGGCTCTGTCCTGGTACGACAACCAGGTGCTGCCTGGCCTGCTCCAGACCGCCGCGTACGCGGAGGCAGTACTGCGCAACCGCGTCCCGGCCTTCGACGAGGACGAGATCGCCAACCTCACCGAGGGCCGACTCGCCCGCCAGCAGATCCTGCACCGCAAGGAGCCGCCGACCGCCAGCTTCGTCGTGTGGGAGCCGGTGCTGCACCTCACCGTGTGCGCCCCCGCCGACCACACGACCCAACTGCGCCACCTGCGCGCCTGCGCCGACCTCCCGGACCTGGCGCTCCAAATCCTCCCGCTGACCAGCACGAAGCACGCGGGGCTGGACGGCACCTTCACCCTCCTCGAAACCCCTGAGCACCAGCACCTCGCCTACATCGAGGGCCAGCGCGGCAGCCAGTGGGTATCCAGCCCCGACGACGCCTCCAGGCTGGCCCGCAAATATGCGATGCTGCGAACCCAGGCCCTCAACACCGAGGACTCCAAGGGCCTGTTGGACAGCCTGCTAGGAGAGCAATGAGCACCGCACTTCAGTGGTTCAAGTCGAGCTACAGCGGCAGCGAGGGCGGCCAGTGCCTGGAACTCGCCTACTCCTGGCGCAAGTCGAGCTACAGCGGTTCCGAAGGCGGCGCCTGCGTCGAACTCGCCTACGACTGGCACAAGTCGACCCACAGCAGCGACGAAGGCGGCGCGTGCCTCGAACTCGCCGCCCACCCCACCGCCGTCCACGTCCGCGACTCCAAGAACCCCAGCGGCCCCACCCTCACCCTGGCCCCCGCCGCCTGGTCCGCGTTCGCCCGTACGGTCTGAGACCCGCACGGCCCCGGCACGCGGCACCGGGACCCCGTACACGCACGCAGGGCAACCACCCCGACGCCACGGGACGGCTGCCCTGCACACCCGGGGGACGGCGAGCCCCCCAGACCCCACCCGCACACCTCAGCCGCGCAGCATCCGCGCCGCCTCCGTCGCCCAGTACGTCAGGATCATCTGCGCACCGGCCCGCTTGATCCCGGTGAGCGACTCCATGATCGCCCCCTCGCGGTCGATCCAGCCCTTCTCCGCCGCCGCCTCGACCATCGCGTACTCGCCGCTGATCTGGTACGCCGCCACCGGCACGTCCGCGTTCTCGGCGACCTTCGCGAGGATGTCGAGGTAGGGGCCCGCGGGCTTCACCATCACCATGTCCGCGCCCTCCGCGAGGTCCAGCGCCAGCTCGCGCAGGGACTCACGGGCGTTGGCCGGGTCCTGCTGGTACGTCTTGCGGTCGCCCTGGAGCGAGGAGCCGACGGCCTCCCGGAACGGGCCGAAGAAGACGCTTGAGTACTTCACGGTGTACGCGAGGATCGACACGTCCTCCCGGCCGATGCCGTCCAGCGCGTCCCGTACGACGCCCACCTGGCCGTCCATCATGCCGCTCGGCCCCACCACGTGGGCGCCCGCGTCGGCCTGTACCTGCGCCATCTCGGCGTAGCGCTCCAGGGTGGCGTCGTTGTCGATGCGGCCCTGGGCGTCGAGTACGCCGCAGTGCCCGTGGTCGGTGAACTCGTCCAGGCACAGGTCGGACATCACCAGGAGGTCGTCACCGACCTCTTCGCGCACGGCGCGCAGCGCGACCTGAAGGATTCCGTCCGGGTCGGTACCCGCCGTACCGGCCGCATCCTTCTTCTCATCGGCGGGCACACCGAAAAGCATGATTCCGGAGACTCCGGCCGTCACGGCTTCGACCGCCGCCTTGCGCAGGGTGTCCAGCGTGTGCTGGTACACGCCTGGCATCGAGGAGATCGCCACGGGCTCGTGGATCCCCTCCCGTACGAACGCGGGCAGGATCAGGTCAGCGGGGTGCAGCCGTGTCTCGGCCACCATGCGCCGCATGGTCGGAGTCGTCCGCAGCCGTCGGGGCCGGGCCCCCGGAAAGGATCCGTACTCAGTCATGGGCCCACGCTACGCCCGCCGCACCCCCCGCTTTGCCGACACCGTGCCGGTCCGGCGCGGCCTCGCCCCGGCCTCCTGCGGGCCCGCCCGGACCCCCTTCGACGCCCGCCGCCGCCATGTGGTCAGCTGGAGGGTCGTACCGACCCGCCCCCATGCGACGTACCCCCCGACTCCGGCCCGAAAGGAGCAGCCGTGACGGACCAGCCCGATCCGCCTCACCCCGCGCAGAAGCCCGGACGAAAACCCGGAAGAAAACCCGGAAGACAGCCCGAGCAAGGACCTGCCCCAGGACCCCCCTCGGGGCACGCCCCAGGACCCGCCCCCGGGCCGGCCGCAGGACCCGACGCGACCGACCGGGCCGACGAACTCGACCGGTTGCGCGCCGAGCTCCGGCACCTGCGTGCCCGTACCCGCACCCACCCGCTCATCGCCCAGGCGCAGGGCATCCTCCAGGAGCGCTACTCGCTCCCGGACGGCGAATCCGCTTTCGCCCTGCTCCAGAAGACCTCCCAGCAGCACAACATCCGGATGCGCCTGCTCGTGGAGGCGGTCGTCCGCACCCCCGCGCCGGAGTCCCGCAGTCCGCTCTGGTTCCCGCAGCGGGTACGGCTGCCCGCGCCGTTCCTCACCTTCGAGCGGGCGAAGGCGGCCAGTACCGACAACGGAGAGCGCCCCAGCCAGGGCGCCGTACTGCGCTCCGTACTGAGTCAGACCCTCGCAGTGCTCGACACCGGCATGGGCAACGTCCAGCTCCCCGACCGGGTGCGCGGCGGGCTCCGGCTGGAACACCACACCGGCCTCTCCGAGGACTTCGTCGACTTCTTCGCGTACGTCGGCGAGGACGGCACCTCCTGCGCGCAGGCCGCCCGCGACCTCGCCCAGGTGACCATCCCCGACGTCGAGTCCGCCACGGTCTTCGACGAGGCGTCCCGCAGGGCCATCCTCGACGCGGGCAGCCTGGCCGCCCACAGCACGCCCCTGGTGACGCCGAGCGGGATCTGCGTGGGCATGGTCTCCGCCCATCTCGACCACCGGATCAAAGGTTTCTCCGCCCCGCAGGAGCAGGCCATGGCAGAGCTCGGCGCCCAGGCAGGCGGGTGGCTGTCCTGGCACAACCGGACGGTCCTCGTCGACGCACTGGAGTACCTGCACACCCTGGGCCTCCACCACCGCGGCACCCGCACCCGCCGCCGCTGACCCACCGGACCCGGCAGGCACACAGCCCCCCAGCCCTGGACACGTACGCACGCGAAAGGGCGGGCCGGGAAAAGTTCCCCGACCCGCCCTCACACGCAAAGCCCGTACGCGCACGAAGGCCGTTCCCGCACACAGCCCGTACGCGCACGGAGCCCGTCCTCACCCCGAGGACGCCCCCCTCACGTCGTCCGGCGCCGCCGCGACCCCGGCCGCCGCTCGCTCGGCCTGGCCACGTGCTCGCCCGCCTCCAGAGCCGCCACCCGGCGCGCCGCGCCGAACTCGGCCAGCGCCTCCGCGAGCCGGTGCACCGAGGGCTCCGGGGACAGTACGTCCACGCGCAGCCCGTGCTCCTCCGCGGTCTTGGCCGTCGCCGGGCCGATGCACGCGATGACGGTCACGTTGTGCGGCTTGCCGGCGATGCCGACCAGGTTGCGCACGGTGCTGGAGGACGTGAAGAGCACGGCGTCGAAGCCGCCGCCCTTGATCGCCTCACGGGTGTCCGCCGGCGGCGGCGAGGCCCGCACGGTCCGGTAGGCGGTGACGTCGTCGACCTCCCACCCGAGCTCGATGAGCCCGGCGACCAGCGTCTCGGTCGCGATGTCGGCACGCGGCAGGAAGACGCGGTCGATCGGGTCGAAGACCGGGTCGTACGGCGGCCAGTCCTCCAGGAGTCCGGCCGCGGACTGCTCCCCGCTCGGCACGAGGTCGGGCTTCACCCCGAACTCGACCAGCGAGGCGGCCGTCTGCTCGCCCACCGCGGCGACCTTGATCCCCGCGAAGGCGCGCGCGTCGAGCCCGTACTCCTCGAACTTCTCCCGCACCGCCTTGACCGCGTTCACCGACGTGAAGGCGATCCACTCGTACCGGCCCGTGACCAGGCCCTTGACCGCCCGCTCCATCTGCTGCGGAGTGCGCGGCGGCTCGACGGCGATCGTCGGCACCTCGTGCGGCACCGCGCCGTAGGACCGCAGCTGGTCGGAGAGCGACGCCGCCTGCTCCTTCGTACGCGGGACGAGCACGCGCCACCCGAAGAGCGGCTTCGACTCGAACCACGACAGCTGGTCGCGCTGGGCGGCGGCACTGCGCTCACCGACCACGGCTATGACGGGCTGGTGGCCCTCCGGGGAGGGCAGCACCTTGGCCTGCTTGAGGACCTGGGCGACCGTGCCGAGGGTGGCGTTCCAGGTGCGCTGGCGCGTCGTGGTGCCCGCGATGGTGACGGTCATCGGGGTGTCGGGCTTGCGGCCCGCGGAGACCAGCTCGCCGGCGGCGGACGCCACCGAGTCGAGCGTGGTGGCGACGACGGCGGTCGCGTCGCTCGCGCCGACCTCGCTCCAGCACCGCTCGTCGGCGGTACGGGCGTCCACGAAGCGCACGTCGGCGCCCGCGGAGTCCCGCAGCGGCACACCCGCGTAGGCGGGCACGCCGACGGCGGTGGCGACACCCGGGACGACCTCGAAGGCGACGCCCTCCGCGGCGCAGGCGAGCATCTCCTCACCGGCGTTCCCGTCCAGGCCGGGGTCCCCGGTGACCGCACGGACGACCCGCTTGCCGCTGCGCGCGGCCTCCATGACAAGATTGACCACGACCTTGGACGACATGGGCGTCCGGATCGCAGGCGTGCCCACGGTTGCTGACGCGTCGTCAACTACCGCGAGCTGAGGCGTGCTTACGCCCGCCTTCGCATGGGCGCGTACGACGTCGAGCACGGCCGGCTCGGCGATCAGTACGTCCGCGCTCGCCAGCGCCTCGACGGCGCGCAGTGTCAGCAGGCCCGGATCACCGGGGCCGGCGCCGAGGAAGGTGACGTGGCCTGGTGCGGAGAACACCGAGGACGCCGAGGATGCAGATGTGGTGGGGCTCAAAGTGCTCGCTCCCCCATAAGACCGGCCGCACCCTTGGCGAGCATCTCCGACGCGAGTTCGCGCCCGAGAGCCTCCGCGGCGTGGTGCGACGTGGGTACGGGACCGGTAGTGGACAGCTGCACCAGTGCGGATCCGTCGATCGTTCCGACGACGCCGCGCAGGCGCATTTCATTGACAATCTGCCCGTCAACCAACAAGTCGGCCAGGGCACCCACAGGTGCGCTGCAACCGGCTTCCAGGGCGGCGAGCAGGGCTCGTTCGGCCGTCACGGCGACCCGCGTGTGCGGGTCGTCGAGCTCGGCGAGTACGGCGGCGAGGCCGGCGTTGACCGCCGCGCACTCGATGGCCAGTGCCCCCTGGCCGGGGGCGGGCAGGACGAGGTCGGTGTCGAGGAACTCGGTCACCTCGTCGACCCTGCCGATCCGGCGGAGCCCGGCGGCGGCGAGTACCACCGCGTCCAGCTCGCCGTTTCGTACGTATCCGACCCGGGTGTCGATGTTGCCCCGGATCGGCACAGTGGTGAGGTCCAGGCCGTGGCTGCGCGCGTAGGCGTTCAGCTGGGCCATGCGGCGCGGCGACCCGGTGCCGACCCTGGCGCCCTGCGGGAGCTGGGCGAAGGTCAGCCCGTCGCGGGCCACCAGCACGTCGCGCGGGTCCTCACGGACCGGCACGGCGGCCAGCGTCAGCTCGTCGGGCTGCGCGGTCGGCAGGTCCTTGAGCGAGTGGACGGCGAAGTCCACCTCGCCCCGCAGCAGCGCGTCGCGCAGGGCGGTCACGAAGACACCCGTGCCGCCGATCTGCGCGAGCTGCTCCTTCGACACGTCGCCGTAGGTGGTGATCTCCACCAGCTCCACGTCGCGGCCGGTGAGTTCGCGCACCGCATCGGCGACGTGTCCGGACTGGGCCATGGCGAGCTTGCTGCGCCGAGTCCCCAGCTTCAAGGCCGATCCGGCCTTCGCGGCATCAGTCATGCCCGCCCTCTCTTCGCGCTCTCGGCACCGGTGGTGTCGTTGGGGTCTTCCTTGGTGCCGTCCGACAGCACGGCCGCCGTACCGTCCGACAGCGCCGCTGCCATGCCGTCCGACAGCACGGCCGCCGTACCGTCCGACAGCGCCGCTGCCATGCCGTCCGACAGCACGGCCGCCGCGCCGTCCGGCAGGCCGCCGGTGGGGCGGTCCGCCCGGCTGACGGCCGCGACCGTCTGCGGGTCGAGGTCGAACAGCTCGCGCAGCGCGTCCGCGTACCCGGCGCCGCCGGGCTCACTGGCGAGCTGCTTGACCCGTACGGTCGGCGCGTGCAGGAGCTTGTCCACGACGCGCCGTACGGTCTGGGTGATCTCGGCCCGCTGCTTCGCGTCGAGGCCGGGCAGCCGGCCTTCCAGCCGGGCCACTTCCATGCTGACCACGTCGGCGGCCATGCTGCGCAGCGCGACGACGGTGGGCGTGATCTGGGCGGCGCGCTGGGCGGCGCCGAAGGCGGCCACCTCGTCCGTGACGATGGAACGCACCTGGTCCACGTCGGCGGCCATCGGCGCGTCGGCGGACGCGTCCGCCAGCGACTCGATGTCCACCAGGCGTACGCCGTCGAGGCGGTGCGCGGCGCCGTCGATGTCGCGCGGCATCGCCAGGTCGAGCAGCGCGAGGCGCACGGCGGCGCCCGTGGCTCCGGTGGGCTTGGGCGTGCGGACGGACCTGGCGGCCAGCTCGCCGTTGTCGGCCCAGGCGCCGTGCAGCTCCAGGGAGCCGGCGTCGGGCTCGGTGCGCATCGGCGGTACGTGGCCGGCGGCGGGCCGCCCGGCGGTGTCGGCGGCCACGCCGAGTGCGGTGGCCACGTCCTCGACGGTCAGCACCAGCCCGGTCGCGCCGGTGCAGGAGACGGCGACGTCGACTCGTGTCAGTTCGTGGGCCACCTCGTCCATCGGGACGGCGCGCGCGGCGCCCCCGGACTGGTTGAGGATGTCGGCGAGCCGCTCGGCGCGCTCGGCGGTCCGGTTGGCGACGACGACCTCGGCGACCCCGACGCGCACCAGCGTGGCGGCGGCCAGCGAGGACATCGAGCCCGCGCCGATCACCAGCGCCCGCTTGCCGGCGGCCCAGTCGGCGACCGGCGTGCCGTCGGCGAGCTGTTCCAGGCCGAAGGTGACGAGGGACTGGCCCGCCCGGTCGATGCCGGTCTCGGAGTGGGCGCGCTTGCCGACCCGCAGCGCCTGCTGGAAGAGGTCGTTGATCAGGCGGCCCGCGGTGTGCAGTTCCTGCCCGAGCGCCAGCGCGTCCTTGATCTGCCCGAGGATCTGCCCTTCGCCGACCACCATGGAGTCGAGACCGCAGGCCACCGAGAAGAGGTGGTGGACGGCCCGGTCCTCGTAGTGCACGTAGAGGTAGGGGGTCAGCTCCTCGAGGCCCACCCCGCTGTGCTGGGCGAGCAGCGTGGACAGCTCGGCGACGCCCGCGTGGAACTTCTCCACGTCGGCGTACAGCTCGATGCGGTTGCAGGTGGCGAGCACCGTCGCTTCCGCGGCGGGCTCGGAGGCGAGGGTGTCCTGCAGCAGCTTCGCCTTCGCGTCGGCGGCGAGCGAGGCACGCTCCAGCACGCTGACGGGGGCACTGCGGTGGCTCAGCCCGACAACCAGGAGGCTCATGCCGGCATCACGGCGGGCACGTCCCCGTCGGGTCCCTTCCGGTTCGCGGCGCTGTCGGCGGCGCGGCGGGCGGCGGGCGGCAGCACGGCGGCGGCGGCCTCGGCGGCGGCGTCCTCGCCGGCCTTGCGCTGCTCGTGGAAGGCCAGGATCTGCAGCTCGATGGAGAGGTCCACCTTGCGCACGTCGACGCCCTCGGGCACCTGGAGGACGGTCGGCGCGAAGTTCAGGATCGACGTCACGCCCGCGGCGATCAGCCGCTCGCTGACCTGCTGGGCAGCACCGGCCGGGGTCGCGATGACTCCGATCGAGACGCCGTTCTCGTCGATGATCTTCTCCAGCTCGTCCGTGTGCTGGACCGGGATCCCGGCGACCGGCTTGCCGGCCATGGCGGGGTCGGCGTCGATCAGCGCGGCCACCCGGAAACCACGGGAGGCGAACCCTCCGTAATTGGCCAGTGCCGCACCGAGGTTACCGATACCGACGATGACGACCGGCCAGTCCTGGGTGAGGCCCAGCTCGCGGGAGATCTGGTAGACCAGGTACTCGACGTCGTAGCCGACACCGCGCGTCCCGTAGGAACCGAGGTACGAGAAGTCCTTCCGCAGCTTCGCGGAGTTGACCCCGGCGGCCGCGGCCAGCTCCTCCGAGGAGACGGTCGGTACGGACCGCTCGGAGAGCGCGGTGAGGGCGCGCAGATACAGCGGAAGTCGGGCGACGGTGGCCTCGGGAATGCCTCGGCTACGGGTCGCCGGTCGGTGATTTCGGCCAGTTGCCACGGTGCTCCTGCGGGATGAGCGGGGCTGCAGGCGGCCGTAAGTCCCAGGACCGCCCCGTCGAAAGCAGGCTATGCCTTTGTGAACGCGTGCACAAAGATTGTGCCCGTTTTGTCCCACCAAAGTGACCGGGGTCACGCGCCTCGCACCCCCCTTCCGGGAACCATTCCACCCTCTCCCCCGTAGCGGACATCAGCCCCTTTATCCCCCCAGCTCCCGCCGCAGCCGCTCGCCGTCCACCTTCCAGAAGGTGAACTGCTCCCCGTCCACCAGCACCACCGGAATCTGCTCCCAGTACTCCCGGTGCAGTTCCGCGTCGACGGAGATGTCCTTCTCCTCCCACCGCACCCCCCGCTCCCCGCACACCGTTTCGACGACCGCGCGTGCGTCGTCGCACAGATGACACCCGGGCTTCCCGATCAGCGTCACCACCCGCTCCCCCACCGGCCCGGACTCCTTCTTCTTCCGCCACAAAGCACTCATCCCTCCATCATGACCGCACCCCGCCACCCGCTCCCCCGCACCTTCTCCACCTCCGTAACGACCCGGACGCGGAGAGTTCACACCCCCGCATCCCTCCGGCTCGGGAAGTTCCGAACACAGTGGCTATGCTCACGGCATGGCCGCACTGGGATGGCTCACCCCCCGTAGGCGCTCCGCGACCGCACGGAGCGTGCTGGCGGGCGAGGCTGCAGCCGAGGCAGCACGCAAGTCGTCACAGGAGATCGAGGAGCTGGAGGCGGCACGCCCCGCCCCGCCCGGAGCACCGGCCGAACCGGAGTTCCCGGTCGCAGGCGACACCGAGGCCGCGGCCTTCTTCGACCTCGACAACACCGTCATGCAGGGCGCCGCGATCTTCCACTTCGGCCGCGGGCTGTACAAGCGGAAGTTCTTCGAGCGCCAGGAGCTCGCCCGCTTCGCCTGGCAGCAGGCCTGGTTCCGCCTCGCCGGGGTCGAGGACCCCGAGCACATGCAGGACGCCCGCGAGAGCGCCCTGTCCATCGTCAAGGGCCACAAGGTCTCCGAGCTGATGACCATCGGTGAGGAGATCTACGACGAGTACATGGCCGAGCGCATCTGGCCAGGCACCCGCGCCCTCGCCCAGGCCCACCTGGACGCCGGACAGAAGGTCTGGCTGGTCACCGCGGCCCCCGTCGAGGCGGCCACCATCATCGCCCGCCGCCTGGGCCTGACCGGCGCGCTCGGCACGGTCGCCGAGTCCCACGACGGCGTCTACACCGGCCGCCTGGTCGGCGAACCCCTGCACGGCCCCGCGAAGGCCGAGGCCGTCCGGGCGCTGGCCTCCGCCGAAGGCCTCGACCTGGGCCGCTGCGCCGCCTACAGCGACAGCCACAACGACATCCCGATGCTCTCGCTCGTCGGCCACCCGTACGCGATCAACCCGGACGCCAAACTCCGCAAGTTCGCCCGCGAGCGCGAGTGGCGGCTGCGCGACTACCGCACCGGGCGCAAGGCCGCCAAGGTCGGCATCCCGGCCGCGGCCGGCGTCGGCGCCCTCGCGGGCGGCACCGCCGCAGCCCTCGCGCTGCACCGCCGACGCCGCTGAACCCTCCGCCGGCCCCCGCCCCCCGTACGAACTCCCCCGCCCCCGCGCCTCCGTCTCCGTACGAACCGAGTCGAACCGAAGCGATCCGGCGGCGCCCCTCGGGCGGGCCCCGGCGAACCGGCGGCGGACGGGCGGCCGCCCGCCGGAGAACCCGAACGCACCGGGGCCGGACGCACCCCCACTTCACGGGATGCGCCCGGCCCTTCGCCGTCCGGCGGCCAATCCACAGGGCTTACCCCCCACCGGCCCCCACCATTCCCCACTCCCGCACTCGGCCACAACGCAGCGGGCAAGCAGACAGATCACGCCCCGAATCGATCAACAACTTGTCACTAACTGCTACTTGATTCGCCCCGTAGACGTAACAGAAGAGACGGAAACGGTGATTTGAGCAACTGGGTGTAGCGCTGCCTGTACGAAGCGTTATTCTCCTCAGACGCATTCCGGAACCCATTCATCAGCACCACGAGTGAACAGTCCGGTACTGCACGTGATGGAAGCTCTGCCTCTGGGAGTCCCGTGTACCCACACGTCGGGGTTGACGCCTCGGGCCTGGCTACGCTGCGCGCAACGGTCGTCGACCGCCTGCGCGGCTTCGTCCCCACCGCGTACGCCGTCCCCGCCTTTGCCACCCCTCAACCCGCAGCACCCTGCTACGCCCTGGCCGACGGCGGTGCCGCTGTCGGCAGACGTAGCCGCGGCGCCGGCGGCAGCTCGGGCTCCGGCACGTCCACCGTCCGTCGGCCCACCGCCGACAGCGACAGCGCGCGCATGATGGAACTCGTCGAGCGCGCCCAAGGCGGCGAGGCCGAGGCCTTCGGCCGCCTGTACGACCAGTACAGCGACACGGTCTACCGCTACATCTACTACCGCGTCGGCGGAAAGGCGACGGCAGAAGACCTGACCAGCGAGACGTTTCTGCGCGCCCTGCGCAGGATCTCCACCTTCACCTGGCAGGGCCGCGACTTCGGCGCCTGGCTGGTCACGATCGCCCGGAACCTGGTCGCGGACCACTTCAAGTCGAGCCGCTTCAGGCTCGAAGTGACCACCGGCGAAATGCTCGACGCCAACGAGGTCGAACGCAGCCCCGAGGACTCCGTCCTGGAGTCGCTCTCCAACGCCGCACTCCTCGAAGCCGTGCGCAAGCTGAACCCGCAGCAGCAGGAATGCGTGACCCTGCGCTTCCTGCAAGGGCTCTCGGTCGCCGAGACCGCCCGGGTCATGGGCAAGAACGAGGGCGCCATCAAGACCCTCCAGTACCGGGCCGTCCGCACCCTGGCCCGCCTGCTGCCCGACGACGCCCGGTGACCGCCACCGGGCCCGCCACGATCGACACCTGGTGACCGTTCGATCACCGGCTGTCGAAGACCGACATCTTCGGCAGTCGGATCATCCTCCGTCCGTAACCCAAGTGCCCGGCGGCTCGTTGTGCGGAATGCAGGCTCCCTGCGGTCGCGCCATGCCCGCAGCCACTCACTCCATCGGGTGGATGTGCTCATGGCGTGCAACCTTCCGGACCACCCGGGGAGTCGATCGTCATGACGAGAGGAGGTGCCGCCAGTGATCGCGAATGTATCGGCGCACCGGCGGGCCAACGCCTTCGCCCAGGCCCTGGAGGATCAGGAACTCCGGGACACGGCGGCCGAACAGCCCGAAGGTACGGCCGGAGCAGCCGAAAGGCCTGCCGACCAGGGGACACTGCTGTCCCTGGCCGCGGGTCTGGGCGGCCTGCCCGCACCGGAGATGGACCCCGAGGTCAAAGTGGTGCAACGAGCGCAGCTCGTGGCCGCCATGGAAGCCATGATGCTGGAAGGCACCGCAGCAGGGCCCACGGGCCCTCAAGTGCCGGAGCAGCGCACGGGACGGGGCGCCCACCGGGCCTCCGCCCTCCGCAAGCTACGCCCCCGCTCCCGCTGGTCGAAAGGCCTCGCGGCGGGCGGACTCACCGTCGGTGTGGCAGCCGGAGCCTTCGGCGGCGTCGCCGCCGCCAGCTCCAACGCCCTCCCCGGTGATTCGCTGTACGGGCTCAAGCGCGGCATGGAAGATCTGAAGCTCACCATGGCGGGCGACGAGTCCGACCGGGGCCAGATCTACCTCGACCAGGCGTCCACCAGGCTCCAGGAGGCCAGACGCCTCATGGACCGGGGCAAGGCCGCCGCCCTCGACCACGAGCAACTGGGCGAAGTGCGGCGCACGTTGAACGGGATGAAACACGACGCCAGCGAGGGCCACCGGCTCCTCTACGAGGCGTACGAGAGAGACGGCAGCATTGGACCCATCCAGGCGCTGACGGCCTTCTCCCAGTCCCACCGGGAGAGTTGGAGCCAGCTGCGCAGCCTCCTTCCCGCCCAGCTGGGCGATGTCGGCTCGCAGGTGAGCTCGGTGTTCGACGCCATAGACCAGGAAGTCGGCCCGCTCAGGTCACTGCTGCCCAAGCCGCCGCAGTCCGACCCGAAGCCGGTCCCGCCGAACACCCACAAGGACCGCCCGGGCACCCCGCACCAGGGGAACACCACCCGCCCCGGCGCTCCCGCGCACACCCCCGGCTCCCCGCACCGGGGCAAGCCGGGCACCCCACCGCCCGCCACGTCGGACGGCAAACCGTCGTCCGGCCTGATCGGCGGCACCGGCGACCTGCTGGACCCGCCGCCCGCCAACAAGCCGGCGACACCGGTCCCCGACCACCCGGTCAAACCGCCGGCCGTCCCCGACGTCACGATCCCGCCCATCCTCCCGGACGTACTCCCGGGCCTGGGCATCGACGGCGAGGACACCTTGCGCTAAGCACCGCTCCCCAGCGGCGGTCGGCCGAGCCCCGGCTCAGAAGAACACCGACCGCCGCTGCACCAGCAACTCGGCCCCTCCGTCTGCCGCCCTCGCACCGCTTCGCGGGCTGCGGACAGCGCGCCGGACTCCGTCCGCCGACCCCGGGGTGCAGGGCCTAGAAGAACACCGACCGCCGCTGCACGAGCAACTTGTACAGCGTGTGCTGGATCTGTTCGCGCACCTGGTCCGTCAGGTTGAACATCAGCATCGGGTCCTCGGCCGCGTCCGCCGGGTACCCGGAGGTCTTGATCGGCTCGCCGAACTGGATCGTCCACTTCGTCGGCAGCGGCACCGCCCCGAGCGGCCCCAGCCACGGGAACGTCGGCGTGATCGGGAAGTACGGGAAGCCCAGCACCCTGGCCAGCGTCTTCGAGTTGCCGATCATCGGGTAGATCTCCTCGGCGCCCACGATCGAGCACGGCACGATCGGCGCCCCGGCCCGCATCGCCGTCGACACGAATCCACCGCGCCCGAAGCGCTGCAGCTTGTACCGCTCGCTGAACGGCTTGCCGATGCCCTTGAACCCCTCGGGCATCACCCCCACCAGCTCACCGCGCTCCAGCAGCGCCTGCGCGTCCTCCGCGCACGCCAGGGTGTGCCCGGCCTTGCGCGCCAGCTCGTTGACCACCGGCAGCATGAAGACCAGGTCGGCCGCGAGCAGCCGCAGATGCCGGCCCGCCGGGTGCTCGCTGTGCACCGCGGCCTGGAGCATCAGCCCGTCCAGCGGCAGCGTCCCGGAGTGGTTGGCGACGATCAGCGCCCCGCCCTCGGACGGGACGTTCTCGATGCCCTTCACTTCCACCCGGAAGTACTTCTCGTAGAAGGGCCGGACCATCGACATCAGGACCTGGTCGGTGAGCTCCTGGTCGTACCCGAACTCGTCGACCTCGTAGTCCCCGGTGATCCGCCGCCGCAGGAAGGCGAGGCCACCCGCGATCCGCCGCTCCCAGCCGCTGTCCCGCCCCCCAAGCTCCCCGTCCCCCGGGGCCGCCCCGGGGGCCTCGGGCGAGGTGCCCTGCTGTTCCGGTACGGGGGCCAGGGCGCCGCCCCCGGAACCGCTCTTGCGGCCGCCCGGGCTCCGCTTGCCCGGCCTGGCGGCCCCCGTCCCCCGCCGCGCGCGCGGCTCGTCACCGAAGGGGATGACCTTGGCGTCGGCCATGTCAGTTGCGCTCCTTGGACTCGGCAGGTGCGATCGGTGCGGTGGTCCCACCGGAACCGGCCGATCCGCCGGACCCGGATGCCCCGGCAGACCCGGCAGGCCCGGATGCCCCGGATGACCCGGCGGGCTCGGATGCCCCGGATGACCCGGATGACCCGGCGGCTCCGCCGGACTCCGTACGGACGAATGCGGCCGCGGCGCTCACCCGTTCCGCCGCGCGGTCCACGGTACGGGCGAGCAGCTCGGGGGGCAGCAGTCCGGACCCCCGGCTGCGGGCGAAGTCCGCGAAGGTCTCCGCCGTCGTGTACTTGGGCTCGAAGCCGAGCGTCTCGCGCATCTGCGCGGTCCGCACCACCCGGCCGTGCGTCAGCAGCCGGATCTGCTCGGGCGCGAAGTCGCTCATCCCGACCGTCCGCAGCGCGGAGCCCACCCAGCGCACGGCGGGCAGCAGGAACGGCACGGTCGGCCGCCCGAGCCGACGCGCGCACTGCGACAGAAGCAGCACCCCGTCGCCCGCGATGTTGAACGTCCCGCTGTTGAGCGTGCCGCGACGGGGCTCGTGGGCGGCGATCCGCAGCACCTCCACCACGTCGTCCTCGTGCACGAACTGGAGCCGGGGGTCGTATCCCAGCACGGTCGGCAGGGCCGGCAGCGAGAAGTACTCGGCGAGCGGCGTGTCCGCCCGCGGCCCCAGGATGTTCGCGAACCGCAGCACGCACACCGCCACGTCCGGGCGCCGCCTCGCGAACCCGCGGACGTACCCCTCGACCTCGGCGGCGTCCTTGGCGAAGCCTCCGCTGGGCAGCGACTTCGGTTCGGTCGACTCGTGGAACACGGCCGGATCGCGCGGCGCCGACCCGTACACACTCGTACTGGACTTCACCACCAGGCGCTGCACGGTCGGCGACTTCTGGCAGGCACCGAGGAGCTGCATGGTGCCGATGACGTTGGTCTCCTTGACCGTCGCCCGGCCGCCACCTGCCAGCGGGGTGCCCGTCACGTCCATGTGCACGACGGTGTCGACCCCGTACTCGGCGAGGACCCGGGCGATGGCGGGCTGTCTGATGTCCGCCCTGACGAAGTCCGCGCTCCCCAAGGAGTGCTCGGGGGGCACCGCGTCGACCCCGATCACCCGGTCCACCTCGGGGTCCCGCTGCACGCGCCGTACGAACCGGCCCCCCAGCTGCCGGGCCACCCCTGTGACGAGCACGACCTTGCCCAAGATCAGCGCCTTCCCCTCGTAAGCACCCGGGGTTCCCCCGGACACCCGGGTCCCCCTTCGGTGGCCACCGTAACGCCTGGGTGTTGCGCTGTGATGACCCGCGGCACACGAAGTGGCCCCCGGGTCGCTCCAGGGGGCACCCGGCCGTCCCCGGGGCCGCCCGCAGCCTCCCCACCACGCAGGAAGGCCCCCCCGCCATCACTGGCGGGAGGGCCTTCCTGTACTGCGTCAGCTGTCGCTTACTTCTTGTTGCGACGCTGAACGCGAGTGCGCTTCAGCAGCTTGCGGTGCTTCTTCTTGGCCATCCGCTTACGCCGCTTCTTGATAACAGAGCCCACGACTACCCTCGCTCACTTCATTCTCACTGGTGCGGGGCGTCTGGGCCCACACGACCTACAAGGGCCTAGCCTACCCGCCACCCGGCGAGTGACGTAATCCGAGGGCAACCTAGGCCGTCTCCACCCCCACGAAGGACTCCCGGAGGTACTCGTGAACCGCTTGCTCCGGAACCCGGAAGGACCTGCCCACCCGGATCGCCGGCAGATGACCGCTGTGCACCAAGCGGTACACGGTCATCTTTGACACTCGCATCACCGAGGCGACTTCCGCCACGGTCAGAAACTTGACCTCGTTGAGAGGCCTCTCGCCTGAAGCAGTCATGACCCACCTGTACCTTCCGCACATGACGCGCACCGGCTTCCCCTTCCGGTGACTCTTCGTCGCTGTGCGCTCACTCCCCAGACTAGGGGCGTGTGATGCGAGTGGGGAAGAGGGGATGCGGTCGGCCCGCTACCGTGACAGACACGCCCGATTGAGTACATAGCGAGTAAGCGGTCGGTAGTAATCAGACCGCACAGCGTCATCAAGTGGAACGGCCACGGACACCTGCCCCTCAGCCTCCCCGACGAACAGCGCAGGGTCGTCCACATCCGCCAGACCGATGGCATCGAACCCCAGCTGACCTGCACCGCAGACCCATCCGTGATCCCCTACGACGAGCCCGGGAAGCGGCCCGGGGCCGGTCGCGGCGGCCCCCAGAACCACCCGAACCGGGAGGGGAGAATGGGAGTGCACGCCGGTCTCACTCACGGGACCCCGCGCGCCGGGTTCGCGCACCAGCGCGACTCCCCGTACGTAGTCAAGGTTGTACGTACGTACGCCGAACCGGGTCGTTATGTCGACACGCTGCCCCTGCGCGGGAGTGAGCACTTCACACCCCGCCGCCGACAGAGCGTCTGCCAACTCGGCGTAGAAACCGGCCAATCGGTGCGGATGACCGGTCCCGAACAACACGGGAAGCCCCCGGCCGGCCGCCTCCCCGATCTTCCTCGCGAAGGCGTCCAGCCCCGCCAGCGTCCGCTCCGGGTCAATGGCATCGGGCCCCCGCCGGTACTCCGGGTCCCCGGAGACCCCGCACCTCTCCGCCATCAGCTCCAGTAACTCCCGCTCCCCCCACACCCCTTGAGGCTCCAGCCCCAACAGCACCCTCGGGTCACCCTCCCCGAACAGCCGATAGCTCCGCAGGCTCTCCTCGCGCGAGGTCGCCACCACCCCGGCCAGCCCCGCCGCCACCAGATGCGCCCGCACCACCCCACGATTCACCACCCCCACATCCTCAACGCCCCCATCCCCCACCCCACCCCATTCCCCCACCACCCCACCCCCCTGGCCTAACCCAACCCGCCCCAGCCCCCTTGGGCGGCGGGGCCGCCCCCCCGGGGGCGGAACGGGCGGGCAAGGGGGCGGCCCCCGGCGGAGCCGAACAATGCACCCCGCCCCACCCCGACCCCGCCCAGGACCCCGCCCCGCCCAACCAGCCCCACCCCACCCCACCCCGGCCCGGGGGCCACTCCAAGGCCGACCCCTACGCCAACAACCCCCGCAACGGAAACACCGCCCTCCGCACCCCCAACACCGCCTGATCCACCCGATCCGCCGGGTCATACCCCTCGTCCCACGCCCGCCAAGCCGGCGTCCGCCCATCCGTCATCCGCCCCGGCCCCCGCTCCCCCGTCCGCATCCGCGCGTACACCAACTCCCGCCAGGAATCGGGAATCACCGACTCCGGATCGATCGGCCGATGGGCCGCGATCCCCACCAGATGCGTCCACGACCGCGGCACCACATCCACCACCGCGTACCCCCCACCCCCCAGCGCCAGCCACTTCGCCCCTTCCACGTAGTCGTGCGCGAGGTCGTGACAGGCCGCCTGCACCGCCCGCTGCGCGTCCAGCGACACCGCCAGATGCGCCAGCGGATCCTCGAAGTGGGTGTCCGCCCCGTGCTGCGTCACCAGCACCTGCGGCCGGAAGTCGGCCAGCAGCTCCGGCACCACCGCGTGGAAGGCCCTCAGCCACCCCTCGTCGCCGGTACCGGCCGGCAGCGCCACATTGACCGCGCTCCCCTCCCCGGCCCCCGCCGCCCCGGTCTCCTCGGGCCATCCCGTACCCGGGAACAACAGCCGGGGGTGCTCGTGCACCGACACCGTCAGCACCCGGGGATCCGCCCAGAAGGCCGTCTGCACCCCGTCCCCGTGATGGACGTCCACATCCACGTACGCGACCCGCTCGACGCCCATCTCCAGCAGCCGCGCGATCGCCAGCGAAGCGTCGTTGTACACACAGAACCCCGAGGCCGCCCCCGGCATCGCATGGTGCAGCCCGCCCGAGAAGTTCACCGCGTGCGCCGCGTCCCCCCGCCACAGGGCCTCGGCAGCCCCCACCGACTGCCCGGCGATCAGCGCGGACGCCTCGTGCATCCCCCTGAAGGCCGGGACGTCCTCCGTTCCCAGCCCGTACGACGGGTCCGCCGCCCGCGGATCCTCCGACGCGGCCCGCACCGCGGCCACGTAGTCCTCGCGGTGCACCAGGTGGAGCGTCGAGTCCCCCGCGGCCGGGGCGGCCACCACATCCACCGCCCCGTCGAGACCGTAGGCCCGCACCAACCCCATGGTCAGTGCGAGCCGGACCGGATCCATCGGGTGCTGGTCCCCGAAGTCGTACGCCGTGACGGCGTCATCCCACATCAGCAGTGCGCGGCCGCTCATGCCCGCCACCGTATCGGTCGCCCTCCTGAGCGAAGGAACGGGCGTACACCAGCGTCACCAGCACCATGGCCATCGGCACCAGCATGGCGCCCCGGTAGCTCCAGGCGTCCCCGAGCGCCCCCACGAGGGGCGAACCGACCAGGAAGCCGACGTAATTGAAGATGTTGAGCCGCGCGACCGCCACATCGCTGGCGCCGGGGAACATCCGCCCCGCCGCCGCGAAGGTCTGCGGCACGATCACGCACAGCCCGAACCCGAGCAGCGTGAACCCGAGCATCCCGACCCACGCGCCCGGCGCGCCCGCCACCACCGCGAACCCGGCGGCCGCGACCACGGCCCCGGCCCGCACCACCGCGACCGCTCCGAACCGCCGCACCCCGAAGTCCCCGACGGCCCGCCCGATCAGCGTGGTCACCATGTAGACGTTGTACGGAACGGTGGCCAGCGCCTCGCTCGAACCGAGCACGTCCTGTAGGTACTTGGCGCTCCAGTTGGAGACCGTCGAGTCCCCGATGTACGCGAAGGTCATCACCAGGCACAGCGGCAGCAGCAGCTTGAAGGAGAACCCCGCCGCCGCGCCCTGCTTCCCGGCACCTCCCACCGGGCCCTGGTCGCCGCGCTCGGCGTCGACGTACCAGCGGCTCCCGACGAGGGCGGCCGGCAGCAGTACACACACCGCGGGCAGATATGTCGCCAGCAATGAGAGCTCCCCGTGCGCGCCCACCCAGGCGAGCGAGGCGCCGGCGATCCCGCCGAGGCTGTACGCCGCGTGGAAGCCGAGCATGATGCTCCGCCCGTACGCCCGCTGGAGGCTGACCCCCAGCATGTTCATCGACGCGTCGAGCAGCCCGACGGACAGCCCGAACAGCCCCAGCGCGACGGCCACCTGCCAGATGTCCCGCCCGAGTCCGACGCCGACCAGCGAGAGCAGGACCACGGGCTGGGACCATCGCAGGACGGCCGCCGCCCCGGCCCGTTTCACCACCGCTTCGGCGACCACGCTGCCGACACCGGCGAGGATGGGCACTGCCGCCAGAAAGGCCGGCAGCAGCGCATCGGATATCCCGTACTGCTTCTGGAGGGCCGGTATACGGGTGACCAGGACGGCGAAGGCCACCCCTTGCGCGAAGAAGCTCAACGCCAGTGAGGCCCTGCCGTACCGCAGGCGCGCGTCTGTCATGAGCGCAGAGCGTACGACTCCCCACTACTCATGGGTAGATAGATCACACACTCAGTACGACCGCGGCTCAGCTCAACAGTTCCGGAAGCTCCGCCATCTGGGAGAAGTAGCCGGTCGCCCCCTCCATCCGGTCGGCGGCCGTCATCGCGGTGAACCCGTAGACGTCCATCCCGGCAGCGTGCGCCGCCTGCACCCCGAGGGGGCTGTCCTCGATGACGACGCACCGCTCGGGCGCCACCCCCATCTTCTGTGCGGCGTGCAGGAAGAGGTCCGGTGCGGGCTTCCCCTTCCCCACGTCCTGCGAGCTGAAGATCCATTCGTCCTCGAACCACTCGTCGAGCCCGGTCCTCCGGTGCGCGACCGCGATCCGCTCGTGGGTCCCCGAGGACGCCACACAGTAGACAACCCCGTCGGCGACGAACTTCCCCAGCACGTCCTCGACACCGCGCACGGGCTGGAGTTCCCGCTCGAACGCGGCGAAGATCCGCCCGTGCAGCGTCTCCTCGAACTCGGCCGGCAGGTCCCGCCCCGTACGCTCCCGTACGAGGTCGTGCACGCGGTGCACCGCGGCCCCCATGTAGTCCCGCAGGGAGTCTTCGTACGTCGTGGGGTGTCCGAGCTCCGTCAGGTACGCGGACAGGATGGTGTTGGAGAGGGGCTCGCTGTCCACGAGCACGCCGTCATTGTCGAAGATCACCAGGTCGTAGCGCATGGTTCGACCATAAACGCAAAAAAGCCGTGGACCCCGAGTCAAAACGACTCGGAGCCCACGGCTTTTTATCAAAATTTGTTCGGCGGCGTCCTACTCTCCCACAGGGTCCCCCCTGCAGTACCATCGGCGCGGAAAGGCTTAGCTTCCGGGTTCGGAATGTAACCGGGCGT
>NZ_JBHXRV010000068.1:0-41876 GCF_042716745.1 Streptomyces sp. NPDC058663
TTGGGCGGCGGGGCCGCCCCAATTACCCCGCCCCCTTGGGCGGCGGGGCCGCCCCCCGGGGGCGGGACGGGCGGGCAAGGGGGCGGCCCCCGGCGGAGCCGCACCCCTGGGCCCGGCCCCGCCCAGCCAAAGCCCCGCCCCACCCCGGCCCGGCCCGCCCGGACCGGCCCGGCCCGGCCCCGCCCGGGGGCAGCCGACCCAGCCCGACACCGGCCCCGGCCCCCGCCGGCCCCGGCTCGGCCCAACCCCCTACACCCCACCCCCCTCATCCATCCCCGCCAACACCAACCCCAGCCGCGAAACCCCCGCCCCCGTCACCCTCACCGGCACCCCCCAATCCTGCTGATGCACATGGCACGCCGGATACTCGTTCGCCGGATCGTCGTCGCACGAAGCCGCCATCGCCGACACGTGCAGCACCCCCTCCGTGACCCCCTCACCCAGCACCAGATCGCGTCCGAGCTCGGTCCCCGTCCCCTCGCCCCCGGCCAGCAGCTCCGGCGGCGTCGCCGAGACCAGCAGCCGCGTCGAGGGCCCGTACCGCGTGTCCAGCTTCTGGCCGGCCGGCGCCTGGAAGACCACGTCCAGCCGCAGCTCGCCCGGCGCGACCTCGGTGGCCGCCCGTTGCGTACGGTGCGCGACGGCCTCCACCCGTACCGCCTCCTCGGGCAGCCGCAGCCGGGTCAGCCGGTGCCGGGCGGACTCGACGACGACGACGTCCTCCCCCACCAGCACGGCGCCGCTCGGCTCGCGCAAGTCCGTTGCCAGGGTGGTGACCTGACCGGTCGCCGGCTCGTACCTGCGCAGCGCGTGGTTGTAGGTGTCACTGATCGCGACCGAGCCGTCCGGCAGCGCGGTGACCCCCAGCGGATGCTGGAGCAGGGCCTGACCGGCGTCGCCGTCCCGGTGGCCGAAGTCGAAGAGGCCGGTGCCGACGGCGGTGTGCACCACGTCGTCGGTGTCCACCCAGCGCACGGCGGACGATTCCGAGTCGGCCACCCACAGCCGGTCCCCGGCTGCCGCGAGCCCGGACGGCTGGGCAAACCAGGCCTGATCTGCGGGGCCGTCCACCAGGCCCTCGTTGGTGGTGCCCGCGGCGACCCGGACGGTGCCGGCCTCCGGGTCGTACGCCCACAGCTGGTGCACCCCGGCCATCGCGATCCACACCTCGCCGCGCCACCACGCCACGTCCCACGGCGAGGAGAGCGACACCTCCAGGGCCGGTCCCGAGGTGGGTTCGCCCTGCCACCACTGCCTGCCCGTACCGGCCAGGACGGCGACCTCGCCGGTGGCCGGGTCGTACGACTTGAGCTGGTGGTTGACGGTGTCGGCGACGACGACCCGGCCGTCGGGGAGGAGGACGAGGCCCTGGGGCTCGTTGAAGGAGCCTTCGACGCGGCGCAGCACCGTCTCGCCGTCGGCGGCGAGTTCCACGAGCTGGTCACGGGTGGTGTCGGAGACCAGGAGGCTGCCGGGGCCGCCGTCCTCGCCGGGCAGGACGATCGCCTTGCCCGGGAAGCGGAGGTCGGTGGCGACCGGCTCGGGCTCGACGTACGGGCCTTCGCCGCGGTGCAGCGTCCCCTTGGCCTCGTGCTCGGCCTCCAGCTCGGTCACCAGCCGCTCGATGGCATGGGCGTGCCCCTCACCGGCGTGCTGGGCGACGACGTACCCCTCGGGGTCGATGACGACCAGCGTCGGCCAGGCACGCACCGCGTACTGCTTCCAGGTGGCCAGCTCCGGGTCGTCGAGCACCGGGTGGTGCACCTGGTAGCGCTCGACGGCGTCGACGACGGCCTGGTGCTCGGCCTCGTGCACGAACTTCGGCGAGTGCACGCCGACGATCACCGTGGTGTCACTGTGCCGCTGCTCCAGCTCCCGCAGCTCGTCGAGGACGTGCAGGCAGTTGATGCAGCAGAAGGTCCAGAAATCCAGGATCAGGATGCGGCCCCGGAAGTCGGCGAGGGTCAGCTCCTTGCCACCGGTGTTCAGCCAGCCGCCCTTGCCGACCAGCTCGGGCGCGCGCACCCGGGCTCGGCGGGGTGCGGACGTCGGCGCGGGAGCGGGGTCGGAAGCGGGGGCCGGATCGGGGTTCGCGGCATCAGCGGCAGTCATGGCACCAAGGGTGCCACCGCTTTCGGGGCATTGCGTCACCAGCTCATGAAACCTGGCGCCAGGGGAAAAACCGCAGGCCAGAGGCGTTTGGGCGAGACCAGGGAAGCACCCTGGCGCCACGTGACACCACATTGAGCCACCCATCCGCTTGTCATGGCACCACAGTGATGCCATGATGGCGTCATGGACCTCACGCCGTACGTTGACACTCTCCGCCGCGAACTGGCGGTGGCCGCCGAAGCAGGCGGGGACGAAGCCCGGGCGCTGGCCGAGCGGCTCACCGCTCCGCTGGAGTCGGCGACCCGCCTCACCCTGCTGAACGCACTCTCCGCCGCCATGGACGAGATCACCAGGGAGCTGGCTCCTGGCTCCGTGGACGTACGGCTGCGGGGGCTCGACCCGGACTTCGTGGTGACGCTGCCCTCCGGTCACGGCACTTTCGACCAGCCGGGCGCGGGCGCCGCTCCGGCGGCAGCCGCCCCGGCCGCTGCCGCCGCGGCACCCGTCGACGAGGGGGACGGCGGCGCCACCGCACGCATCAATCTGCGCCTGCCCGCCCATCTCAAGGCACGGGCCGAGGAAGCGGCGGGGCACGAGGGCCTGTCGGTCAACACCTGGCTCGTACGCGCCGTGACGGCGGCCGTCGACGCGGGAGCGGGCGCACCCGCCCGGGTCGGCGAACGCGCCATGACCAGCGGCCAGAGCTTCACCGGCTGGGCGCGCTGAGGGCCTGACCTGCCGGCGCCTTCGGGCGCACGGCCGGCCCACCACGGCGCGTACGCACCACACGCCACACGCCACGCGCCGCGTACGCACCACACGTCACACGCCACACGCCACGCGCCGCGTACGCACCACACGTCAGACACCACGTACGCACCACACGCCACGCACCACACAACGGGGAGACACCCCGACGACCCAAGAGGACGGGACAGCCATGCCTTCTTTCGACACTCCCGAACCGATCTCGGCCACCTTCCGCGTCGAGGCCGGGTCCATCAGGCTCATCGCGGCGGGCCGCACCGACACGGTCGTCGAGGTGACTCCCCGCAACGCGAAGAAGGACGCCGACGTACGGGCCGCCGAGCAGACCCGGGTCACGTACTCGGGCGGCACCCTCACCGTCACGTCCCCCAAGTCGAACCTCCTGGGGCTCGGGCGCACCGGAATCGTCGACGTCGTCGTCGAGCTTCCCGCGGGTTCACGGGCCGAGATGAACGGGGCCTGGACCGAGGTGCGCGGCGAAGGCCGGCTCGGCGAGGTGCGGGTGAAGACCTCGTCGGGCGATGTGCACCTGGACGTGACGGGGCCGCTGCACCTGACCGCCTCCCACGGCAACGTCACCGTGGACCACGTCCAGGGCGCCGCCACGGTCACCACCAGCTCGGGCAGCCTGCGCGTCGGATCCGTCGACGGGACCGCGGTGCTGAAGAACTCGCACGGTTCCACGACGGTCGGCACCGTCACCGGGGAACTGCGGGTGAACGGCGCGAACGGCGACATCCTCGTGGAGCGCGCCGAGGGTTCCGTCACCGCCGCGACCGCGCACGGGACGCTGCGGGTCGTCGAGGTGGCCCGCGGCAAGGTCCAGCTGGAGACGTCGTACGGCGGGATCGAGGTCGGTGTCCGCGCGGGGACCGCCGCGTGGCTGGACGTCAGCTCCGAACGGGGGCTGGTGCACAACGCGATGACCGCGTCGGAGGGGCCGGAGCCGGAGTCGGCCGGCGACACGGTCGAGGTCCGGGCACGTACGCGCTGGGGAAACATCGAAGTCCGCCGCACCCGCTCGTAGGCCCCCTGCCCCTCACGATCCCTGGGGAGGGGCCCCCTCCCCAGGGATGTCATGACCATGACTATTTCACGCCCGCCCCTGCCGCTCCACGGGCACGGCGGCATCCCCTCCGTACCCCTCAAGTCCTCCTGTCCCTCGGCAACTCCGTACCGGAAAGGTCACCCTCGTGAGTACCTCGACCCCCACGCACACCCCCCTGGCCATCAGCGCCACCGCGCTCCGGAAGTCGTACGGCGACAAGGTCGTGCTCGACGGCGTGGACCTCCGCATCCCCGGGGGCACGATCTTCGCCCTGCTCGGCCCGAACGGCGCCGGCAAGACCACCACCGTCCAGATCCTCTCCACCCTGATCGCCGCGGGCGCCGGCTCCGGCGAGACCCGGGTCGCCGGCCACGTCCTCGGCCGTGACGACGAGGCGATCCGCTCCTCGATCGGGGTCACCGGACAGTTCTCCGCCGTCGACAACCTCCTCACCGGTGAGGAGAACCTCCTCATGATGGCGAAGCTGCACCACCTCAGCCGGCGCGAGGGCAGGCGCCGCACCGCCGACCTCCTGGCGAAGTTCGACCTGGTGGAGGCCTCGCGGAAGAGCGCCGCCACCTACTCCGGCGGCATGCGGCGACGGCTCGACCTGGCGATGACCCTGGTCGGCGACCCGCGCGTGATCTTCCTCGACGAGCCCACCACCGGCCTCGACCCGCGCAGCCGCCGCACCGTCTGGGAGCTCATACGGGAACTGGTCGCCGACGGCATCACGATCTTCCTCACCACCCAGTACCTGGAGGAGGCGGACCAGCTCGCCGACCGCATCGCCGTCCTCGACGGCGGCCGGATCGTCGCCGAGGGCACCGCCGAGGAACTCAAGCGGCAGATCCCCGGCGGGCACATCCGCCTCCGCTTCCACGAGGCACACCAACTCGCCTTCGCGGCACAGCAGCTGAGCCCGGCCACCACCGACACCGAGGCACTCACGCTCGACATCCCGAGCGACGGCAGCATCCCCGCCCTGCGCATGGTCCTGGACCGGCTCGACGGCGCCGCGATCGAAGCGGCGGCCCTCACCGTCCACACCCCCGACCTCGACGACGTCTTCCTCACCCTGACCGGCAACGGAAACGGCGCCGCCACCGCCACCGCTGGCACAGGCACCGGCACAGGCACCGACGCCGCCACCACGAGCAGTAGCAACAACAGCCGCACCCACACCCCCGCCCCCGCCTCCGCCCCCCGTAAGGAGACCGTGCGATGAGCGCCGCCCTCACCACCGCCCCCGCCACGTCCACCAAGTCGTACGCCCTGCGCGACTCGCTCACGATGCTGGGCCGCAACCTCAAACGCGCCAAGCGCTACCCCTCGATGACCGTCACGGTCGTGGCGATGCCGATCCTGATGCTGCTGCTCTTCGTGTTCGTCTTCGGCGGCGCGCTGGGCACCGGTATCGGCGGCGGCGAGTACATCGACTACGTCGCCCCCGGCATCCTGCTGATGGCCATCGCCTCCGGCTCGCTCTCCACGGCCATCTCCGTGTCGATGGACATGACCGAGGGCATCATCAACCGCTTCCGCACGATGGCGATCTCGCGGGCCTCCGTCCTCACGGGCCATGTCGTCGGCGGTGTCATCCAGACGATGGCGAGCCTGGTCCTGGTACTCGGAGTGGCCCTGCTGTGCGGCTTCCGGCCGAACGCCAACGTCCTGGAATGGGCCGCCGCCCTCGGCATCCTCGCGCTGCTCGCCTTCGCCCTCACCTGGATCGCGGCGGCCATGGGACTGTCCAGCAAGAGCGTGGAGACCGCCAGCAACGCGCCGATGCCGATCACCTTCCTGCCCTTCCTCGGCAGTGCGATCGTCACCACGGACTCGATGCCGGCCGGCGTGCGCTGGTTCGCCGAGTACCAGCCCTTCACCCCGCTGACGGAGACCCTGCGCGGCCTCCTGATGGGTACCCTCATCGGCAACAACGGCTGGATCGCGCTCGCCTGGGGCGTCGGCCTCTCGCTGGTCGGCTACCTGTGGGCCCGCGCCGTCTTCAACCGCCCCGTGAAGTAACCCCGTCGAGCGGCAACCGGCCGGCCCCCGCCCTTGGCGCGGGAGCCGGCCCGCTGCTGTTCGTACGGAGGTCGGCCCGTAGCCGTTGGTACGGGAGCCGACCTGCGGCTGTTCATACGGGGCCGGCCCGTAGCCGTCAGTGCGGGCCGACCGGTCGCCGTCCTCACGCCGGCCCCGTTAATTCCCTTGTCGCCGCACGCCCGCTCTGCAAGGGTTCCGCTCGGCCCCGCCGCGCCGTCAGGCGTAGGCGCACCGGCCGCCCCGCCCCCTCCACCAGGAGTTCTACGTGCCCGAAGCCCCCCAGGACCTGACCACGGACCGCCTCCTGCTGCACACCTGGACACCCGCCGAGATCGAGGCGGTACGGGAGGGCCGGCGGCTCGCGCACTGGGCTGAGGACTTCCCCGGCGAGGGCGACAAGGTACTGGCCGGACTCTTCGCCGCGAACCCCGACTGGTTCGGCCCGTACGGCCACCGGCAGATGATCGAGCGCGAGAGCGGCGAAGTGGTCGGTGCCATCGGACTGTTCTGGCCGCCCCAGGAGGGTGCCGTCGAGTTCGGGTACGGAGTCGCCCCGTCGCGCTGGAAGCGCGGGTACGCCACGGAGGCCGCGCGGGCCCTGGTCGCCCACGCGCTGGCCGCACCCGGTGTGCACACCGTCTGCGCCAAGGCCTCGCTCGACAACCCCGCGTCCATCCGCGTGCTGGAGAAGACCGGACTCGTGCCCTGGCCCGGCGAGGACCTCGACCCCGGCCTGACCCGTTTCCGCACCCCGACCGACTGACCCGCCAGCCGTGCCGGAACCGCAGCCACCGCGCGCCGAGCCCGAGGTCACCCCACCGCGCGCCGGACCGGAGCTCCAGCCGCCGCACGCCGAGCCCGCACTCCAGCCGCTGCGCGCCGGTCACGCGCCCGCCCTCCTCGCCTTCGAGCGGGAGAACCGGGCCTACTTCGCCGCTTCCGTACCCGACCGGGGCGACGCGTACTTCGCTGAGTTCGGCGACCGGCACGCCGCGCTGCTCGCGGAGCAGGCGGCCGGTGCGATCGCCTTCCACGTCCTGGTCGCCGAGGACGGTGAGGTGCTGGGCCGGTTCAACCTCGTCGACCTCGCCGACGGGGCCGCCGAGCTCGGCTACCGGCTCGCCGAGAAGGCCACCGGGCGCGGCCTCGCCACCCGCACCGTGCGAGAACTGACCGCACTGGCCGCCGAGCGCTACGGCATCCGCACCCTCCGCGCCGCCACCACCCTCGACAACGCCGCCTCCCGGGCGGTGCTCGCCCGCACCGGCTTCGTACCGACCGGCACGGCGGACTTCGACGGGCGGCCGGGGCTCACCTACGTACGCCACGCCCCCGAAGAGGGTGCACGCCCGCATTGCCACGACAGCCAGGACGGGCCCGGAGCGTGACATCGCGGCGCGTACGGGTATCCGTCATGGCATGAAATTTCTCGTACGCGACAAGCTGTTCGCGATCGGCGACGACTACTGGATCGAGGACGAGCAGGGGCGGCACGCCTTCCTCGTCGACGGCAAGGCGCTGCGGCTGCGGGACACCCTGGAGATCAAGGACCCCGGCGGGCGGGTGCTGATCACGCTCAAGGAGAAGATGCTCAGCCTGCGCGACTCCATGACCATCGAGCGCGACGGCCAGACCCTCGCGAGCGTGCGCAAGAAGCGGCTGTCGCTGATTCGCAACCACTACCGCGTCACCCTCAACGAGGGCACCGAACTCGACGTCAGCGGCCGGGTGCTGGACCGGGAGTTCGCCGTGGAGTACGACGGCGAACTCCTGGCGCACATCTCGCGCAAGTGGTTCCGGATGAGGGACACGTACGCCGTCGACGTCGTACGCGAGGACACCGACGCGGCCCTGCTCATCGCGGTGGCGGTGTGCGTGATCCGGATGGCGGAGAAGGAGAGGGACGAGGACTGACGGCCGTCGGACGGGCGGCCAGACGGGCTGACGGGCCGTCGGACGAGCGGCCAGACGGGCTGACGGGCGGTCGGACGGATTGGTCTACGGACCACTGACCGACTGCCGGGCCGACGCGCCGCCGGGGCCCCCGCTACGGCCGGTGCGGCTCTGCCAGTCCCAGCAGGCGGTCCTTCAGTACCGGGAACTGCTCCCGGGTGGCCCCGGGCCTCGCCGGATCCAGCTCCACGGTCAGGACCTCCTCGTCCGCACCCGCCTCGCCGAGCACCTCGCCCCACGGGTCGACCACCACGCTGTATCCGGCCTGCTCGACCCCCGCGTGCGTACCCGCCGTGCCGCAGGCCAGCACGTACGCCTGGTTCTCCACCGCCCGCGCACGCGCCAGCAGGGACCAGTGCGCGCGGCGCCGCGCCGGCCAGCCCGCCGGAACCACGAAGGCAGTCGCCCCCGCGTCGAGAAGACCCCGGAACAACTCGGGGAAGCGCAGGTCGTAGCAGGTGGCCAGACCGAGCCGCAGACCGTCGGCGGGCACCGTGACCAGCTCCTGCCCGGCGCCCATCAGCACGGCCTCGCCCTTGTCGAAGCCGAAGCGGTGGATCTTCCGGTACGCGGCGGCCAGTTCGCCGTCCGGCGAGAAGACGAGCGAAGTGTTGAACAGCGGGCCCTCGGGGTCCCGCTCCACGAAGGAACCGGCGTGCAGCCAGACTTCGGCGTCCCGGGCGGCCTTCGACATCACCTCGTACGTCGGGCCCTCCAGCGGTTCCGCCTCGCCGGCGAAGCCGTCGTACCCCCAGGCACCGGTCGGCCAGAGCTCGGGCAGCACCACCAGGTCGCTGTCCCGCTGCGCCCTCACGAGCGACGCCACCCGCTCCCGGCGGGCAGGGGCCGTTTCCGCGTCATTTACATCGATCTGGAGGAGAGAGGCGCGCACACTACCACCGTCCTGGCATTCAAGCCGTCAACACGGGCCTACGATCGTCACACGAAAGCACTGCCGGGGTGCCTTCGAGCAGCGTAACTTAGCGTGCGAGACCGCTACCCGGCATGCACCGCCCGCACACCGCAGACCGCCCGCATCCGCACCGCACCACCGCCCGTACCCGCCGGCCGTACCACCGCACGCACCGCAACTCCCGCGCCGCCGCCACTGAACCGCCCGAGGGGTCCCGTGACCGTCCATCCCGCCCTGCAGACCTACGCCGACGCCTGGACCCACTCGATCGAGGCGATATCCGAGCTGGTGAAGCCGCTCGTCGAAGGCGAGTGGAACCGCCGTACGCCGTGCCCCGGCTGGTCGGTGCGCGACCTCGTCTCCCATGTCATAGGCATGGAGTGCGAGATGCTGGGCGACCCCCGCCCGATCCACACGCTGCCGAGCGACCTCTTCCACATCAGGTCCGACCTGGCCCGTTACATAGAGGTCCAGGTCGACGTAAGGCGTCACCACACGGCACCGGAGATGACCTCGGAGCTGGAGTACACGGTCATCCGCCGCTCCCGGCAGCTGCGGAACGAGAACCGCTCCCCCGACGCCCTGATCCGCTCCCCCCTCGGCGGGCAGCAGCAGACCCTCGAACTCGCCATGCGGCTCCGGGCCTTCGACGTCTGGGTGCACGAGCAGGACCTGCGCAACACCTTCCACCAGCCGGGCAACCTGGACTCCCCGGGCGCCTACGTCGCACGCGACCTGCTGCTGAGCTCCCTGCCCAAGGTCGTCGCCAGGGAAGCGGGCGCGCCCCCGAACTCCGCGGTCGTCTTCGACGTGCACGGCCCCGTGGAGTTCCTGCGCACCGTCCGCGTCGACGAGCAGGGCCGGGGCAGCATCGACGGCACTCCCTCGCTCGGCCCGCTCGTCACCATCGCGCTCGACTGGGAGACCTTCTACCGGCTGGCCTGCGGCCGGGTCCGGCACGGTGCGGTCGCCGACCGGATCAAGGTCGAGGGCGACCAGGAGCTGGCCGAGGCGATCCTGCGGAACTTCGCGGTGACGCCGTAGCCCGGGGGGAGTTCCCACAGGAGCGCCGACCTGTTCCGGCTCCGTAGCCCGAGGGGCTCGCGGGCCCGCTCAGGCCCGTCGGTCCGAGAGGCCTGCAGGGCTCGTTCCCACCCGGGCCGCCCGTCCCTGCCCGGGTCGTCCGTACCTGCCTAGACCGGTACGTGCACGGCCTCCACGCGGCTTGCCACCAGGTGCTCCCGCTCCCTGCGTGCCGTCCGCGTCCGCAGCCGCAGGATCTGGGCCAGACCCACCGCCTCCAGCACGAACACCGAGGCGAACGCGATCCGGTAGTTGTCGCCGGTGGCGTCCAGCAGCACGCCCACCGCGAGCAGGGTGGTCATGGAGGCGACGAAGCCGCCCATGTTCACGATCCCGGACGCCGTGCCCTGCCGCTCCGGCGGATTGGCCGGCCTGGCGAAGTCGAAGCCGATCATCGACGCGGGCCCGCACGCCCCGAGCACCACGCACAGCGTGACCAGCAGCCACCCGGGCACCTGCGCCCCCGGATAGCCGATCACCGCCCCCCACAGCACCGCGGTCGCCGCGACCGTGCCCAGCGCCAGGGGCACCCGTGCCTCGTGGTGCCGCGCGATGACCTGCCCGTACACCAGCCCGATGACCATGTTGGACAGCACGACCAGAGTCAGCAGCTCACCGGCCGCCGCCCGCGACATCCCCTGTGCCTCGACGAGGAACGGCATGCCCCACAGCAGCAGGAACACCATCGCCGGGAACTGCGTCGTGAAGTGCACCCACATCCCCAGCCGGGTCCCCGGTTCCCGCCAGGCCGCCGCGATCTGCTTCCGCACGAAGGCGGGCCCCGCACGCGGCGCGGGCGGCGGTTCGTGCCCCTCGGGGTGGTCCTTCAACAGCACCAGCGTCAGTACGAGGACCAGCACGCCGGCCGCCGCACTGCCCAGGAACGTGGCCGTCCATCCCACCCCGTGCAGCGCCCGCGCGATCACCAGGGTCGAGACGAGGTTGCCGGCCATCCCGAACAGGGCCGCGACCTGCGCGATCATCGGCCCCCGCCGGGCCGGGAACCACCGGGTGCCCAGCCGCAGCACGCTGATGAACGTCATCGCGTCGCCGCAGCCGAGCAGGGCCCGCGAGACCAGCGCCGTTTCGTAACTCGGCGACAGCGCGAAGCCCACCTGGCCCAGCGTGAACAGCACCGCGCCCATGGCCAGCACCTTCTTGGTGCCCAGCCGGTCCACCAGCAGGCCGACGGGTATCTGCATGCCCGCGTACACCAGCAGCTGGAGGATGGAGAAGGCCGAAAGGGCGGACGCGTTGACCTGGAAACGGTCGGCGGCGTCCAGTCCCGCGACCCCCAGGCTCGTGCGGAAGGTGACGGCGACGAAGTAGACGGCGACGCCGACGCCCCACACGGCCATGGCCCGCCGCCCGCCGATGGGGTCTCCCCCCGCTCCTTCAGAGCTGGGGGAAGGATCCCCGTGCAGCCGCCTTCCGGACGGCCCGCTCACCGGTCGTCACCCCGGACCAGCACCTTGACCCGGCTGACGTGGCGCCGTACACAGGCGGCCGCCGCGTCGGCGTCCCCGGCCCTGAGGGCGTCCAGCATCTCGGCGTGCTCGGTGATGTTGAGCGCGATGCGGTCCGGGTGCGCCTCCATCACGGCGACGCCCATCCGCAGCTGCCGGTCGCGCATCTGGTCGTAGAGCCGGGAGAGGATCTGGTTTCCGGCGTTGCGCACGATCTCGGCGTGGAAGCAGCGGTCGGTGACGGCGACCTCGGCGAGGTCCCCGGCGAGCGCGAGCCGCTGCTGCTCGGCGAGCAGACCCTCCAGCCGGGCAATCAGGTGCGGCGACGCCGGGACGGCCTTGCGCACCGCGAACTCCTCCACGAGGAGCCGGGTCTCCACCACGTCCGCGATCTCCTGCGCGGAGACCGCCAGCACCAGGGCGCCCTTCTTCGGGTAGAGCTTGATCAGCCCTTCGACCTCCAGACGCAGCAGGGCTTCGCGGACCGGGGTGCGCGACACCCCCACGGCCTCGGCGAGATGGCCCTCGGTGAGCAGCGTCCCGCCCTCGTAACTGCGGTCGAGGACGCCCCTCTTGATGTGGTCGTAGACACGTTCGGCGGCTGGCGGTGCGGCAGGCATGCGCACAGCTTAGATACAACAGAGGTGCAAGTTAAAGACACGTCCGCATGCCGGAACGGGGGGACGAGGCCCCGTCCGCATGCCGGACCGGGAACGGAGCAGGGCCTCGCGGCTGGCGCTTGCCGGACCGGGAACGGAGCAGGGCCCCGCGGCCGGCGCTCTCGGTGAGCGCCGGCCACGGGGCCCTCGGTGTGCGGCTGCCGCTATGCCCAGGTGATCAGGCGCTTGGGGTGCTCCAGGATCGCGGCCGTGTCGGCCAGCACCTTGGAGCCGAGCTCGCCGTCGACCAGGCGGTGGTCGAAGGAGAGCGCCAGCGTGGTGACCTGGCGGGCCTTGACCTTGCCCTTGTGCACCCAGGGCTGGAGCTTGATCGCCCCGACCGCGAGGATCGCGGCCTCGCCCGGGTTGAGGATCGGCGTACCGGTGTCGACGCCGAAGACGCCGACGTTGGTGATGGTCACCGTGCCGTTCTGCATGGCGGCCGGGGACGTCTTGCCCTCACGGGCGGTGGTCACCAGCTCGCCGAGCGCGGCCGCCAGTTCGGGCAGGGTCTTGGCGTGCGCGTCCTTGATGTTCGGGACGAGCAGGCCGCGCGGGGTGGCGGCGGCAATGCCCAGGTTCACGTACTCCTTCTGCACGATCTCCTGGTTCGCCTCGTCCCAGGCCGCGTTGACGGCCGGGTTGCGCTTGATGGCGACGAGGAGTGCCTTGGCGATGAGCAGGAGCGGGTTGACCCGCAGCCCCGCCATCTCCTTGTCGTTCTTGAGCTCCGCGACCAGCTTCATGGTGCGGGTGACGTCGATCGTGATGAACTCGGTCACGTGCGGGGCAGTGAACGCGCTGTGCACCATCGCCGCCGCGGTCGCCTTGCGCACGCCCTTGACCGGGATGCGCGTCTCGCGTGCGCCACCGTCCCGGGAGAGGGACCCAGCAGCCGCGGCCGTTTCGCCTGCGGTGCCTTCCCCACGGGCGGCCCCCGGGCTCTCGGCCCCTCCGCCCGTCACCGGCGTCACCGTTTCACGTGAAACATCGGCGGCCGGGGTGGCTGCCGCGTGCACGTCCTCGCGGGTGACGACGCCGCCGGGACCGGTCGGCGTGACCGTCGCCAGGTCGATGCCGAGGTCCTTGGCGAGCTTGCGGACCGGGGGCTTGGCAAGCGGGCGGGTCCGGTCCTCGGTGGCCGGCGGGGCGGCCTGGGCGGGCTGCGGGGCGGCCTGGGCGGCGAGGGAGGTGCCGTTCAGCTCGGCCTGCACGGAGGCGGCGTACGCGGCCTTCTCGGGCGCCCCCTGGTCCGCCTTGCGGGCGCGGCGCTTGGTGGACGCCTCCGAGACGCCGTACCCGACCAGAACCGGCTGGCGGCCCTTGGGTGCGTCGTCCTCCTCCTCCGGCTCCACGGCGGGAGCAGGAGCGGGCACGGCAGCGGGCTCCTGCGGGGCGGCGGTGCCCGGCGCCACGTCGATGGTGATGATCGACGTGCCGACGTCGACCGTGACGCCCTCCTCGAAGCGCAGCTCGTGCACCACGCCGTCGTACGGGATGGGCAGTTCGACGGCCGCCTTGGCGGTCTCGACCTCGCACACGACCTGGCCGTCGGTGACGGTGTCACCGGGCTGGACGTACCACTTGAGGATCTCGGCCTCGGTGAGGCCCTCGCCCACGTCGGGCAGCTTGAACTCGCGGTAGCGAGCAGCGGTGTCAGTAGTAGTCATGTGGTCGGCCCCTTAGTACGCGAGCGAGCGGTCGACGGCGTCGAGTACCCGGTCCAGGCCCGGCAGATACTCCTCTTCCAGGCGCGCCGGCGGGTACGGGGCGTGGTAGCCGCCGACCCTGAGGACCGGGGCCTCCAGGTGGTAGAAGCACCGCTCGGTGATCCGGGCGGCGATCTCCGCGCCTGCTCCGTAGAAGACCGGCGCCTCGTGCACGACGACCAGGCGGCGGGTCTTCTCGACCGAGGTCTGGATGGTGTCGAAGTCGATCGGTGACATCGAGCGCAGGTCCACGACCTCGACCGACTTGCCCTCCTCGGCGGCCGCCGCGGCCGCCTCCACGCACACCTTGACCATCGGGCCGTACGCCACCAGCGTCAGGTCGGTGCCCTCACGGGCCACCTGGGCCCGGTGCAGGGGCGCGGGGATCGCTTCGAAGTCGACCTCGCCCTTGTCCCAGTAGCGCCGCTTCGGCTCGAAGAAGATCACCGGGTCGTCGCCCTGGATGGCCTGCTGCATCATCCAGTACGCGTCGGAGGCGTTGGACGGCGAGACGACCTTGAGGCCGGCCACATGGGCGAAGAGCGCCTCGGGCGACTCGCTGTGGTGCTCGACCGCGCCGATGCCGCCGCCGTACGGAATGCGGATGACGACCGGCAGCTTGATCTTGCCGAGCGAGCGGGCGTGCATCTTCGCGAGCTGCGTGACGATCTGGTCGTACGCCGGGAACACGAAGCCGTCGAACTGGATCTCCACGACCGGCCGGTAGCCGCGCAGGGCCATGCCGATCGCGGTGCCGACGATGCCGGACTCGGCGAGCGGGGTGTCGATGACCCGGCCCTCTCCGAAGTCCTTGAAGAGACCGTCGGTGACCCGGAAGACACCGCCGAGCTTGCCGACGTCCTCGCCCATGATCAGGACCTTGGGGTCGGTCTCCAGGGCCTTGCGCAGGGACTCGTTGATCGCCTTGGCGATCGGGAGCTTCTTGACTGCCATGGCTTACTTGCCCTCCTCGGCGAACGACGCCTGGTAGGCGGCGAACTGGGCACGCTCCTCGTCGACGAGCGCGTGCCCGTCCGCGTAGACGTTCTCGAAGATCGCCATGGTGTCCGGGTCGGGCATCGAGCGCACCGCCTCGCGGACCCGCTTGCCGAGGGTCTCGCTCTCGGCCTCAAGCTCCTCGAAGAAGGCCGCGTCGGCCAGGCCCTGCTTCTCCAGGTAGGTGCGGACGCGCAGGATCGGGTCCTTCGCCTCCCACGCCTCCCGCTCCTCGTCCGCCCGGTACTTGGTCGGGTCGTCGGAAGTGGTGTGCGCGCCCATCCGGTAGGTGAACGCCTCGACCAGGGTGGGTCCCTCACCGCGGCGGGCCCGCTCCAGGGCGGACCTGGTGACGGCGAGGCAGGCCAGCACGTCGTTGCCGTCGACGCGTACGCCCGGGAAGCCGAAGCCCTGGGCGCGCTGGTAGAGCGGCACCCGCATCTGCTTCTCGGTGGGCTCGGAGATCGCCCACTGGTTGTTCTGGCAGAAGAACACCACCGGGGCGTTGTAGACCGCGGAGAAGGTGAACGATTCGGCGACGTCGCCCTGCGAGGAGGCGCCGTCCCCGAAGTACGCGATCACGGCGGAGTCCGCGCCGTCCTTGGCGACGCCCATGGCGTAGCCGGTGGCGTGCAGGGTCTGCGAGCCGATGACGATCGTGTACAGGTGGAAGTTGTTGCTGTTGGGGTCCCAGCCACCGTGGTTGACGCCACGGAACATGCCCAGCAGGTTCGTCGGGTCGACCCCGCGGCACCAGGCCACACCGTGCTCGCGGTACGTCGGGAAGACGTAGTCGTCGTCGCGCAGCGCACGGCCGGAGCCGATCTGCGCGGCCTCCTGGCCGAGCAGCGAGGCCCACAGGCCCAGTTCGCCCTGACGCTGGAGCGAGGTCGCCTCGGCGTCGAAGCGGCGGGTGAGGACCATGTCCCGGTACAGCCCGCGCAGCTCGTCGGCGGACAGGTCGATCTCGTAGTCCGGGTGCGTCACCCGCTCGCCCTCGGGCGTCAGCAGCTGAACCAGCTGCGGCTCGTCGGGCTTCTGCGGCGAGGCCTTCTTGGTGCCGGCGCGCTTGGCGGCCGCTCCAGATGCTCCGCTGCTGCGTCGCGGTTTACGCGCGGCAGTGCTCTCCACGGTCACGTGCGTGCTCCTCCGTCGGTCCGGCCCCCGGGGTCTGCCGGGAGACCAGTGCGGCTCGCCCTGTGCCCGTACCCGCGCACGGGGTGGGTGCGGCTCGGCCGGGACAGGGCGTGACAGGTGCCCCGGCGAGCGCCCTGTCAAAAGCACGTTACCCAGTGCTTCGCATAACTGCGAAACCCCATTTGACCTGCGATTTTGCTTGGATTTCCAAGTAAATCGAGGAATGCGGGAACAATCACTGGTCAGAGCCTTGCGGGCCGCCGGGACAGGGGCACGTTATCCCGGCCACCTCGGGCACGGGAAGAGTTCATGTGTGAGGATGGCGCCGTGCGCGAATCAGGCAAAATTACCGTTTTCCTTGTCGATGACCACGAAGTCGTCAGGCGGGGCGTCCATGAATTGCTCTCCGTCGAGGAGGACATCGAGGTCGTCGGAGAAGCGGGCACAGCGGCAGATGCCCTGGTCAGGATCCCTGCGACCCGTCCCGACGTCGCCGTTCTCGACGTCCGGCTGCCCGATGGCAGCGGTGTGGAGGTCTGCCGCGAAGTCCGTTCACAGAACGAGGACATCAAATGCCTGATGCTGACTTCTTTCGCGGACGACGAAGCCCTTTTCGACGCGATCATGGCCGGTGCGTCCGGCTATGTCCTCAAGGCGATCCGCGGCAGTGAGCTGCTGTCGGCGGTACGGGACGTCGCGGCGGGCAAATCCCTCCTGGACCCGGTGGCCACCGCCCGCGTCCTGGAGCGGCTGCGGGCCGGCAACAGCGCCAAGGGCGACCAGCGCCTGGCCAACCTCACCGACCAGGAGCGGAAGATCCTCGACCTGATCGGCGAGGGCCTGACCAACCGGGTGATCGGCGAGAGGCTGCACCTCGCCGAGAAGACGATCAAGAACTACGTCTCCAGCCTGCTCTCCAAGCTGGGCATGGAGCGCCGCTCGCAGGCCGCCGCCTATGTGGCCCGGATGCAGGCCGAGCAGCGCCGCTGAAGCAGTCCCCGGACCCGGCCTCCAGGGGACCGGGACGGGTCTCCAGGGGGCCGGGACGGGTCTCCAGGGGGCCTGGGGGGCCGCGCGCGTGGGCCCCCGGCCGACCGCACGGCGGGCCTGCGGTGGTCACCCGTAGGACCCGGCAGCGGTGGGGCCCGAGTCCGTCCCCCGTGGGCCCCGGGCCCGGCAGCCGGCCCGCCGCGAGCCCCTGATCAGGCAGTTCGCAACGCTTCTCGGGACCTAGGTCTCTTTTGCCGTGGCCGCCCCATGGCGCAGGGTGGACCCATGCCCCACTCCGACAGCGCCCGCGCCATCAAGCTGCTGACCTCCATGCCCTACGGCAGGATCGCCACCAGCATGCGCGCGCTGCCCTTCCTGGCCGTGGCCCGCCACGTCATCGCCGACGACGGCGCGCTCCTGCTCCGGATGCACGCCGGATACGGCTATCACCAGGCCTGCAACGGCAGCGTGGTCGCGTACGAGACCGACAACTTCAACTCCGCGGACGCCGCCCTGTGGTCCGTCCAGGCCACCGGCGAGGCCCGCGTCATCGAGCCGACCGCGGCCGAGTCGGCGCTCTTCGGGCCCGGCCCCGCCGAGGTCGAGGGCGAGCCGTTCGAACCGGTCCACATGCGGATCGACCCGCAGTTCTTCCTGGTCCACACCCTGAGCGGCTCCCGGGAGCGACAGCTCCAGCACACTGTGTAATCCATTGCCGCCCCCGTGATCTAACATCTGCCGGGTGCCGCGCTCATCTGTACTCCCCCCCGCACCGGCCCCCGCGGCCCCGCCGGAGCGGCCCCCCGCGCCGGCCGGACCCGCCCCGGGCGCCGTGTGCGCCCCGCCCGACCCCACTCCCGCCTTACCGCCCCTGGGGCAGCTGCTGCGCCGGTACGCGGACCTGGGCGAGCCGGTGTCCTGCGAGCGGGTCGCCCAGGGACTGTTGAACCACGGCTTCCGGCTGGCCACCACGCGGGGCGACTTCTTCCTCAAGCACCATCTCGACGGCGACCCGGACGCCATCGCCCGCCAGCACCGCGCCACCCAGCGCCTCAAGGACCTGGGCGTGCCCGTCGCCCCGCCGGTCGAGGACGCGGACGGGGACACCGTCGCCGTCATCGGGGGCCGCTGCTACGCCGTGCACCCCTGGGTCGACGGCCGGCACCGGGACGGCGCCCAGCTCACCGGGGCCGAGTCGCTGCGGCTCGGCGCGCTCCTGGGAGTCGTGCACACCCGGCTCGACCAGGTCATGGAGTCCGCCGCCGGACTCGACGGCGGGCACGACAGCGCGGATCCGCACGACAGCTTCGAGACGATCGAGGAACTGCTGCGGCTGGCCCGCCGGCGCCGCCCCCGGGACTCCTTCGACGAACTGGCCGAACACCGCCTGCTGGAGCGCCGCACGCTGCTGGAACGGCACGCGCACCGCAGGCCCGCACCGGGTGCGGAACCGACCGCCGGCTGGGTGCACGGCGACTTCCACCCGCTGAACCTGCTCTACCGGGGGGCCGAGCCCGCCGCCATCGTCGACTGGGACCGCCTCGCCGTGCAGCCCCGCGCCGAGGAGGCGGTACGTGCGGCCGCCATCTTCTTCGTCCGGCCCGACGGCGAACTGGAGCTGGACAAGGCACGCGCGTACGCACGCGCGTACCGGCGCTCCGCCGGGGCGGGAGAGGCCGAGCTGGCCGCGGCGGTGCACCGGGTGTGGTGGGAGCGGCTGAACGACTTCTGGATACTGCGCTGGCGCTACCAGCTGCACGACCGAAGGGCCGACCCGCAGTTTCCTGCGGTGTCGGCCCTGGCGGTCTGGTGGACCAAGGAGTACGAAGCGGTGCTGGACGCCTTCGCGGGGTGAGCGGCGGGCTGCCGGCCTGGTCGCCGCCGCGGCGGCGGTGGGCTGCCGTTACGGCTTGCTCGCCGGGTGAGCGGCGGGCTGCCGCTACGGCTTCGTTCCCTCCGCGTCCCCGCCCGCCAGCGGGTCGTTGGCCCCGCCGTCGCCCGCGCCGCCGTCGTCGGCCGCACCACCCGGGGCAGCACCGCCCGGAGCCGCACCACCCGGGGCAGCGCCACCCGGAGCCGCGCCTCCCGGAGCCGCACCGCCGTTGTCGGCCGCGCCACCCGGAGCCGCACCGCCCGGAGCCGCACCGCCGTTGTCGGCCGCACCACCCGGAGCGGCACCACCGTCCGGCGGGTCGGTCACCGGGGGATCGGTCGGAGTGGTCGGCTTGTTGGTCGGCGCGGTCGTCGCCTTGCCGGTCGGGCGCTTGGTGTACTTGCCGCCGGAGGGCGGGTAGTCACCGGTGCCGCCACCGGTCACGGTGGCCTTGCCGGTGTCGCCGTCGTTGCCGCCGGGCGTCTCGTCGTCCTTGGTGGGAGAGGGCGAGTTCTCGGTTTTGGAGGGGGTGCTGGAGACGCTCGGCTTGTCCTTCTTCGGATCCGGCGTATCGCCCCCCAGCCCCTTCACCGCGAACGCCACACCGCCCGCGATCGCCAGGATCGCCAGGATCGCGAAGATCCACATCTTGCCCCGGCTCGTGCCGCCCCGGTCGTCGTACCCGTCGTCGTAGGAGCCGTCGTTCGGGTTCCTCGGCGGGAGCATGGCGCCGCCCTGCCGGAACTGCGAGGTGTCGCCGTGCTGCGGGTGACCCATCGCGGTCGTCGCCGCGACGCCGTGGGCGGGCGTGTAGCCGCTCTCGTGCATCTCGACGGGGCCGGTGTTCCAGGTGCCGGTGTGGCTGCCCTGCTGCTGGAGCATCTGGAGGCCGTACTGGACGAGCCCGCGCATCTCCTCGGCGCTCTGGAACCGGTCGTCCGGGTCCTTCGCCAGGGCGCGCATCGCCAGCCCGTCGAGCTCCGGAGGCGCCACGTCCGACATCTCGGAGGGCGGCACCGGAATGTCCTGGACGTGCTGGTAGACCACCGACAGCGGCGTCTCGCCCATGAAGGGCGGCCGCAGGGCGAGCAGTTCGTACAGCAGGCAGCCGGTCGCGTACAGGTCGGAGCGGTGGTCGACGGCCTTGCCGAGCGCCTGCTCGGGGGAGAGGTACTGCGGGGTACCCATGACCATGCCGGTCTGCGTCATCGTCGACTGCACACCGTGCAGGGCGCGCGCGATGCCGAAGTCCATCACCTTGACCGCGCCGCCGTGCGTGATGATCACGTTCGCGGGCTTGATGTCACGGTGCACGATGCCGTGCTGGTGGCTGTACGCGAGGGCCTCCAGCACGCCGGAGACGATGATCAGCGCCTGCTCGGGGCCCGGGGCCTCCGCGTTGAGGAGCAGGTCACGGATGGTGTTGCCCTCGACGAGCTCCATCACGATGTACGGGACGAGGTTGCCGCCGATGCGGTCCTCGCCCGAGTCGTACACGGCGACCACGGCATGGTGGTTCAGGCCGGCGACCGACTGTGCCTCGCGGGTGAAGCGGGCCTTGGCGACCGGGTCCTCGGCGAGGTCGGAGCGCAGCAGCTTCACCGCGACCGTACGGCCGAGCCGTACGTCCTCGGCGGCGAAGACCTCGGCCATACCGCCTCGGCCGAGCCGATGCGTCAGCCGATAACGGCCATCGCCGACAAGTCCGCCCATACCGAACGATTCCGGCAGGTCAGACACTCCACCGCCGGTGTCCTCGGGTTCGGGTGCCATCAGTCCTCGCCGTCATCATCTGTCCGCGTCCCCGGGTGACCTTTCGGTCGGGTGCCCGGGTCGCGGTGGTCCATGGTTCTCCGCCACGTCACGCTACAGCCTTGCGCGAGGCGCACCTTCTCCGAGATGGACCTGCCATCAAAACCGTTGCGCCTGTACCCGTGCAAATTGCCCACCCCCCAGCCCGCTCCGCATAACACTTCCGCGACCGTTCCTTGCGCGTACGGTCACGGAACGGGCACCTCGCTTGACGTGTCCGTGCCCTCGGGCAGACTTGGCCGGTAATGAGGGATGATCGCGGATTGTCGCGGCACGCACGACATCGGCACAAGCACCGCACGCGCACGCGTGCGTGCACCGGACGCCCGTGCACGCACCGGAACAACGGCCAGAACAACGGACTGACGCGGAACCACCGCGCCGAGGGGGATGCACAGTCATGAGCCAGGACGGCACGCAGGGCCGGTACGCGGGCGGCTCGGTGGCAGGTGGTCGGTACCAGCTCCGCGACCTGCTCGGCGAGGGCGGAATGGCCTCCGTCTATCTGGCCTACGACTCGGCGCTCGACCGCCTGGTCGCGATCAAGACGTTGCATACGGAACTTGGGCGCGAAGCGGCGTTCCGCGAACGCTTCCGGCGCGAGGCCCAGGCAGTGGCCAAACTCTCGCACACCAACATCGTCTCGGTCTTCGACACCGGCGAGGACGACCTTGGCGGCGCGCAGATGCCGTACATCGTCATGGAGTACGTCGAGGGCAAGCCGCTCGGCTCGGTGCTCCAGGCCGACATCGACAGCTACGGCGCGATGCCCGCCGACAAGGCGCTGAAGATCACCTCGGACGTGCTGGCGGCGCTGGAAACCAGCCACGAGATGGGCCTGGTCCACCGCGACATCAAGCCGGGCAACGTGATGATGACCAAGCGCAACGTGGTCAAGGTCATGGACTTCGGCATCGCCCGTGCGATGCAGTCCGGCGTCACCTCGATGACCCAGACCGGCATGGTCGTCGGCACCCCGCAGTACCTCTCGCCCGAGCAGGCCCTGGGACGCGGCGTGGACGCCCGCTCCGACCTGTACTCGGTCGGCATCATGCTGTTCCAGCTGCTCACCGGGCGGCTGCCGTTCGAGGCCGACTCGCCGCTGGCCATCGCGTACGCCCACGTCCAGGAGGAACCGGTCGCCCCGTCCTCCATCAACCGGACGATTCCGCCGGCCGTCGACGCGCTCGTCGCCCGCGCGCTGAAGAAGAACCCGAACGAGCGCTTCCCCAGCGCCGCCGCGATGGCCGACGAGTGCGCCCGGGTGCTCTCCACGGTGCAGCCGGGCGCCGCCCCGGTGATCGTGCCGGGCAGCGGACCGGCCCAGGGCAGCGGTTCGGGCGTCGGCTCCGCCGTCTTCCCGCCGGTCGACCAGAGCGGCGGTTACCCGCAGGGCAACGTGCAGACGCCGTACCAGCCGCCGACCCCCGGGCCGAGCCCGTACGGCCCCGCGACCCCGGCGCCGATGCCCACCCCCGCGCCCGCGTACGGGTATCCGCACCAGGGCTACGCGGCGCCCACCCCGGCCCCGGCGCCGGCCGCGTACACGGTGCAGCACCCGGCTCCGGCCCCGCCCGCGAAGAAGAACAACCTGCCGATGGTCATCGGCGCGATCGTGGTGGCGCTGCTCGCGATCGGTGGCGTGGTCTACGCCCTGCAGCCGACGGACAAGCCGGAGGACAAGCCGCAGGCGAACGAGTCGGCCGGCCAGGAGGCGGGTTTCAGGGGGCCGGACCGGTCCAAGACCATCAAGAGCACGGAGTGCACCAACCCGGACGAGAACTCGAACGACCCCGCCAAGGTCGACACCCCGGACTTCATCTACAAGAACGTCCGCTCCGTGAAGGAGTGCCTCCAGGCCGCGGGCTGGCGGTTCAAGGAGGTGCCGACGGACGAGAACCAGTGGGGCCAGGAGTCGGTCATCGACCAGTTCCCGCGCGGTGGCTCGCCGATGGACCCGGAGAAGACGACCATCGAGCTGACGGTCTCGACGGGCAACCCCGCCAAGTAACTCCCTCTGCACGGCCCGGCACACTGCGATGCGCGGTGTGCCGGGCCGTTCTGCATACGTCGGTCCGGATGCCCGTTCTGTAGCGGTATGTGACGCTGAGTTCTCGATGGCTCGATAGCTCGATGGCTCGATGGCTCGATGGCTCGATGGCTCGATGGCTTCGGTGATACCGGACGGGAGGCGGTCGCCCGATGATCCCCAGGCTCCGTACGCGGTGCACCGCCCTCCTGGCGGCCGCCCTGCTGTGGTGCGCCCTTCCCGACCGGGCGTACGCGGCGGACCCGGCGACTCCGGCCGCACGGGAGGCCGAACCCGCCGCACGCGGCACGGCGGAGCCCGCGCCCGGACGCCTCGCGGGGCGGCAGGCCGGGGCGGGCCGGATCCGGCCGGGCCGCGCGTGGGAGCCGCACGAGCTGCTCCGTCCGGCCCCGGTGTCCGTACCGCGGACCCTGCCTTCCCCACGGCCCCCCGCCAGCCGTCCCGCCACCCGTCCGCGGGTACGGCAGAGCACGGGTCCCGCGCGGGTGCGGCAGGCCGCCCCGGAACCGTTCTCGCTCGGCTTCAGGCCGCTGCCACTGGGGGCCGGGATCGTTCTGGTGGGGCTGGGGCTGGGGTTCCTGGCGATGCGGCTGCGCCGGCAGTAGGGGCGGCCGGACCTGCACGTGCACCCTGCCCAGGCTTGCCAGCAGAGGCATACTCGGTATACATACTGAGTATGTCGATCCGCCACGGGCTCCTCGCCCTCCTCGAGCAGGGCCCCCGGTACGGCTCCCAGCTGCGTACCGAATTCGAGTCCCGTACCGGCGCCACCTGGCCCCTGAACGTCGGACAGGTCTACACGACGCTCAGCCGCCTGGAGCGCGACGGCATGGTCGTCCCGGACGGCGACGACGACGCGGGACACCCGCTGTACGCGATCACCGACACCGGACGCGAAGAGCTGCATCAGTGGTTCGAGCGGCCCGTCGACCGCACCAGCCCGCCCCGCGACGAACTGGCCATCAAGCTCGCCATGGCCGTCGGCGCACCCGGCGTCGACATCAGGGCGGTCATCCAGGCCCAGCGCCACGCCACCTTGAAGGCCATGCAGGACTACACCCGGCTCAAGGCCCAGGCCCTGGTCGCCGTCGAGTCCAGCAGCGGCCGGGGGAGCGACCGGAGCCGCGACGACGTGGCGTGGCTGCTCGTCCTGGAGCAGCTGATCTTCCAGACCGAGGCCGAGGCGCGCTGGCTCGACCACTGCGAGTCCCGGCTCGTCCGGCTCTCCGCCACGGCCGTGCGGGGAGCCACCGCGCCCCAGGCCGAACCCGGCGCGGCCGCCCCCGCAGGCTCCACCACTCGCGCGCGCACCGGCCGCCGCTGACCCCGGCGGCCGGACGACCCCCGGCCGCCCCGCAGGACCCGACTTCCGTACCACCGCCACGCCACACTCGTGCCGCGCGGCCCTTCCAGGGGGGACCCCACCACCATGCCCGACCAGTCCCATCAGCCCCAGGCGTCACAGCAGCCCGTGCTGCAACTGGAGCAGCTGACCCGCGTGCACGGCAGCGGCGCCACCGAGGTGCACGCCCTGCGCGGCGTGAACCTCTCCGTATACCCCGGCGAGCTCGTCGCCGTCATGGGCCCCTCCGGGTCCGGCAAGTCGACCCTGCTCACCATCGCGGGCGGCCTCGACAGCCCGACCTCGGGCCGTGTCGTGGTCGAAGGCACCGACATCACCCAGGTCAGCCGCAAGGAACTGGCCGCCCTGCGCCGCCGCAGCATCGGTTACGTCTTCCAGGACTACAACCTCATACCGGCGCTGACCGCCGCCGAAAACGTCGCCCTGCCCCGCGAGCTCGACGGCATGTCCGCCCGCAAGGCCCGCGTGTTCGCGCTGGCCGCGCTGGAGGAGATGGACCTCGGCCACCTCGCCGACCGCTTCCCCGACGAGATGTCCGGCGGCCAGCAGCAGCGGGTGGCCATCGCCCGCGCCCTGGTCGGCGACCGCCGGCTGGTCCTCGCCGACGAGCCGACCGGCGCCCTGGACTCCGAGACGGGCGAGTCCGTGCTCGCCCTGCTCCGCTCGCGCTGCGACGCGGGCGCGGCCGGCATCCTGGTCACCCACGAGCCGCGCTTCGCGGCCTGGGCGGACCGGGTGGTCTTCCTGCGCGACGGCTCCGTCGTCGACGAGACCATGCGCAGCGACGCCGAATCCCTGCTCGCGTCGAGCGCCACGGGCACCGGTTTCGGCCCCACCGGTCAGGCGGGCGCCAAGTGACCGGCTGGTACCACTCCTGGCTCGCGGCGATCCGCATCGCCCGCCGTGACGCCTGGCGCTCCAAGGGCCGCAGCATCCTGGTCCTCGCCATGATCGCGGTGCCGATCCTCGGTGTCAGCGCCGTCGACGTGACCCTGCGCAGCGCGGAACTGTCCACCGCACAGAAGCTCGACCGCGAGCTGGGCGCCGCCGACGCCCAGCTGACCGACCCGGGCTACGGCGGACTGCCCGTGATGCAGCCGCCGGACGCACGGCAGCGGGGCGCGGAGCCCGTCGAGGGCTTCGACGCGTACCGCACCAAGCCCTTCCCCGACGGCAAGGCGGACATCACCAAGGCCGTCCCCGCGGGCGCCAAGGTCCTCACCGACACCGCCGCGATGACCCGGCTGCGCACCACACACGGTCTGCTCGACACCGAGGTCCGCGAGGTCAAGGCCGCCGACCCGATGATGACGGGCATCTACGCGCTGACCGACGGCCGCTTCCCCGAGAAGGCAGGCGAGGTCGCCGCGACCGAGCACTTCCTGGAAGCCAGCGGGCTGAAGATCGGCGACACCGTCACCGCCCGCGCCCTCGACACCAAGTACACCCTGGTCGGCGCCTACGAGCTGCCCAGCAGTCTCGCCTCCGACCAGGTCATCGCCCCGCCGGGCACCTTCGTCGCGCCGCTGAACCAGGCACTGAAGAAGTCCGGGCTGCCCGAGGTCGCCGGCGTCAACTCGTACTTCGTCTCCGTCGGCGGCGACGGTTTCACGTGGAACATGGTCAAGGCCGCCAATGCCAAGGGCATCCAGGCCGACTCCCGGTCCGTGATCCTCTCCCCGCCGCCGGACTCCGACGTCCCGTTCTTCAAGAAGAACGGCACCGGGCAGATGGACTACGGCAACCAGACCGAGCAGCTGCTCATGATCGCCGCGACCATCGTCGTCCTGGCCCTGCTGGAGATCTGCCTGCTGGCCGGGCCCGCCTTCGCGGTGGGCGCCCGGCGCTCACGCCGCCAGCTCGGTCTGGTCGGTGCCAACGGCGGCGACCGCCGTCACATCCGGGCCATCGTGCTCTCCGGTGGCCTGGTCATCGGTGTCGCGGCGGCGATCATCGGCACCGCCCTGGGCATCGCCCTGACGCTCGCCCTGCAACCGGTCCTCGAAGGCGTCATGGGACAGCGGTTCGGCACGTTCACGCTGCGCCCGCTGGAGCTGCTCGGCATCGCCCTGGTGGCCGTACTCACCGGTCTGCTGGCCGCGATCGTGCCCGCGGTCACCGCGTCCCGGCAGTCCGTACTGACCTCGCTCACCGGCCGCCGAGGCGTCCGAAGGGCCAACCGGGTACTGCCTGTCATCGGTCTGGCCGCCGTCGCACTCGGCGCCGCGATCGCCCTGTACGGGTCGATGGCCAGCGACAGCTACCTCCTGGTCGCGGGCGGCAGCGCCCTCGCCGAGCTGGGTGTGGTCGCGCTGACCCCGGTGCTGGTCGGCGCGTTCGGGCGGATAGGCGGCTGGCTCCCGCTCTCCCCCCGGCTCGCCCTGCGCGACGCGGTGCGCAACCGGGGACGTACGGCACCCGCCGTCGCCGCGGTGCTGGCCGCCGTCGCCGGAACCGTCGCGGTGGCCACGTACGCCGCCAGCGACGAAGCCAAGGACCGCGCCGACTACATGGCGCAGCTCCCGCACGGCAGCGGTTATGCCACAACCGACGAGGCGGGCGGCCGCGATGTGCCCGCGATCCGCTCGGCCGTGCAGGCGAACACCTCGCTCGACGTACTCGCCGACCTGCGGCGCATCGTCGTCGGCAGCAAGAACTGCACCACCTACAGCGAAGAGAAGGAGTGCGGCCAGTTCCAGATCGTCGTGCCCAAGTCCAACCGGTGCCCGCTGTACGAGGGCCCCAACGGCCCCGAGGCGTTCCCGGTCGCCGAGCGGCGCAAGCTGGCCGCCGACTGGCGCTGCGCCCGCCCCCACGAAGGCGGCACCGCACCCTCCGCGAACGGCGTGACCATCGGTGACGAGAACGCACTCAAGGCACTCGGCATCACCGACCCCGGCGTGACCGCCGCTCTCAAGCAGGGCAAGGCCGTCTCCTTCGACCGGGGCAACGTCGTCAACGGCAAAACCGGCATCCGCCTCATCACCGACCGCAAGAAGGCCGAGGAGGCCTCCGCAGCCAACAAGGACGCCCCGGGCGAGGTACGGGAACTGCCGGTCCACCTGGCGCCGAAGAACGTCAACGCCTACGGCCTCCAGCTGCTGGTGCCGCCGTCGTTGGCCGAGTCCGCCAAGTTCACCACCGTGCCGTTCGGGGTGCTCTTCTCCACCTCCGCGCTGCCCAGCACCGAGCAGACCCAGTCCCTCACCGCGGCCTTCGACAAGGTCGGCCTGCAGGGCGGGATGATGGGCGGCTGGTTCATCGAATCCGGGTACAAGAGCGAGAACAGCATCGTGATGCTGGCTCTCGCCGTGTTCGCCGGACTGGTCACCATCGGTGCGGCCGGTATCGCCACCGGGCTCGCCCAGGCCGACGCCGAACCCGATCTGAAGACCCTCTCCGCGGTCGGCGCACCGCCCCGGGTGCGCCGCACCCTCAGCGGGTTCCAGTGCGGGACGGTCGCCCTGATGGGTGTGGTCCTCGGTTCGGCGGCGGGTGTGCTGCCCGCCGTCGGGCTGATCCTCACCCAACAGCGGGCGAACGAGGCCGGCTACCAGGAGAACCTCGACCAGGGCTGGGCGGGCGCCCCGTCGACGGAGCTTGCCGTCGTCATCCCGTGGGAGACGCTGGCCGGACTGCTGGTCGTCGTGCCGCTCGGCGCGGCGCTCCTGGCGGCGCTGGTCACCCGCTCCCGGGGCGCGCTGGCCCGGCGGGCGGAGGCCTGAGCCCGGCCGCCTGACAGAAGTTGTGCCCCCGTACGAAGGTGGATCACCCTTGTGCGGGGGCACACCCACGTGTGAAGCACGTGTACGAGAGAATGCCGGTATGGAGATGCCGAGGAGTGAACGGTCGCAGGAAAGCCCCCAGGTCCTGGTCGTCGGACAGGATCAGATGGCGATCGGCGGCGGTGACGACGAGTCGCGCGAGGTGCCTGTGACGGACATGGTGGAACAGCCCGCAAAGGTCATGCGGATCGGCAGCATGATCAAGCAGCTCCTGGAGGAAGTCCGTGCGGCTCCCCTGGACGAGGCGAGCCGGGTACGGCTCAAGGACATTCACGCCAGCTCCGTGAAGGAGCTGGAGGACGGGCTCGCCCCCGAGCTCGTCGAGGAACTGGAGCGCCTTTCGCTGCCCTTCACCGAGGAGGCCATCCCCTCCGAGGCGGAACTGCGCATCGCGCAGGCTCAGCTGGTGGGCTGGCTCGAAGGGCTCTTCCACGGCATCCAGACCGCGTTGTTCGCCCAGCAGATGGCCGCCCGCGCCCAGCTGGAGCAGATGCGCCGGGCACTGCCGCCCGGTTCCTCGCACGAGGACGACGAGGGCGACGGCCCCATGGCGGCCCGCACGGGCGGCCCGTACCTGTAGGCCGACACCCCGGGCGCAGCGCCTGCGGCCTGGCTGCCCTGCCACGGCTACGGCCCGGCTTCTTCGCGTACGGAGGTGAAGAAGCCGGGCCGGCCGCTGTCCTGGCCCGCTCAGGGCGTGGTGAGCAGGATCTTGCCGATGTGGCTGCCTTCGTCCAGCGCCCTGTGCCCCTCGGACGCCTGGTCCATCGGGAAGATCCGGTCGACCACCGGACGCACCCGGCCCGCGGCAATCATCGGCCAGACGTGTTCGCGGACGGCCGCCACGATGGCAGCCTTCTCGCCCAGCGGGCGGGCGCGCAGCGAGGTCGCCGTGATCGCGGCGCGCTTGCGCAGCAGGGCGTTGAGGTTGAGCTCGCCCTTCACCCCGCCCTGGAGGCCGATGATGGCGAGCCGGCCGCTGGTGGCGAGCGCCTTCACGTTCTGGTCGAGGTACTTGGCGCCGATGATGTCGAGGATGACGTCCGCGCCCGCCCCGTCGGTGGCCTTGCGCAGCTCCTGCACGAAGTCCTGCTCGCGGTAGTCGATCAGGATGTCCGCGCCCAGCTCCGCGCAGCGCGCCAGCTTCTCGGGCCCGCCGGCCGTGACGGCCACGCGGGCGCCGACGGTCTTGGCGAGCTGGATCGCCATGGTGCCGATGCCGCTGGCACCGCCGTGCACGAGCAACGTCTCGGTGGGCCGCAGATGGGCGATCATGAAGACGTTCGACCAGACGGTGGCGGTGACCTCGGGCAGGGCCGCCGCGGTCACCAGGTCCACTCCTTCGGGCACCGGCAGCAACTGCCCGGCCGGTACGACGACCTTCTGCGCGTATCCGCCGCCCGAGAGCAGCGCGCACACCTCGTCGCCGACCGTCCAGCCGTGCACGCCCGCGCCCAGAGCCGCGATGCGGCCCGAGCACTCCAGGCCTGGATAGCGGGAGGCGCCCGGCGGCGGGTCGTAGAAACCCTGCCGCTGCAGCAGGTCGGCGCGGTTGACGGCGCTCGCGGCGACCTCGACGAGGACCTCTCCCTCGTTCGGGACGGGGTCGGGGACCTCCGCCCAGACGAGTGCCTCGGGGCCACCGGGTTCAGGGATCGTGATCGCATGCATGGCCACGAAACTACCCCCGGTGGCTGTGATCAGTCCGAGGAGCCCCGCCGACAGCCCGGACCGGTGAACCGGTGTCTATTCCGGCGGGCTGAGTCTGACGCTGTCGGTGCGCGCCGACTCGGGGGTCGCGCGGACGATCGAGATCACCCGGTCCGTGCTCTGGAGCGGGCTGGCCTTCGGATCGTCGTAACCGAGCAGCTGATGTCCGCGCAGCACGCTCACCACCAGGTCCTCCGTCTCCCGGACGCTCTTGCCGACCTCGCTCTTTATGACAGGGCGCTCGACCAGGTCGAGACCGCTGCCCTGCTGGATCAGGTCCTCCATCACCGTGCCCGCGCTCGGGCTGAGCACGGAGAGACCGAGCAGCCGGCCCGCCGCACTCGCACTGGTGATGACGGCGTCCGCCCCGGACTGGCGCAGCAGCGGCGCGTTCTCCTCCTCCCGTACCGCGGCGACGATTTTCGCGCCGCGGTTGAGCTGCCGGGCGGTGAGGGTGACGAGGACCGCGGTGTCGTCGCGCTGGGTGGCGATGACGATCTGCCGGGCCCGCTGGAGTTCGGCCCGCAGCAGTACGTCACTGCGGGTCGCGTCGCCCACCACACCGGTCAGGCCCTCGGCGTTGGCCGTCTCGATGACCTTGGCGCTCGGGTCGACGACGACCATCTGCTCCTTCTTCATGCCGGTCGCGAAGAGGGTCTGCATCGCGGACCTGCCCTTCGTACCGAATCCGATGACGACGGTGTGGTCGCGCAACTGGGACCTCCAGCGATTCAGCCGGAACTCTTCGCGGGTCCGCTCGGTGAGGACTTCGAGAGTGGTACCGACGAGGATGATCAGGAACAGCACGCGCAACGGCGTCACGAGCAGCACGTTGCTGAGCCGTGCGCCGTCGCTGTACGGGACGATGTCGCCGTACCCCGTGGTGGAGAGGGTGACGGTCGAGTAGTAGACGGCGTCGAGGAGATCCACGCCGCCGTCGGAGTTGTCGTGGTAGCCGTCGCGGTCGATCCAGACGATCAGCACGGTCACCGCGAGGACCACCATGGCCATCAGCAGGCGCCTGGCGACCTGCCGCAACGGGCGCTCGACCTCCCGCTTGGGAAGCTTCACCGGGGCGGTGTGCAGATGCTCGTCGGCCGCACGGGCCATGGCGTCGTCGCCTGGCAGTTTCACGTGAAACATCCTTCGCTCGGGCCCATGGCCTCTTCGGCGCAGCGTCGTTGGCAGCGTTTCACGTGAAACATCCTTCGGCCCACGGCAGGTCGAGGATCTCCAGTACGTCCCCGGCGCGTGCCCCGCCGGGCGGCACGACGGCCAGCCCGTCGGCCGCCGCGATCCCGCGCAGCATCGCCGGACCGTTGTAGTGCAGCGGTACCGCGTGCTCGGCGCCGGTCCGGTGGTCGGCGCGGTGGGTGACGGGCACGAGCCGGGTGGAGAGGGGGTGGCCGGGGATCCCGTCGCGCACGGACGCCCGGTACGGCTCGGGGGCAGGCCGGTGCGCCAGGGCACGCAGCAGCGGCTCGGCCAGCGTGAGCAGCCCGGACACCGCGGCCAGGGGGTTTCCCGGCAGTCCCACCAGGTGCGTGTCGGGGGCGAGGCGGGCAAGCAGCATGGGGTGGCCGGGGCGCACTGCGACGCCGTCGACGAGGAGTTCGGCGCCGGTCTGGGCGGCCGCGGCGAGGAACGGCCTGACATGGTCGACCGGTCCCGCCGCCGTACCACCGGTGGTGACGATCACATCGGCCTCGGAGCCCAGAATCGCCTTGCGCAGGGCCTGCGGATCGTCGCCCAGACAACGGGTGTCGAGGACTTCGGCGCCCAGCGCACGCAGCCAGGGGGCGAGCAGCGGGCCGAGCGCGTCCCGGACCATGCCGTCGCGCGGCAGCCCCGCGGTCAGCAACTCGTCGCCCAGAACGAGCACTTCCACGGTCGGCCGGGGAACCGTCAGCAGCTCGTCGTATCCGGCGGCGGCCGACAGCCCCAGTACGGCCGGGGTCACCACGGAACCGGCGGAAAGCAGACGGTCGCCGGTGCGGCACTCCTGACCACGGGGGCGGATGTCCTGACCGGGGATCACCTCGTGACGTGCGGAGAGCCGCAGCTTGGCCTCGTCGGCGTGGGCGTGCTCGCTGCGGATCACGGCGGTTGCCTCGGCGGGGATCCGGGCCCCGGTGGCGATACGGACGGCCTCACCGTCGGACAGGGGGACGGCGGTGGCGCGGCCGGCGAGGATGCCGTCGCCCGCCCGGAAGTCCCACGGCCCCGGACCCGCGACGGCCCAGCCGTCCATGGCGGAGGTGTCGAAGGACGGCAGGTCGGTGAGGGCTTCCAGCGGCTCCGCGAGCACCTGGCCGAGTGCTCGGTCCAGGGGTACGCGGCGGGGTCGGGCGGGCGCGCCGCGCCCGGCGCGGGACGCGGTGGCGCGGGCTTCCGCCCAGGGGGTGGCTGCGGGGTGGGCGGGGGCGGCGGGGGGCGCGGAGGCTCCGGTGTGGGCATTTCCGGCACGGGCGGGGCCGTGGGCGGAGTCGGCTGCGGCGGCGGGGGCGGCGGGGGTGTGCGGCGGGTCCGCCGGTGCCGGGCCGGCCCCGGTGCTTGCGCTCGGGCTCGGGACGGCGGGCTGCTCGCGGCTCACCAGGGCGAGGGCCTGCTCGATGCCGTCGATCTCTCCGTGCTCCGGCCCTTTCATGCCTGGTCCGCCCCGGTGGCGCCGGGGGCGCCCCCGGCCCGTGCGTCGGCCGAAGCGCCACCAGAAGAGGTGCCTGGCGGGGCATCGGCGGCACCAGCGGGGGAGGCGCCTGGCGGGGTGCCGGCGGCAGGGCCGGGTGCGCTGCCTGCCGGGGTGGCGGCCTGCTGCGACTCCGCCACCCAGCGGGCGGCCAGGCCTGTGGCCTTGCGGACGGCTTCGGCGACGGCCTCCGGGCCCCCGCCGGCGGCCCGCCCGGCCGCGTATCCGACCAGGAACGTCGTCAGAGGGGCGGCGGGTCGGGCGACGCCGTGCGCGGCGTCGCGCGCGAGGTCGAGGAGGAGGGGGATGTCGACGTCGAGATCGACACCGAGTTCGTCCTTGACTGCGGTGATCCATTCATCCAGCACGTGCCCATGCTCCCTGATCCGGGCGCGGGCCGCCGCGATGTCCTCCCAGGTGTCGCAGTCGAAGGAGGCCGAGGGGGTGGCGGCGGTGACGCGGACGAGGAAGAGTCCGGCGGTGAGCGCGCGGAGCGGGAGCCCCGCCAGGGTGCCGTACTCCGCTGTCAGCACGGCGAGTTCACGGTGCAGTGCTGCCGCCCGGTAAACGGCGACGAGCGGCTGGTCGCGTCCTGTCGCGTCGACGAGCAAGGCGCCTTCCGCCTCGCGCGCGTCCACCGGCTCTTCCAGGGCCCGTACGAGCGCCGCCACCGTCGCACGGTCGACGAAGGGCAGGTCCACGGAGAGCACCAGGATGAGCGGCGCACCGGTTTCCCTCACCCCGGCGCCGAGCGCCGCGAGCGGCCCGCCACCGGGCGGCTCTTCCCGCGCCCACGTCACGGAACGGGACGTGGGCCGGTGCCCGCCGACCACCACCGTCGTACCGGCCGCCCCACAAGCTGTCAGCACCCTGTCGATCAGCGGCCTTCCGCCCACCCGCACCGCAGCCTTGTCCACCCCGCCGAGCCGCCGCCCGGCACCACCCGCCAGAACGACCGCATCGTACGCGACCGCTTCCGGGGCACTCATCGCACTCATGCACCGAAGTATGTACGGCCCGCCGCTCCCTGCGAGCGACGCCCCTGCGGGCCCGACGCGCCGTACGGCGGGCCCGCAGGGGCAAGGAGGTCAGAGCGTGCGCAGCAGCAGCTCCGGGTGTTCCACACAGTCGGCGACGAACCGCAGGAAGCCTCCGGCCGTGCCGCCGTCACAGACCCGGTGGTCGAAGGTGAGGGACAGCTGAACCACCTGCCGGACCGCCAGCTCTCCCTCGTGCACCCACGGCTTGGGCACGATGCGGCCGACACCGAGCATCGCCGCCTCCGGGTGGTTGATGATCGGCGTGGAGCCGTCGACACCGAACACGCCGTAGTTGTTGAGCGTGAAGGTGCCGCCGGTCAGCTGGGCCGGAGTGAGTTTGCCGGCCCGGGCCGACTCGGTGAGCCGTACCAGCTCCTCGCCCAGCGACTCCACGTTGCGGGTGTGGGCGTCGCGCACCACCGGGACGACCAGGCCCCGTTCCGTCTGGGCGGCGAAGCCGAGGTGCACGCCGGGCAGCCGCACCACTTCGCGCGCCTCGGTGTCCACAGTGGAGTTGAGCTCGGGGAACCGGGCGAGGGCCGCCGTGCAGATGCGGGCGAGCAGCGCCAGGACGGAGACCTTCGGGCCACCGCCCACACTGTTCATCGCCGCCCTGGCCGCCATCAGCGCCGTCGCGTCGGCGTCGACCCAGCAGGTGGCGTCCGGTATCTCGCGTCGGCTGCGGGACAGCTTGTCGGCGACCGCACCGCGCACCCCCTTGAGCGGAATGCGCTCACCGGACACGGCGGCCACGGGGCGTGGGGCCGCTGCGGGCGTTGCCGACACCGCGGCGGGCTCCGGCTGCCGTATCGCCCGCTCCACGTCGGTCCGGAGAATGAGCCCCTCCGGCCCCGACCCGTCCAACTGCCGCAGATCCACCCCGTTTTCGCGCGCCAGGCGCCGCACGAGGGGCGAAATCACCGGCACGGGCCCGGCGTATCCCCCGCCCGGCACGGACCCCACGTACGCATCCGGAGCCGGGGAGGCGGTCTCCGTCGGCATCACGGGGGCCGGGGAGACAGGCTCCATCGGCCTCACGGGGGCCGGAGCTGCGAGGGCACCCTCCAGCCGTACCCGGCGGCGGCGCGCCGCCGGTGCCGTGGTGCCGTAACCGACCAGCACATTGCCCGAGCCCGCGTCCGGGGTGGCGCCGGTGCCTAGGGAGGCGCCGGTGCTTGGGGTGGCGCCGGTGGCCGAAGGCGCCCCCGCCCCTGTGTCCCGGCCGCCGCTGCGGCCCCCGGCAACAGGCCCCGCACCGTCCGCCGCCGACGTCGCTGTTGCTCCTGTTGTCACAGTTGCCGCTGTTGCCGCTGTTGCCGCTGTTGCCCTCGCAACTGATGGGGCGTCCGCGCCGACCGCCACCGTCAGCAGCGGTGACCCCACCGGCAGTTCCGTGCCCTCCTCACCGAAGCGGGCGGTGACCACGCCCCCGTACGGGCACGGCACCTCCACCATCGCCTTGGCCGTCTCCACCTCGACCACCGGTTGGTCGACGGCGACGACGTCGCCCACGTCCACCAGCCAGCGCACGATCTCCGCCTCGGTCAGTCCCTCGCCGAGGTCCGGCAGCTTGAATTCCAGTACCTGGGCCATGTCACGCCTCCCACTGGAGCCGCGCGACCGCGTCCAGCACCCGGTCGACACCGGGCAGGTGGTGGCGCTCCAGCATGGGCGGCGGATAGGGGATGTCGAGGCCCGCCACTCGCAGCACGGGAGCCTCCAGATGGTGGAAACAGCGCTCCGTGACGCGGGCGGCGATCTCACCGCCGGGCCCACCGAAACCGGTGGACTCGTGGACGACGACCGCACGGCCGGTGCGCCGTACCGAAGCGGTCACCGTCTCGTCGTCGAACGGGACCAGCGAGCGCAGATCGACGACCTCCAGGTCCCAGCCCTCCGCCGTGGCCGCCTCGGCGGCCTCCAGGCACACCGGAAGTGAGGGCCCGTAGGTGATCAGGGTGGCGCTCCGGCCGGGTCGCCGCACGACCGCCCGGCCTATCGGTGCGACGGCGGCCGGCGCCTGGGGCGACCAGTCGGCCTTGGACCAGTACAGCCGCTTGGGCTCCATGAAGACCACCGGGTCGTCGGAGGCGATGGCCTCGCGCAGCAGCCCGTAGGCGTCCTCGACAGTTGCCGGGGTGACGACGTGCAGGCCAGGGGTGGCCATGTAGTACGCCTCGGAGGAATCGCTGTGGTGCTCGACTCCGCCGATGCCACCGCCGTACGGAATCCGGATGGTCAGCGGCATCGGCAGGGCGCCGCGCGTACGGTTGCGCATCTTGGCGACATGGCTGACGAGCTGCTCGAACGCCGGGTAGGCGAAGGCGTCGAACTGCATCTCGACGACCGGCCGCAGCCCGTACATCGCCATGCCGACGGCCGCGCCGAGGATCCCCGCCTCGGCCAGCGGCGTGTCCGTACACCGGTCCTCGCCGAACTCCTTGGCCAGTCCGTCGGTGATCCGGAAGACTCCGCCGAGCGCGCCGACGTCCTCGCCCATGACGTGCACCGTCGGGTCCTCGGCCATCGCGTCGCGCAGCGCCCGCTGGAGGGCCTGGGCCATGCTCGCGGGTTTCGCCGCCGCCTTCTTCTCGGCCACGGTGGTCATCGCCCCGCACCTTCCGCTTCGTTCTCGGCCTCGGCGTCGAGCTCGGCCCGCAGCCGGGCCTCCTGCTCCCGGAGCGGGCCGGTCCGCTCCGCGTACACATGGGTGAAGAGGTCCATCGGGTCGAGCTCGGCGTCCGCGTTCATCCGGGCCCGCAGGTCGGCGGCCATCGTTTCGGCGGCCTCCTTGGCCTCCTGTATGCCGGTGTCGTCCAGCAGGCCGCGCTCCAGCAGTTCCCGCTCCAGCAGGAGGATCGGGTCGTGGTCGCGCCAGGCTTCCACCTCGGCGTCCCCCCGGTAACGGGTCGCGTCGTCGGCGTTGGTGTGGGCTTCCATGCGGTACGTCACGGCCTCGATCAGCGTGGGGCCGCCGCCACGCCGGGCCCGCTCCACGGCATCGGACAGCACTTCGTGCATCGCCGCCGCGTCGTTCCCGTCGACCAGCCGGCCCGGCATTCCGTATCCGACGGCCTTGTGCGCGAGGGAGGGGGCGGCGGTCTGTTTGGCCAGCGGTACGGAGATCGCGAAGCCGTTGTTCTGCACCAGGAAGACGACCGGGGCCTGCCAGACGGCGGCGAAGTTCAGCGCTTCGTGGAAGTCGCCCTCGCTGGTGCCGCCGTCGCCGACCAGTGCCAGCGCGACGACGTCGTCACCCTTGAGCCGGGCGGCGTGGGCGAGTCCCACCGCGTGCGGCAGCTGGGTCGCCAGCGGGGTGGACAGCGGAGCTATCCGCACCTCGCGCGGGTCGTACCCGGTGTGCCAGTCGCCACGCAGCAGCGTCAGTGCCTGTACGGGGTCCAGGCCGCGCGCCACGGCGGCGAGTGTGTCGCGGTACGAGGGGAAGAGCCAGTCCTGCTCCTTCAGCACCAGCGCCGCAGCCACCTCACAGGCCTCCTGGCCGGTGCTGGAGGGGTAGACGGCGAGCCTGCCCTGCCGGGTGAGGGCGGTGGCCTGCGCGTTGTACCTCCGGCCGCGCACCAGCTCGGCGTACAGCCGGCGCATCAGCGCGGGGTCGAGCCCGTCGGCCGAAGGGGTGCCGAGCACCCGGTACGGCTCGGGGTCGGGGAGCAGCGGGGCGGGGTCGGTCCGGGGCTTCCAGGCCGGGGGCGGGCTGGGCCGGTAGGCCGTGCTGCCCGGCATCTCTTGAATCGTCACGACGAACACCTCCTCTTGGGGGCGGGACACAAGCGGCGCGAAGCGGTCGGAGGGAACGCCGGGTCTCGGATCCCGAGATGTGGCGCGTCTCACCTACCGATTGTTCGGTCGTGGATGCAGTTTGGCTACAGGCGGCGTTGCCCTGTGGACAAACGGTTCTTCTCAGCCTGGGATGGGAACAGGACGTCCATGATGGGGAGGCGGGGACGCATGCCAGCTGAACAAATGGCCGGATCGGGTGACGGTTTTCGCGGGAATCCCGGAGATGTCCACAGGCCGGAGACCCCGGCCAGGCCCCTGGACGCCATCGACCAGGACATCCTGCGCATGCTCAGGACCGACGGCCGGGCCTCGATACGGTCGGTCGCCGAACGGGTCCATGTGTCGCGGGCCAATGCCTATGCGCGGATCAACCGGCTCCTCGACGACGGCGTGATCCGCGGCTTCAGCGCCCGCGTGGACCATGAAAGGGCAGGCCAGGGCGCCTCCGCCTACATCACCCTGAAGATCGTTCAGAATTCCTGGCGGACTGTCCGCGAGGAATTGCAGGCACTGCCGGGGGCCACCCACATCGCGTTGGTCAGCGGCGACTTCGACGTCCTGCTGCTGGTGCACACCCCGGACAACAGAACGCTGCGCGAACTGGTCCTGACGAAGATCCAGGCCATCCCCGAGGTGCTGAGCACCCGCACCCTGCTGGTCTTCGAGGAGACGGACCTGGACCCCCAGGACTGAACCCGCGCGGCCGGGGCCCGTCCGCGGATCAGCCGGTGCGCAGCCCGTCGAAGGCCATCCGCACCAGGGTGTCCACCAGCTGGTCCTGCTCCGCCACCCCTTCGGGGTGCGGCCGGTACCACTCCACCAGTGAGTTGATCATCCCGAAGAGCAGCCGGGTGGCCAGCCGGATGTCCACGTCCGCCCGCAGGTCCCCGTCGGCGGCGGCCGCCTTCAGCAGGTCGGCCACCCGCTGGTCGAACTCACGGCGCCGCTCCAGCGCCCATCGCTCGGTCTGGGTGTTGCCGCGCACCCGCAGCAGGAGGGTGACGTACGGCAGTTCCGTCATCAGCACCTCGACGGTGCGCCGGGTGACGTACTCGACCCGTTCGACGGCCCGCCCGCACTGTGCCCGCGGCTCGTCCAGGATGGCGAACAAGCCGTCCAGCGCCCGGCTGACCGCCCGCCGCAGCAGCTCTTCCTTGCCTGCGACGTGGTGGTAGATCGAGGACTTGGAGATTCCGGCGGCCTTGGACAGATGCTCCATCGACGTGCCGTCGTAGCCGCGCTCGTTGAAGACGCGGACGGCCACGGCGAGCAGCGTCTCGGGGGTGTACGTGTCCCGCTTGCCGACGACGCCGCGGTCCGCGCCGGCGCGCTCCGTGGTGGTCATGCGGACTGCTCCTGCTCTGCGTACCCCTGCCGGTAGTGCGCCAGGGAGGGTGCGTAACGGCCGGTGGGGCAGCGGGCGTGCAGCGCGGTGAGCAGATCGAAGGACCAGTCGCCGGTGAGGTCACGCCCCCATTCCAGCGGTCCGCGCGGATAGCTGACGCCCAGCCGCATCGCGGTGTCGATGTCCTCGGAGGAGGCCACGCCCTTCGCGACGGCGTCCAGCGCCAGGTCGACGAGCATCGCCACGGTTCGCCCGACGATCATGCCGGGCATGTCGCCGATGACGCTGACATCCTTGCCCAGCGCCTGGAAGAGGCCGACGGCCTCCTGAAGGGTCTGCTCGGACACGTCGTTGGAGGCGGACAGGGCGATGCGGGTGGCGGCCCGGTAGTCGAGGGCGAGGTCGAAGTAGACGACGTCGCTGTACTCGACGGAGGTGTTGCCGTCGACGAGGGAGAGCTGTCCGCCGCCCGGCAGCCCGATGTACGCGCCGTCCGCGGACACCTTCGTGACCTCGATGCCGTCCGCCTCCTCCAGCATCGTGATGACTTCGGCGGCCGGCCCGAAGTCCCCGGCGGCGGTGATCCGTGCGGGGGCGGCCTGCGGCGCGGCGGTGTGCGGGGCGGGCCGCTCCTGCCCTTCGCCGTACGGGAACCAGCCGTGCCCGGTCTTCCTGCCGAGCCGCCCCGATTCGACCAGTCGCCGCTGCGGCAGCGAGGGCACGAACTTGGGGCTCTGGTGGAACGCCTCCCAGACGGAACGCGAGACGGCCTCGTTGACGTCCTGCCCGATCAGGTCGGTCAGCTCGAAGGGGCCCATCCGGAAGCCGCCGGACTCGCGCAGTACGGCGTCGATGGTGGCCGGGTCGGCGGCCTGCTCCTCGTACACCGCGAAGGCCTCGGCGTAGAAGGGGCGGGCGATCCGGTTGACCAGGAATCCCGGGGTGTCGGCGCAGCGGACAGGCGTCTTCCCCCAGGCGAGCACCGTGTCGTACGCGCGCGTGGCGGCGTCCTCGTCGGTCGCGAACCCGCTGACGACCTCGACGAGCGGCAGCAGCGGCGCCGGGTTGAAGAAGTGCATGCCGACGAAGCGCCCGGGGTGCTTGAGCCCTCCGGCGATCGCGGTGACGGACAGCGAGGAGGTGTTCGTGGCGAGCAGACAGTCGCCGGCGACCAGCTCCTCGAGGGAGCGGAACAGCTGCTGCTTCACCGGCAGCTGTTCCACGATCGCCTCGACGACGAGCGCGGCCCCGGAAAGGTCCCTCAGGTCGTAGGCGGGGTTCAGCCGCCCCAGCGCTTCCTGTGCCTCGGCCCGGTCGAGGCGCCCCTTCTCCACCAGTCGCTCGACACGCGCACGCAGCGCGGTGTCGGCCGCGGCGGTGCGCTCGGCGTCCACGTCGAAGAGGAACACGGGGTGTCCCGCCATGAGGGCGACCTGGGCGATGCCCTGGCCCATGGTCCCCGTGCCGACGACGGCGACGGTGCGGGCGCGCTCGATTGCTGTCATGCGGCCAATCCTCCCGGACATGCGGTGCAGGGCTTTGCATCGGCCCCCTTGTCCCGACCGATCGTTCGGTTACTCTAACTTCTGTCCGCCTCTTTCCGCCCGCCTCCGCCCGTCGAGGAGTTGGTCCGCCGCCATGCAGTCGTCCCGGAAACTGACAGAGCTGACCGAGGCCCACCGGCCCACACTGGACAAGGCCCTCGACGCGATCCGCACCCGCGAGTACTGGTCGCCACACCCCGAACATCCGAAGGCGTACGGGGAGAGCGCGGCCGCGGACGGCCTCGCCGCGTTCGAGGCGCTGAAGGACAACCGCTTCGACCTGGGCGACCAGCCCGGCACCGACGGCTGGGTGGGCGGCTCCGCCGCCGAGGAGGGCGAGGTCTCGCCCTACGGCCCCGCGCTGGGTGTCTCGTACCCGCACGCCGACATCGACGTGCTGCTGCCCGCGATGCGCGCCGGCATGGGTGCCTGGCGGGACGCCGGCCCGGAGGCCCGAGCCATGGTCTGTCTGGAGATCCTGGCCAGGATCAGCGCCCGTACCCACGAATTCGCGCACGCGGTCATGCACACCAGCGGACAAGCCTTCATGATGGCGCTGCAGGCGGGCGGCCCGCACGCCCAGGACCGCGGGCTGGAAGCGGTGACGTACGCCTACGCGGAGCAGACCCGGGTCCCGGGGTCGGCCGAATGGTCGAAGCCGCAGGGCAAGCGCGACCCGCTCAACCTGTCGAAGTCCTTCACGGCCGTCCCGCGGGGCATCGCCCTGCTGATCGGCTGCAACACCTTCCCCACCTGGAACGGCTACCCGGGCCTCTTCGCCTCGCTGGCCACCGGCAACCCGGTCCTGGTCAAGCCGCACCCGCGCGCCGTCCTACCGCTCGCCATGACGGTCAAGGCGGCCCGCGAGGTGCTCTCGGAGGCGGGCTTCGACCCGAACCTGATCGCACTGGCGGCCGAGCGGCCCGGCGAGGGCATCGCCAAGACGCTCGCCACCCGCCCCGAAATCAAGATCATCGACTACACGGGGTCGACAACCTTCGGTGACTGGCTGGAGGCCAACGCCCGTCAGGCACAGGTCTACACGGAGAAGGCCGGCGTCAACACGGTCCTCCTCGACTCCACCGACGACTACAAGGGCATGCTGTCCAACCTGGCCTTCTCGCTGTCCCTCTACAGCGGCCAGATGTGCACCACGCCGCAGAACCTGCTGATCCCCCGCGACGGCATCGTTACTGACGCGGGCCCGAAGTCGTACCACGACGTCGTGGAGGACCTCGCGAAGACGGTGGGCGGCCTGCTCGGCGACGACGCCCGCGCGAACGCGCTGCTCGGCGCGCTGGTCAACCCGGACGTGAAGGCCCGCCTGGACACCGCGGCCGGGCTCGGCGAGGTCGCCCTGGCCAGCCGGGAGATCAGCAACCCGGACTTCCCCGAGGCGACCGTCCGCACCCCCGTCATGGTGAAGCTGGACGGCGCCAAGCCGGACGCCGAGGCCGCGTACATGTCGGAGTGCTTCGGCCCGGTGTCCTTCGCCGTCGCCGTGGACTCCACGGACGACGCCCTCGCGCTGCTGCGCCGTACCGTCCGCGAGAAGGGGGCGATGACGGTCGGGGCGTACACCACCTCCCCGGACGTGGAGCGGGCCGTCGAGGAGGTCTGCCTGGAGGAGTCCGCGCAGCTCTCCCTCAACCTGACGGGCGGGGTCTACGTGAACCAGACGGCAGCCTTCTCCGACTTCCACGGCTCCGGCGGCAACCCGGCCGCGAACGCCGCGCTGTGCGACGCCGCCTTCGTCGCCAACCGTTTCCGGACGGTGGAGGTACGCCGCCAGGCCTGACCCGCACGTCTCGCACCACGCGCGCGACCCGAGATCGGATGCCGTGCCCCGAGCCCCCCAAGCCGGGTCACGGCATTCCTCGTTTCACGTGAAACACGTCGTTGTCGCAGCGCGGGGGCCCGGTTGACAATTAAAAAAAGCCCCCCCCGCGCGAATAAACCCACCCCCCCCCCCCCCGAAAATAAA
>NZ_JBHXRV010000069.1:0-41663 GCF_042716745.1 Streptomyces sp. NPDC058663
ACACGACCCCAGGCGTGTGGCCCCGGCTGCCGTCGGCGCGCCGCTGCCCGCCCCGGGGGCCCGGGGCGGCCCCCCCGGCCGGGGGGCCGCCCCGGGCCCCGGCTGTCTGACGGGGCGACGTACCGCGTGTCCTTGCGCGGGCCGCCGCGGCTGTCAGCGGCCCACGGGATCGCCGGCGGCGCCGTCGTGCCGGCCGAGCAGCATCAGGTGGCCGCCGTGATGCAGCGGAGAGTCCAGCCTCAGCCGGGCCGTCTCCTGGCCCGTCTCCGTGTCGACGAGGTGGACTTCGCCGTGGCCGCCGCGGGTGACCGCCACCCAGGGGGATCCCGGAGAGGCGGCGACCGCGCGGCGCTGCACGCCCTCCCACGGTGTGCCCCCGCGCTGCGGCGCGCCGTCCATGGCGGCGAGGGGGATGCGGCGGAGGGATCCTTCGTCCCCCAGCAGTACCAGCTCGTCGCCGTCGGGGTGAACGCGGGTGAAGGCGGTGTGGTGCCGGGCGAAAGCCAGCCGGAAGACGAGGCCCGGGCCGAGTTCGGTCACCAGTGTGCGGCCCGTCGCGAGGTCGTGCCGCCACGCCTGGTTGGTCCACTCCGGCCACCGCAGGGGATCGGCGGGGCCTCCGCGCAACGTGGTCCACAGCGCCCGCCCCCGGGTGTCCAGCCGGAGGTACCAGCCACGGGAGGGCGATTCCCACGGGATCACCGGCCCTGCCACCAACGCGTCCCCTTCCCTGCGGGCCGTGTGCACTCCCGCGCTGGTGGCCGCGAACACCCGCCCCGTCACCGGGTCCTGGGCGTCGCCGTGCCCGTCGTCGGGCAGCGGCAGCAGCGCGTGCGGCGTGACCACGGGACAGCCGGGCGCGGCGGCCAGGAGGTCCGCGAACCGGTGGACGGCCAGGGCGCCGGGCTCCCGGTGTCGCAGTACGACCAGCGGGTCGCCCCCGCCCAGCACCGTCACCCCCGGCTCGCCGACACGAGTCCGTACCCGGGCGGCGTCCCCGGTGGCCAGGTCGACCACGGTCAACAGATCCGACCACGGTGCGGAGTTCTCGCCCAGGCCGGTCGTGATCGTCAGGCGGCGGCCGGAGGGATCGCAGGCGAGATGCTCGGCCGGTACGGCGACGGGGACGGCGAGGGCCACCAGGTCGTCGGCGAACGGGTCGAGCACCAGAAGTTCGCCCCGGCGGTCGTCGACACAGGCCACCCGCCCTCCCGGCAGCGCCAAGAACCCCGCGTGCTCGGAGAGATGGCGCCCGGTGAGGCGTCCCGTGACGGTGCCGTCCGGCACGGACAGCACCGTCACGGCCCCCTCCACGTGATCGGAGACGAGCAGTGCGGATGCGGCGGCGTTCACGGATCCTCCCAAGGGCTATTTAGTGAAAATGATTATCATGTATGTTCAGTGCGTTCCAGGTTCCTGAGAAGAAGTGAGGGCATCGATGCTGCGCGCACCATCGAGATTCGTCCGTAGTTGGCTCGCCGCAGCACTGGTGGGTTCCGTCCTGGCCGGCTGCGGCTCGCCCTCGGACGGGGCCGCGGACGACAAGGCCGGCCCCGGCCCGAAGACCGACGTCGCCGTCGAACCCATCAAGGCGACACGGGACTTGACCGACATCAAGGGCGTCAGGGTCTCCCTGCCGAAGCAACCGGAGCGGATCGTCTGCCTGTTCGCGCTCTGCGACGACATCCTGACCGAGCTCGGCATCGTCCCTGCGGCCACCAACAGTGCACTCCTCGCCCACCCAGGATTCCTGGGCAAGGACCGGGCGAAGAAGGTCGACGTGATCCCCGGCGGATTCATCGCCCCCGAGGTGGAGGCGATCCTCTCCCACAAGCCGGACCTCGTGATCGGTCTGGGCGACACCCACGGCAAGCTCGCCCCCGCGCTGAAGGGCGCCACCACCTTCTGGGCCGTCCAGCCCGAGACGTGGCAGGACAGCGTCGGCTACCTGCGCGACACCGCGGCCCTCACCGGCCGCACCGCCGAGGGGGAGAAGGCCGAACGGGCCTTCCGGACCAAGCTCGCCAAGGCCGAGAAGACCCCGAGCGGCAAGACCGCGCTCATCATCTACGGCAGCGACGAGAACTTCGGCGTCGCGACCCCGGAGGGCGACGTGACCGCCGGCTTGTTTCCCAAGCTCGCCGAATACCCGTGGAAGTCGCGTGGTGTGGAGGGCAGTTACAGCCTCGAAGAGATTCTCGCCCGGGACGTCGACGTGCTGTTCGTCGAGACGATGAGCTTCGGCGGGGCGGACGGCAAGCTGTCTCAGAAGCTGGCGAAGAACCCCCTCTGGAGCAAGATCCCGGCCGTGAAGAACGGCGACGTCCACGAGGTGAACTCCGAGGTGTGGGCCAAGGGGCGCGGTACCCGCTCGCTGGGCATCGTCCTCGACGAGGCCACGGCCGCGCTGCGGTGAGGACGACCTCCTCCGCTCCCACCGCCGCGGACCGCAAGGCGGTCGCGGCCCGCCGCACGGCGCCGCGCGCACGGAGGTGGCAGCCCCTGGTGGCAGTGGCCGCACTGACCTTGGCGTCGCTCTGCGCCCTGTGCCTGGGCACCCCCTACGTGCCACCGCACCGGCTCGCCGGGGCGCTCCTTGAAGGGGACACCACGCTCGCCGGGATCGTCGTCGGCGAACTCCGGGTGCCCCGGGTGGTGCTGGCGCTGATCGCCGGAGCCTGCTTGGGTGCGGCGGGACTCGTGCTCCAGGAGGCCCTGCGCAACCCGCTGGCCGTGCCGGAGATGCTGGGCGTCTCGTCGGGGGCCGCGCTGGGAGTGGCGGCACCGCTGGTGCTGGCCCTGTCGCTGCCCGCCGCGGTCCAGCCGCTCCTCGCGCTGGGCGGGGCCGCGCTCGGCGGCGGGCTGACCCTGCTCGCCGCCGGTCTAGGGCGCAGTCCGGCGGCGGTGCTGCTGACCGGCGCCGCCGTGGCGGCGGCGCTGCAGGCCGCGTTGCTCGTCCTGATGGTCATGGCCGACCAGCTCGACCTCCAGCTCATCTACCGCTATCTGCTGGGTTCCCTCTCCGCCCGGACCTGGGACGACGTGTCGGGGCTGTGGCCGTGGCTGCTCGTCGCGGTCCCCGCCCTCGTCCTGTGCGCGCCGGTCCTTTCGGTGCTGCGGCTGGGGGACGAGGACGCCGAGGCGCTGGGCGTGCGCGCCCAGCGGGCACGGCTTGCCGCGCTGGCCATCGCCGTCGTCCTGATCGCGCCCGTCACCGCGGTGTGCGGGCCCGTCGCGTGGGTGGGATTCCTCGCCCCGCACCTGGCCCGTTGGTTCAACCCCCTTGCGGGGGCGGTGCGCTGGCTGCCGTGGTCCGCCGCGTGGGGCGCCGTTGTCGTGGTGGTCGCCGATGTCCCCGCCCGGCTGGCGCTGGCTCCTGTGGAGACACCGGCGGGCGCCTGGACCGCCCTGCTGGGAGTGCCCGCCGGGGTCGCCCTGATGCGGTCCGGCCGCCGGCGTGCGGCGGCCGGACCGGCACGTGATGCCGCCGTGCCCGCGCAGCCGGGCGAACGTCTGCCGACCGAACGTCTGCCGACCGGGAGCCGGTTGACCGAAAGCCGGCCGATCGAGAAGCAGTCGACAGGAATACCGACGACCGGAATACCGCCGACCGGAGAGCGGCCGACCGGAACGGAGAACGTACGGTGAACCGGCGTTTCGCGGCGCTCGCGGTGCTGGCCGTCGTATGCGCCGGAGCGGAACTGGTGGCCGGGCGCGGCATGTCCCCGTCCGCGGTCTGGGACGTGCTGGCCGGTGGCGGCGACGCCACGGAGCGGCACATCCTCCTCCAACTGCGGCTGCCCAGAATGCTGGTGGCCCTCGGAGCGGGCGCGAGCCTGGCGGTGGCGGGACTGATCCTGCAGTCCGCGCTGCGCAACCCGCTCGCCGGACCCGAAGTGACGGGTGTGACGCCGGGAGCGGTCCTCGGCGCCGTCACGGCGACGGCCCTGGGACTCGCCGGCTGGGACTCGCCGCTGGCCGTCGTACTCGCCGCGTGCGCGGGCGGGTGCGTCGGTGCGCTGCTGCTGTGGCTGCTCGCCGGCCGCACGGGCGGGGACCCCGCGAAAACGGCCGTGCACGGAGTACTGGTGTCGGCGGTGCTCGGCGGACTCACCGCCATGGTGCTGCTCGTGGAGCCCGGTGAACTCGGCAGCGTCGTGCAGTGGCTGGTGGGCACCACGGAGGGGCGCGTCTGGGAGCACTGGCACCTGCTGTGGCCATGGGCCCTCGTGTGGGGCGCCGTGGCCTGGCTGACCGCAGGGCCGCTGACCCTGCTGCGCTGCGGCGACGACATCGCCCTGGCCGCCGGTCTTTCCGCCCGGAAGGCCCGCACCTTCGCCCTGCTGTGCGCGGTCGCGCTGACGGCGGGCGCGGTGGCCGCCGTCGGAGCGCTCGGCTTCGTGGGACTGCTCGTCCCGCACCTGGCCCTCGCCGTCTTCGGCGCGGACCTGCGCACGAGCCTGCCCGGCGCAGCGCTGCTGGGCGCGGTGGTGGTGTGCGGGTCGGACGCGGCGGCGCAGCTGTCCTCGCGACTCCTCGCAGGGGCGCTGGACGCCGGACGGCTCACCCTGCCGGTCGGCGCGCTCACCGCCTGCCTCGGGGCCGCGCTGCTGCTGGTCGTCGTGCGCCGATCGCCGAGCCATACGTTCTGAAGTCCACGGAGGACAAGGCATGACCGAGACCCAGTCCGGCACCCCGTCGGACACGCCGTCGGACACCCAGTCCGAGACCCGGCCCACCACCCGGTCCACGGCCCCGGCCATGGGAATACACGTCGAAGGCGTCCACTTCGGGTACCCTGCCCGACCCGTGCTGCGGGGCGTCGACCTGACCGTACGGCCGGGCGAACTGACCGCCCTCATCGGCCTCAACGGCTGCGGGAAGTCGACCCTGCTGCGGCTGGCCGCCGGACTGCTGAGACCGGAACAGGGGCGCGTCCTGCTCGGCGGGGACGACCTCGCCGGGCTCTCCCGGCGGGCCACCGCGGCCAGGGTGGCGCTGCTGCACCAGTCCGCACCCGCCGTACCGGGCATGACGGTCCGGCACCTGGTGCGGCAGGGCCGGTACGCGGCACGAGGCCCGCTGGGCATGCTGCGCGAGGGTGACGACCCCGTGGTGCGCAGGGCGCTGCGCGACGTCGGGGTGGAGCACTGGGCGGACCGGGACGTCGACGCCCTGTCCGGGGGCGAGCGCCAGCGGGTACGGCTCGCGATGGCGCTCGCCCAGGACACCCGCGTGCTGCTGCTCGACGAGCCGACCACGTACCTGGACCTGCACCACCAGCTCGACGTGATGCGGACCGTGGTGCGCCTGCGGGAGGAGCGCGGGCTCACCGTGGTGATGGTGCTGCACGACCTGGCCCACGCGGCCCGGTTCGCCGAACGCATCGTCGCGCTCAGAGAAGGCCTCGTGGTGGCCGACGGGGCGCCCAAGGACGTCGTCACGCCGGGGCTCCTCGCGGACGTGCTCAAGGTGGCCGGCCGCGTCGGGACGGACCCCGAGGGAGGTTGGCCGGTGTGTTACCCAGATCACCCTCTCCCCACTCTAGAAAATGAAAATCACTTCCATTAGTGTCGGTGACGGCGCTCAACCGAACGCCTCATCTCCCTTACGCACAAGGAGAGTTCATGGACAACGAGCAGATCTTCGCCCCGATCGCCGACCCGGGTCAGCTGGCTCACGCCTCGGCCTCCCACTCCAACGCCCTCGTCGAGAACCCCTTCGAGGACAACGAGGAGTAGTCGCGGCCTCCCTGCCTCGACCGTGGGCCCGCCCGTTGCCTTTCGGGCGGGCCCACGCCCGTTCCCCGGCATCGCGCCGATCGCCGAGCGCCCATCGCCAATTCGTCATCCGCCATTCGTCACTCGCCAGTCGTCAGGAGGTCCGCCGTGTCCCGCACCCGGCTCGTACCCGGTGTCGAAGTCGTCGCCGTGCCCGGGCGAGGTCTCACCGTCCGCACCACCGAAGGGGAGTTCCTCAGCGTCAGGACACGGGACGCGGACGAACGGGACCTGCTCCCCCTGCTCTCCGGCACCGGCACCGGCACCGGCACCGGCGAGGCTTCCGGGGACGAGGAGCTGAGCCGGATCGTGCGCGCCTTCGAACAGGCCGGATACCTGGCGGAGGAGCCGCAGCCCCTGCACTGGCCCGCCGACCGCAGGGACATCCGGCTCCTCGGCGCCCCGGTGCTGACCGGGCCGCTGGCCGCGCACCTGGTGGCGCTGGGCGCCGAGCCCAGGACGGTACCGGCCGCCACGGGTGCGGGCAGGTCACCGGCACAGCCCGAAGGCCTCCCCGGCATCGAGGACCTGCTCGCCGGGAACCCGGCCGCCGTCGTCTGGTGCCTCGACGGGCCCGTGGCCGACGGACTGTGGGAGGCCGCCGACCGGCTGCCCGGGCACGGGGTCGCCTGGCTGCGCTGCCACCGCGAGGGCCGGCAGGCGTACGTCGAACCCCTCGCGGCCGCCCCCGGGGACGTCACCTCCGCCCACGTCCGGGCGCGCCGGCTCGCCGCCACCTCCGCCCACCGCGAACTGGCCGCCTACTGGAGCGGGCCCCGTACGTCAGGCGCACCCGCCGGGCTCACCCCTCCCGCCGCCGCCCTGCTCGCGGCCCTGCTCGCCGACGACCTCACCCGGTGGGCCACCGGAGCCCCCGACACGGCCGGGCTCCCGGCACGGCGCCGGCTCCGGCAGGTGGACCTGCGCCTGCTGACCGTCACCGAACACCCCGTCCTGCCGGTACCGGCCGTCGCAGCCACCCCGGCCGCACGGATGCCGAAGGAGGACGTGCCCGCCCCTGCTCCCACCCCGGCCGCGCCCGTGCCCGCTCCCACCCCGGCCGCACCTGGGCCCGCCGTCCCGCCCATACCGAAGAAGGGCCGATGAGGTCCTTCCGTACGACCGTCGGAGAACTCGCCACGGACGTCTGCCTCCCCGACGGACGCGGCCCCTTTCCCGCCGTACTCCTGCGCACCCCCTACGACCGCGCCCGGCACCTCGCCGAGGCCCGCGGCTGGGCCCGGCGGCGCTTCGCCGTCGTCGTCCAGGACGTGCGGGGCCGGTTCGCGTCGCCGGGGGAGTGGCGCCCGTACGAGAACGAGGCCGCCGACGGGGCGGTGGCCGCACGGTGGATCCGGCGGCAGCCGTGGAGCGACGGGCGATACGTCGCCGTCGGCGCCTCCTACGCCGCCCACTGCGCCCTCGTACTCGCCCTCGAAGCATCCGGGGAGCCGGACGCCCGTCCTGACGCCGTCATCGCCGCCGTGCCCGCGCTCGGACCCGCCGAGACCGCGCGCGAACCCTCCGGCGTGGAGCGGCTGTTGGCCCGCGCCGGGTGGTGGGCCGCCCACGGCGACCGGCGGGACTCCGACGAGGACGCGCTGGCCAGGGCCGTCGCCGCCGACCCCGGCCTGCTCGCCCACCTGCCGCTCACCGGCCTCCCCGCGCGCATGGGCCGCGACCTCCCCTCCTGGGCGGCCGTGTGGGGACACCGCGAGCGCGGCCGGCTCTCCTCCCTGGCGGGCCGTGCCGAAGTCCCCCTGCTCGCGGTCGGCGGCCATCACGACCACTTCACCGAGGACACCGTCACCCTGTGGCGCGCCTGGGGCGGGCCCTCGGCCCGCCTGCTGCTCGGCCCCTGGGGGCACGGCCTCGTCGCCGCGCCCGGCCCCGACGCGGGCCCCTCCCACCGGGTCGTCCTCGGGGACCTGTACGCCCGCTGGGCCCACCACGCGCTGAACGGCGCGCCGGCACCCGGCCGCCACGGCGCGTCGGCGCTGGGCGGCGGCGACCTGTGGCTGCCCGCGGACACGGAGGGGCAGCCGCGGGTCCAGCGGCTGCGGCTGCTGCACGGCGCCCGCTTCACCGCCGACCCGGACCGCCCCGTCCGCTCGGACGACCTCACGGTGCCCACCGGTGAACCCGCCGACCGCTGCCTCCTGGCCGGCCCGCCGCTGCCCCGCCCCCTGGACGCCGTCGGACCCGTACGCGTACGGCTGCGAGCCGCAGCGGACAGCCCCTCCGCGGACTGGGCCGTCCGTCTCGTCGCCCTCACCCCGGAAGGGGCTGCCGACCGGCTGGCCGTGGGGGTTCTGCGGCGCAACGGGCGTCAGCCCCAAGGCCCCTACCCGCACAGCGAGTTCACCGTCGAACTCGGGCGGATCGCCCGCCGCCTGGAAGCCGGAACACGGCTGCGCGTCGAGATCGCCGGACACCACTTCCCGGTCCACGCCCGCAACCCGCACACCGGGGACGACCCCATCACGGCCGACCGGCTGCTCGTCTCCCGGCGTGACGTCGACCCGGCGAGCGTGACGCTGACGCTGCACGTCCTTTCCTCCCGCCCCACCTCCACCGATCCCGCCAAGGAGCTCCTGCGATGACGGCGCTGCCGCTGGAAGCACTCGTCGACCCCGTCTGCGGCATCGTCCGCAAGGTCGAGCCCGTCGAGCACCCCGCAGGTGCTCCACCCCGCTACACCGCACTCACCGCCGAGATATCGGACGCCCGCAGACTCGGTCTGTGGCCCGCCGACCGGGTCTCCCTCGGCACCACCTTCGGCGACCCGGAACAGGCCCGGATCGCCGCGATAGCCGAGGGCATCGAGAGGTACTGCGGCAACCGCGTGCCGCCGCCCGGTCACCCCGGCGCACCCCTGCGCGCCACCGCCGCCGAGCTGACGCAGCGGGGAATACGGCTCTACGGCCCCGACGACCTGCCCGCGTACGCGCCCTGGCAGTACGCGCGGGAGAAGTTCCCGTACCGCAGGCTCACCGACGACACCCCCGCCCTGTGGACGCGCGGCACCGAGCTGCTGGCCGACGGGCGTACGAGCGAGGTATGGGCCCCTGTCTCCCTCACCCACCTCAACTGGCGGCAGGGCGACCTGCGGGACCTGCCCCGTACCCACCACCTCAACTACGCGGGCATCGCCACCGGGCAGGGCCTCGACGACGCCGTCGAACGCGGTCTGCTGGAAGTCGTCGAGCGCGACGCCCTCGAACTGTGGTGGCACCTCGACGGACCCACCCGCGGCATCGACCCGGCCAGTGTGCCGGGGCTGCTGGACGACCTGGCCGGATCCGCGCTCGACGTGCACCTGGTGGAGATGCCGTCGGAGTTCGCTCCGTGCATGGCCGCGCTCGTCCACGATCCCGCCCTGGGGCTGTACGCGGCCGGGTTCGCCTGCAAGTACGACCCGGCGGAGGCCGCCCGCAAGGCCGTTCTCGAAGCCGTGCACACCTGGGTCTTCACCCAGGGCCTGACCGGCCCCGGCGGCTGGGTCTTCCAGGCGGTCGAGGCGGGTCTGCTCGCGCGCGGGCTCTACCTGGAACACCGCGCCGACGGCCGCTATCTCGACGCGTGCGGCGAACAGTTCGAGCACGTACGGGATCTGGGCGCGCACGTGCAGGTGTGGCTGGACGAACGGATGGCGGCCGAGGCCCGGCGATTCACCGCACCCGCCCACGGGACGGTGTCCGTCGACCGGGTCGAACCGGGCAGCCGCGAGCGTCTGGAGCGCGCGCTGCACGCGGGCGGCCACCGGCTCATGACCTTCGACCTGACCACCGAGGACGTGGCCGAGACAACCCTCCGGGTGGCCCGGGTCCTCGTCTCAAAACTCCTCCCCAACGCACCTGCGGCCTTCGGCTACTTCGGCTGCCCACGGCTCGCCGAAGCCGGCCTGCGCCGGGGCTGGCGCACCACCCCTCCTGGCGCCCCCGGGGACTTCACCCTGGCGCCCCCGCCCCACATGTGAGGACCACCGTGGAACACCCCGACGCGGGCGCTCCGGTCGCCGTGCACCACCCGCCGGACCTCGCCGCCGCTCTCGCCCGCGCCCGTTCCCCGCGACGGCCCGGTGCCGGTACGGGCGCCGGGACGGCCGTACTCCCCTGGCCGGGGGCGCCGACGGCGATCCCGGAGGCCGGACCCGACGACCTCGATCTGGCAGCGCTGCTGCGTCTCTCCCTCGCGGCATCGGACCCCGGCGGACGGCTGCGGCCCGCGTCCTCCGCCGGTGCGCTGCACCCGGTGGACACGGTGCTCGTCGTAGGAGCCGGCTGCTCCCTGCCGCCTGGCCGCTACGGGTACGACCCGCTGCGCCACCGTGTCCACCGGCTCGGCCCAAAGCCCGACGGGACACCGCCCGGCGTGCGCGCCGAGCTGTCGGTCACCGCACAGCGCACCGTCGCCCACTACGGTCACCGCGCCTGGCCACTGCTGCTGCTCGACACCGGGCACGCCGCCGCGGCGCTGTACCTCGCCGCCCGCGCGCTGGGCGCGGGCGAGCCCGGACTCCGGCTCGACGGGCTCACCGCGAGCCCGTTGGCCGCCGTGCACATCCCCCCGCCGACACGGGAGTCCCACGGGCGGGCGGGCTTCCCGCCCGCCGTACCGCCCCTTCACAGCGCAGACATGCCGCCGGCCGCCCGACCGGCGGCTGCCGCGCCCACGTCGGCGCCGGAGGAACTTCTGGAGACGGCCGCGCCCACGCCCGGGGAGCTGCCGGCGGCAGCCGTGCCCACGCCCGGGGAGCTGCCGGCGGCAGCCGTGCCCACGCCGGACGAGTTGCCGCCGGCAGCCGTGCCCACGCCGGACGAGTTGCTGGCCCGGCGCAGCGACCCGCCGCCGTTGACGGGCGCCCCGCCCCCGGACGCCCTGCGACGAGTCCTTGCCACCGCCGTCCGGGCGGGCGGTCAGGACCTGCGCTGGTGTGCCGCCGTCGGCCCCCCGCGGCCCGGCCTGGTGGAGATGGCCGACGGCACGGCCCTGCGGCGGTTCGCCGCGGGGGAGGCGCGCCCCGCGCTCGCGGCCTGGGCGGCGGGCCAGGCCTGGATCGCGGACGCGGGAGCCGTCCTGCTGGCCCGCGGCTGCCCGTCGGACGCGGACACGCCACACATCCTCCGCACCCACCTGCGGGCCGGCTTCGCCGTCCACCTCGCCCACGTCACCGCCCGGCGGCTCGGCCTCACCGCCCGCCCCGTGGGCTCCTGGCAGCAGGCGGACCTGGGCGCCGCGCTCGGCGCCCCACCCGGCCAGGACTGGATCGTCCACGGACTGGCCCTCGGCACCTTCCCCGCCGACGAGGAGAACCGCACATGATCGTCCACCCCGAGCTGCGCCGTGCCGCCCGGCGGGCACGGCGCCCCCTGCTCGCCGCCACCCTCCTGCAGGGTGCCGTCACCCTCTCCCACCTGGCGCAGGCGGTCCTGCTCGCCCTCGCCCTGTCCGCCCTGGCCCGCGGCCAGACCGGCGAGCTGCCGTGGCTGCTCGCCGCCGTACTCGCCGTCGTCGCCGCCCGCACCGTGCTCAGCATGTGGCAGCGGCGCACCGCCACCCGCGCGGGAGCGGAGGTCAGGGTGGCGCTGCGGGACGAACTCGTCGCCCACCTGGGACGGCTGGGCCCCGCCCACCTGACCACCGCGCGCGCCGGAGCCGTCCGTACCACGCTCGTCGACGGAGTGGAGGGCGTCGACGCGTACGTCTCCCGCTACCTGCCCCAACTCCTGATCACCCTGACCGTGCCGCCCCTGGTCCTCGCGGCCCTCGCCGTGGTGCAGCCCGTGGCGCTGCTCGGCCTCGTCCCGGCCCTGCTCCTCGCCCTGTGCGGCCCGCGCGCCTGGGACCGTCTCCTCGCCGCCCGGGGCAAGGCGCACTGGGACACCTACGAAGGGCTGGGCGCCGACTACCTGGAAGCGCTCCAGGGCATGCCCGCCCTGCGGGCCGCCGGTGCGGTCGGCCGTACCCGCGTACGCCTGGAGAAGCGTTCGGCGGCACTGCACCGGGCGACCGTCGCCAAACTGCGCGTCTCCCTGGTCGACACCGGCATCACCGACCTCGCAGTCCAGGGCGGCATCGCCGCGGCCGCGCTCCTCGCCTCCTGGTCGGCCGTCGGCGGAGCCGCCACCGCGACCGGCACCTACCTCGTACTGCTGCTGGCCTCCGAGTGCTTCCGGCCGGTCCGCGACCTCGCCCGCGAGTGGCACGCCGGATACCTCGGCGCGTCGGCCGCCGACGGCCTCGCGGCGCTGCGCACCGCCGAGCCCGCCGTCCGCGACACCGGAACGGCGCCCGCGCAGTGGACCGCACCCCCTGAACTCCGTTTCGAGGACGTCCGGTTCCGTTACGAGGGGGCGTCCGAGGCAGCCCTGCGCGGCGTCTCCTTCACCGCGCCGGCGGGACGCACCACGGCGATCGTCGGCCCGTCGGGCGCCGGCAAGTCCACCCTCGTGGCACTGCTGCTGCGCCACCACGACCCGCACGGCGGCCGGATCACCCTCGACGGGCGCCCCACCGGCCAGTACACCCTCGAAGCGCTGCGCCGGAGCGTCGCCGTGGTGTCGCAGGACACCTACCTCTTCCACGCGACCATCGCCGACAACCTGCGCCTGGCACGGCCGGACGCCACCGACGACGACCTGACGGCGGCGGCGCGCACGGCCGGCGTCCACGACGAGATCGCCGCACTCCCCGACGCCTACGCCACCGTCCTGGGCGAACGCGGCGCCACCCTCTCCGGCGGGCAGCGGCAGCGGCTCGCGCTCGCCAGGGCCCTCCTCGCGGACGCCCCCGTCCTGGTGCTCGACGAGGCGACGAGCGCGGTCGACGAACGCCGCGAGGCGGACATCGTCCGCGCCCTGCTGAAAGCCGCAGCCGACCGCACCGTCCTGGTGATCGCCCACCGGCTCGCCGCGGTCCGCCACGCCGACCACATCGTCGTCCTCGACGGGGGAGGAGTGGACGCGACCGGCGACCACTCCGCTCTCGTCGAGGCCGGCGGCGTCTACGCCCGGCTCGTCGAAGCCGGCCGTACCCACCGAGGAGAACTCGCCGCATGAGCAGTGCCGTTGACACCGCCAACAGCCCCCACGCGAGGACCGGGGCGGACGCGCCCGAGCGCGGCGCACTGCGCGCCCTCCTGCCCGCACTCGCCGCGCACCGCGCCATGACGGCCCGCACCTGCGGCGCGGCCCTCCTCGAACAGGGCTCCCTCGTCGCGCTCGTGACGCTGGCGGCGCACACCGTGGGCACGGCCGTCAGCGAAGGCAGAGCCCCGTCGGCCGGTACCGTCGTGGTGCTCGCCGCCCTCGTTCTCGTACGGGCCCTGACGACCTGGCGCGAGATGGACCTCTCGCACGACCTGGCCTACCGGGTTCTCGCCGCCCTGCGGGTACGCGTCTTCGACGGGCTCGCCCGCAGCGCACCCGCCCGTGTCGCGGGGCGGCGCAGCGGAGACCTCGCCGCCACCGCGATGGCCGACGTGGAGGCTCTGGAGTTCTTCTACGCCCACACCACCGCCCAACTCCTCGCGGCAGGAACGGTTTTCACGGGCGGTACGGTGGTCCTCGCCACGGTCGAGCCATGGCTGCTTGCCGCTGTACTGCCGGTAGCGGCACTCCTCGTCGCGGCCCCCTTCGCCGAGGCGCGCGGGCGGGCGGCGCGCGGCGCCCGCACCCGTACCGCAGCCGCGCACCTCTCGGCCGACACCGTGGAGATCGTCGACGGGCTGCGGGAGCTGCTCGCTTTCGGCGCCCTCACCGGACGGCGGCGGCAACTGACCGAGCGTGGACGGCAGGTGGGCGGCGCGCAGCGGTCCGAGGCGACGTGGGAGGCCGCCGTCGCCGCACTCCGCGATCTCCTCATCGTGGTGGCCGTCCTGGGCGTGGTGGCCGCGGCGGCGCAGTCCCTGGCCTCGGGCAGGCTGCACGGCGCGTGGGCCCCGGCGGCGATGGCGCTCGCCCTGGCCGTCCTCGGCCCGGTCGCGGAGTCGGCCAGGTCCCTGAGCCAGGCCGTGGCCCTGCGCGCAGCCGCCGCCCGCGTCGGCGCGGCGGTCAAGGCCCCCGCGCTCGCCCCGCCCGCCGCCGCGCCCCGCCCGCTCCCGGCCGGCCCGCTGGGTGTCCGGCTGCACCGGGTGAGCTTCGGCTACGGGGGCGGGCCGGTCCTGGACGGCGTCGAACTGACCGTCCGCGCGGGGCAGACGCTCGCCCTGGTCGGTGCCTCGGGTGCCGGCAAGTCCACCTGCGCCCACCTGCTGGCCCGCTTCTGGGACCCGTCCGCAGGGCAGATCCAGCTGATACCGGCCGACGGGACCCCGCTCGACATCCGCGACGTGGCCGACGCCGAACTCCGGCGCGCCGTCGCCCTGGTGGGCCAGGAGACCCCGCTCTTCCACGGCACCCTCGCCGAGAACCTGCGGATCGCCGCCCCGGACGCCGACGACGACCACCTCGCCGAGACGGCCCGCCGGTGCGGCGTCGACCTGATCGCCCCCCTGAGCACCCTGGTCGGTGAGCGCGGCGCCACCCTCTCCGGCGGTCAGCGCGCCCGCATCGCCCTCGCCCGCGCGCTCCTGGTGCGGCCCAGGGTCCTGGTACTGGACGAGTCCACCGCCCACCTGGACAACGCGAGCGACGCCCAACTCGCCACCGCACTCCACGAGGAGGGCCGTACCACTCTCGTCATCGCCCACCGCCGCGCCACCATCCGCCGGGCCGACCGCATCGCCGTACTCGAAGCCGGACGCATCGCCGAGGAGGGCACCTGGGAGGAGCTCACGGCCCGGCCCGGCAGCGCGCTCAACCGGAGCCTCGCCCGGATCCCCGCCTGAGCACCCGGACCTGGAGCGTCGCCGGGACCGGCCGCAGTACCGGGGCGGCCGGACCTCCGGCTGTGCGATCCGGGGCTATTCGACGGCGACCGCGGCACCGGCCTCCCCGGCGAGCCCGACGGGGAGGTCGCGGACCCCGATGCGCAGATGCTCGACGTGGTACAGCGCCTGGTCAAGAAGTTCGGCGACGTGGTCGTCGTGCAGCGCGTAGACGATCGACCGGCCGTGCCGCTCACCGGTGACGAGCCCGAGGTTGCGCAGCAGACGGAGCTGGTGGGAGCAGGCGGAGAGCTCCATGCCGACGGCGGCGGCGAGATCGCCGACCGAGGAGGGCCCCTCCCGGAGCCGGGCCAGGATGTACAGGCGCGAGGGCGTCGCGAGGGCCTGAAGGGTCGCGGCGACATCGGCGGCGCCGACCGCGTCGAGACGCTCGCGGGTGGTGGCGCTGCCGGTGGCGTTCATTCCATGACCCATGAGCCCATCATACGGACGACACTTGAAGACCTGTTCAGTTGTTCTTGTATGGTGAGGAGGTCACCCCGTCCGCCCGTGAAGGGTCACTCCGTCATGTCCTCTGTCCTGCAACGGCCCTCGCCGACCGGCGCCGGAGCGTCCTCGGCCCCGCCACCCCGGCGGCGCACCCGGATCCTGACGCTGCCCGAGGCCCGGTGGGCCCTCGCGGCGCTGACGCTGTTCCTGTGCGCCCTCCCGCTCCACCTCCTGGACGCCCCGGCCTGGCTGTGGGGTCCGCTGTTCGCCGCCACGTACGTCACGGGCGGCTGGGAACCGGGCTGGGAGGGCCTCAAGGCGCTGAAGGACAAGACCCTCGACGTGGATCTGCTGATGGTGGTGGCCGCCCTCGGCGCCGCCGCGATCGGCCAGGTCCTCGACGGCGCGCTGCTGATCGTCATCTTCGCCACCTCCGGCGCGCTTGAGGCGATCGCCACCGCACGCACCGCCGACTCCGTACGCGGCCTCCTCGACCTGGCGCCTGAGACCGCGACCCGGCTCGCGGCCGACGGGACGGAGGAGACCGTCCCGGCAGGCGAACTGGCCGTCGGCGATGTCGTCCTCGTACGCCCCGGGGAGCGGATCGGAGCGGACGGCCGGGTGCTCGACGGCGCGAGCGACGTCGACCAGGCCACCATCACGGGCGAGCCGCTGCCCGTACCCAAGCACCAGGGGGACGAGGTCTTCGCCGGCACCCTCAACGGCTCCGGGGCCCTGCGCGTGGAGGTCACGCGCGACCCCTCGGAGTCGGTCATCGCCCGGATCGTCCAGATGGTCGAGGACGCCGCCGGAACGAAGGCGCCCACGCAGCTGTTCATCGAGAAGGTCGAGCAGCGCTACAGCCTCGGCATGGTCGCCGCCACCCTCCTGATCTTCGCCGTCCCCCTTCTCCTGGGTGCGGACCTCCAGCCCACGCTGCTGCGCGCGATGACCTTCATGATCGTGGCGTCGCCGTGCGCGGTGGTGCTCGCCACGATGCCGCCGCTGCTCTCCGCGATGGCGAACGCCGGCCGCCACGGCGTCCTGGTCAAGTCCGCCGTCGTCATGGAGCGCCTGGGCCAGATCGACACGGTCGCCTTCGACAAGACGGGCACCCTCACCGAGGGCACCCCACGGGTGACGGAGCTGCGGGTCCTCGACAGCGTGGACGGCCCTCTCGGCACGGACGGCCCTGTCGGTGCGGCCGGCCCTCTCGGCCTGGCCGGTCCTGTCGGTGCGGACGGCTCCGACGGCGCGGCCGGTTCCGTCTCCGGCACCGCATCGCCCCTCGACGAAACCTCCCTGCTGCGCTTCGCGGCAGCCGCCGAGCACCCCAGCGAGCACCCCCTCGCCCGCGCCGTCGTGGACGCCGCCCGGGAGCGCGGAATCGCCGTTCCGGCCGCGGAGGACTTCACCTCCAGCCCCGGCACCGGCGTCAGCGCCACGGTCGACGGGCGCACCGTCGCCGTCGGCAGCCCGGCCCGTCTCCTCGGCACCCCCGCGGACCCGGCTGCCGCCGCCGTCGCCGCCGAACTGGAGGAAGGCGGACACACCGCCGTGCTGGTCACCCTCGACGGCAGGCCGGCCGGGGTCCTGGGAATCGCCGACCGGCTCCGCCCCGAGGCCGCCGCCACCGTCCGCGCCCTGCGCGAGCTCACCGGCCGGGCACCGGTCCTGGTCACCGGCGACAACCCCCGCGCCGCGACCCGCCTCGCGGCCGAGGTCGGCATCACCGACGTCCGGGCGGGCCTGCTGCCCCAGGACAAGGTCTCGGCCGTCCACGAGCTCCAGGCCGCCGGTGCCAAGGTCCTCGTGGTGGGGGACGGTGTCAACGACGCTCCCGCCCTGGCCGCCGCCCACACCGGGATCGCGATGGGACGCGCCGGTTCCGACCTCGCTCTGGAGACCGCCGACGCCGTCGTCGTACGCGACGAACTGGCCACCGTCCCCGCCGTGGTCGCCCTCTCCCGCCGGGCCCGCGCCCTCGTGATCCAGAACCTCGTCATCGCGGGCACCTGCATCGCCGTCCTGGCTGCCTGGGACCTGATCGGCACCCTGCCGCTGCCCCTGGGCGTCGCCGGACACGAGGGCTCGACCGTCCTCGTCGCCCTCAACGGACTGCGCCTGCTCGCCGACCGGGCCTGGCGCGGGGACAGCTGACCAGCGGGCCGCGCCAGGGGCGCCCCGGCGGCCGGGCCGGCCGGGCAGCCGGCGGACGGCGCCCACGAAGCGGACGGCGCCCACGAAGCGAACGGCGCCCACGAAGCGGACGGTGCCGATGCGGCGGACGGCGCCCACGAAGCGGACGGTGCCGATGCGGCGGACGGTTCCGACCTGTCTGTCGTACCGGACCGGCCGTACCTGATCGGGCGTACGCCGCCGCACTCCCGCGGTGCCGCGCCCCGGCCCGCGAGCGCCCATCCCGACCTGCGGACCGTCACCTGCCCCGGCGTGCGCAGCGAAGGAGCGAAGGGGCCACTCGGGTTCTCCCGCGCTGCGAACGGGGCCCGGTCTCCTTAAGGTCTGGCTGACGGAGCACTCACCGCAGGCACGCGCGTCTGCGAGTGCGGGAACGGGCCGCGCTCGGCGGCCCGCCGTCCGACCCCGGAGGAGCACCCATGCCGGAACTGTTCATCGGTGGCACGTGGACCGCCGCCGTCGACGGGCAGGTCCGTGAGATCCGCTGCCCGGCGGACGGCACCCTGGTCGCGACGGTCGACGAGGCAGGGCCCAAGGACGCCGCGGCGGCGATCGCCGCCGCGCGGGAGGCCTTCGACCACGGCCCGTGGCCCGCCACCCCCGCCGCCGAGCGCGGCCGCCTCCTGCTGCGCGTCGCCGACCTGCTGGAACGCGACAAGGACGCCCTCGCCCGCGCCGAATCCCTGGACACCGGGAAGCGGCTCGTCGAGAGCGAGTACGACATGGACGACATCGCCAACTGCTTCCGCTACTTCGGCAACCTGACGGCGTCCGGCGGTACGGACCGGGTCGTCGACACCGGAAATCCGGAAGTGGACAGCCGCGTGGTGCACGAGCCGGTCGGCGTGTGTGCGCTGATCACGCCCTGGAACTATCCCCTGCTCCAGACCGCCTGGAAGGTCGCCCCCGCGCTGGGCGCGGGCAACACCTTCGTCCTCAAGCCCAGTGAGCTGACCCCGCACACCGCCATCCTCCTGATGCGCCTGCTGGCCGAAGCCGGGCTGCCCGACGGGGCGGCCAACCTGGTCCTGGGCGCGGGCCCCGAGGTGGGCGCGCCGCTCAGCGAGGACCCCCGGGTCGACCTGGTGTCGTTCACCGGCGGGCTCCTCACCGGGCGGCGCATCATGGCCGCCGCGGCCCCCACCGTGAAGAAGGTCGCCCTGGAGCTCGGCGGCAAGAACCCCAACATCGTCTTCGCCGACGCCGACTTCGAAGCGGCCGTCGACTACGCCCTGATGGCGATCTTCCTGCACTCCGGCCAGGTGTGTTCGGCCGGAGCACGGCTGCTGGTCCAGGACGAACTGCACGACGCGTTCGTCGACGAGGTCGTCGAGCGCGCCCAGGACATCCGGCTCGGCGGCCCGTTCGACGTGAACGCCCGCACGGGACCCCTGATCTCCGCCGCGCACCGCGACAAGGTCGAGGCGTACGTGGCCGCAGGCGTGGCGGAAGGGGCGGTGCTGCGCTGCGGCGGGGTCCGCCCCACCGACCCGGCGCTGCAGGACGGCTTCTACTACCCGCCGACCGTGCTCGACGAATGCACGGCCCAGATGTCCGTGGTGCGCGACGAGTCGTTCGGCCCGGTGCTCACCGTCGAACGTTTCCGGGACGAGGCACAGGCGGTCGCCCTCGCCAACGACACCGTGTACGGCCTGTCGGGGGCGGTCTGGACCCAGGACACCGGCCGGGCGCAGCGCGTGGCCTCCCGGCTGCGCGCGGGCACCGTATGGATCAACGACTTCCATCCCTATGTGCCCCAGGCCGAGTGGGGCGGGATGAAGCAGTCCGGCTTCGGGCGCGAGCTGGGCCCGGCCGGCCTCGCCGAGTACCAGGAGGCCAAGCACGTCTGGCGCAACCTCGCTCCGGTTCCGCAGAGGTGGTTCGCATGAGCACCGCTTCCGGCGGGACTCCGGACCGGTCCGACGCCGCTGCCGCAGGCGGCGGGGTGCCGAGCGCGGCCGACGCCGCCCTCGCCCAGAGCAAGGACGACGACGACGCGCTCGGAGCGCTCGGCTACCGCCCCGAACTCAAGCGCACCCTAGGCAACTTCCACACCTTCGCCGCCGGGATCAGCTACATCTCCATCCTCACCGGCACCTTCCAGCTCTTCTACTTCGGAGTCACCTTCGGCGGACCCGCCTACTGGTGGTCCTGGCCGATGGTCTTCGTCGGCCAGCTGATGGTGGCCCTCTGCTTCTGCGAACTCGCCGCCCGCTTCCCGGTCGCAGGCTCCGTCTACAACTGGGCCAAGCAGCTCGGCGGCCCGCACGTGGGCTGGCTGGGCGGCTGGATGATGGTGACCGCCACCATGGTGTCGCTGGCCGCGGTGGCTCTCGCGTACCAGGTCACGCTGCCGCAGATCTCCGAAAGCTTCCAGTTCGTCGGGGACGGCTCGGGCACCACCGACTCGGCGAAGAACGCCGTGCTGCTCGGCTCGGTGCTGATCCTGTTCACCACCCTGATCAACGCGTTCGGCGTGAAACTGATGGCCCGTATCAACTCCGCGGGCGTACTGATCGAGCTGATCGCCGCCGTCGTCCTGATCGTGCTGCTGGCCGCCCACATCACCCGCGGGCCCAGCGCCGTCATGGAGACCCAGGGGCTGGGCAGCGGCGAGTCGCTGGGCTACCTGGGCTCGTTCCTCACCGCCTCGCTCGCCTCGGCCTATGTGATGTACGGGTTCGACACGGCGTCCTCGCTCGGCGAGGAGTCCCTCGACCCCAGCCGCAATGCCCCGCGCGCGATCCTGCGGGCGCTGATCGCCTCGTTCCTCATCGGCGGACTCATCCTGCTCTTCGCACTGCTCGCCGTGCCGGACCTGCACGCCAAGGAACTGTCCGTGGACGGCCTGCAGTACGTGGTGCTCAGCACGCTCGGCTCCACGATCGGCGAGATCGTGCTCTGGTGCGTCGTCATCGCGATCACCGTCTGCGAACTGGCGGTGCACGCCGCCGGCATCCGCCTCGCGTTCGCCATGGCCCGCGACAACTGCCTGCCCGCGTCCTCGCTGCTCGCCCGGGTCAGCCCGCGCTTCCAGACGCCCGTCGCGCCCGCCATCGTCATCGGCCTGGTGGCCGTCGGCATCCTCGTGATCAACATCAACCAGCCGCAGATCTTCTCGGTCATCACGAGCATCGCGATCATCATGATCTACGTGGCGTACCTGCTGGTCACCGTCCCCATGCTGATCCGGCGCCTGCGCGGCACCTGGCAGCCCGCCCAAGGCAAGTTCTCGCTCGGCAGGTTCGGACTGCCGGTCAACATCCTCGCCGTGCTGTGGGGCGCGGCCATGTCGCTCAACCTGGCCTGGCCGCGCGCGGAGGTCTACAACGCCACCGGGCCGCAGCACTGGTACCTGCGCTGGGGCGCGTTCCTCTTCGTCGGTGTCGTCGCGCTCGGCGGCTTCACCTACTACTGGTTCGTACAGCGGCACAAGACGGGCGTGCTCGCGGAACACCGCACCGAGACCACTTCCTGACCCCCCGATACGGAGATGCTGCGATGTCCGCCCAGAGCCCTGCCCACAGCCCTGTCCACGCATTCGACTACGTGATCGTCGGCGGCGGCACGGCCGGTGCCGTCGTCGCCGCCCGGCTGACCGAGAACCCGGACGTCAGCGTCTGCGTGCTGGAGGCCGGACCCTCGGACGTCGGCGACGACAACATCCTCCGGCTTGACCGCTGGATGGCCCTGCTGGAGTCCGGATACGACTGGGACTACCCCGTCGAACCGCAGGAGAACGGCAACAGCTTCATGCGGCACGCGCGCGCCAAGGTCCTCGGCGGCTGCTCCTCGCACAACTCCTGCATCGCCTTCTGGGCGCCCGCCGAGGACCTCGACGAATGGGGCGCGCTGGGCTGTACGGGGTGGAGCGCGGCGGACTGCTTCCCGCTCTACCGGCGCCTGGAGACCAACGACGCCCCCGGCGACCACCACGGCCGCTCCGGCCCGGTGAACATCCGCACCGTCCCGCCGAACGACCCGTGCGGCGCGGCCCTGCTGGAGGCCTGCGCCGCGGCGGGCATCCCCACGACCCCGTTCAACACGGGCCGGACGGTGGTGCGCGGAGCACACTGGTTCCAGATCAACTCCCGTACCGACGGCACCCGTTCCTCCGCGTCCGTGTCGTACCTCCACCCGGTCCTCGGAAAGCGGCCGAACCTGGAGGTACGCACCGGGCTCCAGGCCAAGCGGCTGCTGTTCGACGACGACCGCCGCTGCACCGGCGTGGAGTACCTCCAGCCCGACACCGTCCACTCCGGTACGGTCCGCGCGCGCCGCGAAGTGATCGTCTCCTGCGGGGCCATCGACTCGCCGAAGCTCCTGATGCTGTCGGGCATCGGACCGGCCGGGCAGCTCCGCGACTGCGGTGTGGAGGTGCGGGTGGACTCGCCCGGCGTCGGCGAGCACCTCCAGGACCACCCGGAGGGCGTGATCATGTGGGAGGCGAAGCAGCCCATGGTCACCTCCTCCACCCAGTGGTGGGAGATCGGCATCTTCGCCGACACCGAACCGGGGCTGGACCGCCCCGACCTGATGTTCCACTACGGCTCGGTGCCCTTCGACATGAACACCTACCGGCGCGGCTACCCGACCTCCGACAACGCGTTCTGCCTCACCCCGAACGTCACCCGCGCCCGCTCCATGGGCACGGTGCGGCTGCGCACCCGGGACTTCCGGGACAAGCCGAAGGTGGACCCGCGCTACTTCACGCATGAGCACGACATCCGGGTGATGACGCACGGGCTGCGCCTCGCCCGTGAGATCGCCGCGCAGGCCCCGATGGCCGGGTGGACGGGCACGGAGCTCGCCCCCGGCCCGGACGCCACCACCGACGAGGAACTGTTCTCCTACATCCGGGAGACCCACAACACCGTCTACCACCCGGCGGGCACCGTGCGGATGGGCGCCGAGGACGACGCGGACTCACCGCTCGACCCCGAACTCCGGGTCAAGGGCGTCACCGGCCTGCGGGTGGCGGACGCCTCCGTGATGCCGTTCCTCCCGGCGGTCAACCCGTGCATCACCACGATGATGATCGGGGAGAAGTGCGCGGACCTGATCAAGGCCGGCTGACCGCCCTGACACGGGTCTGACACGGGGTCGCCGAGGCTGAGCCCCCCGTCACCTCTGGCGAGGGTCCTTTCGGGGCCGGTCTCCTCCGCGCTCCGGCTCTACCGGGTGCCGGGGTGCTCGGCGGGTGCGGGACCTTTGCCCCGCCAGTCGAGGCAGACCACCATGGCGTCGTCGTTTCCGCGGCCGGAGCGGCGGTGAGTGGTGAGGGATTCCAGTACCGCCTGGGGGACTTGGGGTGCGGGGAGGAGGCGGGTGTCGTGCAGGGCGCGGGTGAGGGGCTGGGCGCTGAAGCGTTCGCCCGTGGGGGAGGGGGTGTCGTAGACGCCGTCGCTGACGAAGAGGAGCCGGTCGCCGGGTTCGACGGTCAGGTGCTGGGAGGCGTAGGGGGTGTCCTCGAACATGCCCAGCGGCAGCTGGGCGTCCAGGGTGATCGGTTCGACCTTGCCCCGGCGCAGCCGCCAGATCTTGGGGGAGCCGGCGTCGATGACCTCGACGGCTCCGGTGGCGAGGTCGAACTCGAGGAGCAGCGCGGAGACGTGCTGGCTGCCCTGGTGTTCGCCGTAGAGGGCCTGGTCGGCGAGCGCGGCCTGGTCGGCGAGAGGGAGGCCGGCGCGGCGGGCGTTGCGCAGAGCGTTGATGGCGAGGTTGGTGAGGAGGGCTGCCTTGATGCCCTCACCCATGCCGTTGGTGACGGTGAGCGTCAGGGTGTCGGTGGAGGTGGACCAGTCGAAGTTGTCGCCGTAGATGGCGTACGCGGGCTCCAGCTGGGCGCCCAGGGTGTACTCCGGGCGGGTGCAGGAGCGGCCCGGCAGCAGCTGCCACTGCATCTCCGCGGCGAGGGTGAGGCGGCTGGCGCGGCGGGCCTGGAGGTAGACGTCGGTGTCCCGGTCGGCGACGACGATCTCGTGGCCGAGCAGGCTGGCCAGCTGGGCGAGCTCGTCCAGCGCCTCGGACGTGTGCCGGTCGCCGGGAAGGGTGACCGAGAGCACCCCCAGGCGGTCGCCGCGGACGCTCACCGGCAAGTGGGCGGTCACGGCGGCCGGGACGTCCGGGCGATCTGTTCCGTCCCGCAGGGGCGAGTGTGAGGTGGGAGACTGCGGGTAGCGGATCTCACAGACATAAGGTTGCTGAGCGCCGAGGGCGCGGCCCGGGTCGCTGCCCCGTACCGGAACGGGGTCCGCGGTGTAGGGCAGCACCGTGACCGGCTGGAGCATGGACATTGCGTAATCGGCCATCCACAGGTCCACGGCGGTGGCCCCGTACTGGCCGGTGCACACGGAGCGGACCGTCTCGAACAGAGCATGAGGCGCTGCGGCACGCAGAGCCCGGTCGGCGAAGGCGAATCTTTCCATGGGGCGGCGGGGCCTTTCCCTGAGGCTCTGGAAGTCCGAGAAGCTCGAAGTTCGGCAAGGTTCAACGAACAAGGCTGGCAAACTGACTGCTGGACCGGCTCTCGTACGAGGCCGGCAGGCTGAATCGGAGTATCGCGGTGCGGAGTACCGACCCGGCTGCTGCACATTCCACGACGCCCGCGGCCGCGGTGTCCGCACGTGCCGTGGTCGAACAACTGGAAATGCTGTGGGAACGGGGCCGGGAGGCGGTGCCGACGGCCCCTGTGTCCACCTCACAGCTACGCGTGCTGTACATCCTGGACAAAGGGGACGGGCTCAATCTTCGCACCCTGGGGGAGCAGCTGGGGGCGGCCCCGTCCTCGGTCAGCCGGCTGTGCGACCGGCTCCAGGCCCTGGGCTACCTCGAGCGCGCCTACAGCGACACCGACCGGCGCGAAGTGCTGCTGCGCCTCACGTCGCCGGGCCGCACCTACCTGTCCGAGCTCCGAGGCCATCGCGAGGCGGCTCTGGCCGCGACGCTCGCCGCCATGGCCCCCCAGGACCAGGAAGCCCTCGCGAGGGGGCTCGACGCCTTCCGCCGGGCGAACGACGGGGCACCGGGGGGTGCTCCCCCGCACACGCACCGCTCCCGCAGCGGCGGGTCCCGGAGCAGGAGAACGGAGAGCCCACCGGGTATTGCGGAAATCCAGAACGTGCGCGTGCAGATCGGCCGGCCCGCCTAGCGGCGAGGGTGCCGGAGCCGTGTGCCAGTAATGAGGGTGCACCTGGGCCTCTCCGGTCCCGGGCCCGGCAGGCTCCGGGCTGCGCTGGTCAGCGACCTCGCCATCGAGACCGCTCGTAAGAATGTTGCCTGATCTCCATAGTTGTCAAACGGCAACTTTCGGAGCCCCCGCCCGCCCCTCCCGCCCGCCCCCCACTCCGTGCATCGGTGCGGCCTCTGTGCTTATATTTGTCACGCGACAAATATTGAGGCTGTAAGAGTAGTGCGTGGGTGACCGAACACGGAGCGAGGGAAGGGGAGCTGAATGGACATCAGCGACGAGGACGTACGGCGTCGGGTCACAGAGGTCCTGCGGGACCATGCCGAGAAGGTAGCCGACCGCTGGGTGCAGCTTCAGCAGCAGGGCGAGCTCGATGCCCTGGTCTCCGAGCGCGAGCTGCGCGAAGAGGCGGACAGTCTGGTCGCCGCACTCGTCGGCGGACTCCAGAGCCCCCTGCCGACCGCGAGCGTGGTTGCCGCCCACCGTGAGCTCGCCGGAGCGGTGAGCGACCTCTCGCTGCGCAGGGCCCGGGCAGGCGCCACTCCCACGTCCACCTCCCTGGCCGTGCTCTCCCTGAAGGAGGCACTGCTGGAGGCCGTCCAGGCCGAAACCCAGGACGCGCAGGAACTGTTCCCCACGGCACTGCTGGTCAACCAGCTCCTGGACGCGGCCGGAGCCCTGTCGTTCGCCACCTACGCGGAGGGCCGCGAGGAGATCATCCGCAGGCAGAGCCGCCAACTGCTGGAACTGTCGACACCGGTGGTACGGCTGTGGGACAAGGTGCTGGCGGTACCGCTCATCGGTACGCTCGACACCGCGCGCACCCAGGTGGTCATGGAGAACCTCCTCGACGCCATCCAGCGCAGCGAGGCCATGGTCGCCATCGTGGACATCACCGGCGTCCCCACCGTCGACACCGCCGTCGCGCACCACCTGATGCAGACCGTCAACGCGGTGCGGCTCATGGGCGCCGACTGCGTCATCAGCGGAATCCGGCCCTCCATAGCGCAGACGATCGCCCAGCTCGGGATCGACCTGGGGACGATCCTCACCCGAACCACCCTCGCGGACGCCCTCTCCGAAGCCATCCGGCTGACCTCCGCCGGCAGGCACAGCACCGCGGGCGCCCCAGCCCCGGGGGCACTGCCCTTCGACAGCAGGAACCCCGCGACGACGGTCTCCTTGTGACGGCCCCCGGACCCGCCCCCAGCGCCTCCCAAGCCTCCTTGGCCCCACCGGCCGCGGCCCGGCTCCCTTCGGCCGGAGCACCGTTCCTGCGTTTCGGCGACGTCCTGGTCACCGCACTGCTCGACGAGGTCGACGACGCCACCGTGCGCACCTTCACCGACGAGCTGACGGCGCACATCGTCGCCTCCGCCACCCGGGGCGTCCTCATCGACATCTCCCGGCTGGACCTCATCGACTCGTTCGTGGCCCGCGCGCTCATGGAACTCACCACCACCGCACGTCTGCTCGGCGCCTGCGTGATCGTCTCCGGCATGCGTCCCGCCGTGGCGATCACCCTGGTCGAACTGGGTGTACGTCTCGACGGCGTACGCACGGCACTGAACGCGGAACAGGCCATGGCCGCGCTCGGCTGGTACCAGGACGCGCCCTGTGACGGAAGGCGCCCTTCATGAGCCAACCCGTCGGCAGCCTGCGGATACCCGCGCCGCAGATTCCTGCCGGAGAATCCGGGCCGGACTCCGTCCCCGGCGTGGCACTGCGCACTGAGGAGGACCTCCTGACGGTCCGGCACGTCGTGCGCGCAGCCACCCTCACGGCCGGATTCGGCCTGGTGGACCAGACCCGCGTGGTGACGGCCGCCAGCGAACTTGCCCGCAACGCCTTCGTGCACGGCCACGGCGGCCACCTCCACGTGGAAGTCCTGCGCCGGCCCGGCGAGCGGGGTGTCCGGCTCACCGTGGCCGACCACGGCCCCGGCATCCCCGACATCGAAGCGGCACTCGTCGACGGCTACACCACGGGCACGGGGCTGGGCCACGGCCTCGGTGGCACCCGCCGCCTCATGAGCGACTTCGACGTACACAGCACGCCGGGGGAGGGCACCACCGTCCTCACCACCCGATGGGCGCCCGTCTGACCGGCCCGGCCTCACGGGTGCACTCCCGCCCGCCGGTGCCACGGCTGCGCTCCTGCCCGCCGGTGCCATGGCCTGCGCCGGCGCAGCACCCTGCCCAGAACCGCACCCACTTCGCCCCGTCCCCGTCAGGATGCAATGCACGATTCCCCGAGCGGCGTCTTCCACTCCGCGCCGTCGTTGCGCCAGGAAGTCCGCCGCCTCACCCGGGACCACCGGTTGCCGGCCGAACTCGTCACCCGACTCGTGCTGTCCGTCTCACGCCTGGCGGCGGACACCCTGCACGCCGGATTCCCCGTCACTCTGCACACCGGCGCCGACGCGGAAACCCCCGTACACCTGCCCGAGCACTACCTGGTCCTCACCCTGGGCGCGCTGACCCAAGGACACCGGGCCCCGGAGGCATCCCTGCTTCCGCCCGCGTACGAAACCCGGCACTCCGTCACCTGGCTCGTCCCCCTCCCGCGCGACGCCGACGCCCGGCCGTCCGCGCCCCCCACCGCCGACGACTGCGCGCTCTCCGACACCGAGGCATACGAGAGGGAACTGCTGGCCGCCCTCGCCCGCGTCGACGCACTCACCGTCCAGCACCGGGACCTCAAGCACGAACTCGCCGAAACCAACGGCGGCGTACTCGCCCTCTACGTACAACTCGAAGAGCGCGAGGAGCAGCTCCGCACCGCGCACGGGAGGATGCTCCTCGACCTGGAGAACGCCCTGCGTCCCGCTGCCCCCCACATCCCGGGGGCGGAACTCGCCGTGTACTACGCCCCGTCGGACCCGGCGGCACCCACCGGAGGTGACCTCTACGACTGGTTCGCCATGCCTGACGGCACCCTCCACATCACCGTCGTCGACGCCCTCGGCCACGGCATCAGGAGCACCCGCACCGCCCTCTCCGTCACCCACGCCGTGCGTGCCCTCGCCCTCGAAGGCCACCCGCTCCAGACCCTCATCGCCCGCACCCACCACCAACTCACCCCCATCGCAGCAGAGATGCAGGCAACCGCCCTCCTCGCCCGCCTCGACCCGCACACCGGAGCCCTCCACCTCGCGGGCGGCGGCCACCCGCCCGCACTCCTGCTGCGCGCCGACGGCCACACCGCGCAGTTCCTGCCCGCACCGGGCCGGGGCGTGGGCTTCCCGCTGCCCGGCAGCGAAGACCTCCGCCACGAAATCCTGGCCCCCGGCGACCTTCTCATCCTCTACACGGACGGCCTCACCGAGAGCCGCCGCAACCCCGTGGAAGGCGAACTCCGGCTCATCGCCTCGGCCCGCCGACACGCCCACCTTCCCGTGCGGGACATCCCGGCCGCCATCGCCGCCGACATGCACACCGTCGTCCTCCACTCCGACGACACCCTCGCCCTGGCCCTGCGCATCACCTGAGGAACCGCTGTCGGCGGACCGCGCTGAGGCGGCCGCCGTGGACGGCGAGCGACTTGGGGGCCCGTCGGATGCCTGTCATCGCGCCGTCGTGGCCATCCCGCCCGTCACCCTCCTGTGCACCTCGCCGCCGCCCCGGGCCCCACCGGAGACAGGACGCCAGGACAGGACCGCTCCGTGGCTATGCCGGCGACCCGGACTGTGTCGGCTGGTACACGGACACCGTCACGCCCGGCGAGGGCGGCAACACTCGTGGTCGGCCAGCTGGACTCGGCCACCGGGCCTGCCGCGCTGTACGGAGCGGGCGCTCTGCGCCCGGCGGCCGCAGCAGCCTCGAACGTCGAGAGGGGACTGCATTCGCCTTCACGTTCACCGATCTGGGAACCCCACGTTGGCGCCCCCTGTCCGTAACCAGGGTGTACCGGTCGCGAGAGGAGGTGTCTCGTTCGGGTGTACAGGCAGACCATTGAGCGGTATCCGGAGGGCACTCTTCCGGTCCTTCCTCAAATATGGGTCCGATGCCTGCGCTGTCCGGCGCGGCCAAGGAGATGGGATGCGATGGGTACGGACCACATCGACACCGCACTGCTCAGAGAACTGACCGAGCAGTCGCAGGATCTGAACAGTGACGCGTTGCGAGTGACAAACGCCTCGCTTACCGACTTCGCGGAGGCCGCGGAGCCTGCGGGCAGACGCTGGTGGCAGCGTCGCGCCACTGTCCTGGGGACAGCGGGGGCAGCGGCCCTGCTGGGGGCCGGCCGTGCGGCGGCTGCTTCCCGCAACGACATCATGGCGCTGCAGACCGCCGCCTCGCTGGAGAACCTGGCGGTGAACGTCTACCGGACTGCCGCCGGGCTGCCGTTCATCAAGGACGGCAACAAGACAGTGATGGCGTTCATCGAGAAGACGACGGCGCAGCACATCGAGCACGGCAAGGCGTTCAACGCCGCCGCGACGAAGGCGGGCGGCAAGGCCCAGAACGACCCGGACCCGAAGTACGCCGCCATCGTCCAGAAGCAGCTGCCGTCGATCAAGACTCCCGCGGACGTGGTCGAACTGGCCATCACCCTGGAAGACGTGGCCGCGCAGACCTACACGAAGAACATCGGCCAGGTCGAGGACAGGAACCTGCGGCAGCTGTTCGCCTCTGTGGCCCCCGTGGAAGCACAGCACCGGGCCACCCTGCTGGCCGTGCAGGCCCTGCTGGCCGGGAAGCTGCCCGACCTCATCGCGATCCCCACCGACGTCGCCAAGCTCCCGGCCGCCGCGGGCAGCGTCGGGTTCCCTGACGCCTTCTACCCCACCAAGAGCGCCTCGCCGGTCAGTGAAGGGGCAGTGAAATGACCACCAGCAAGCACGGCTCCTGGGAGCTGCCGATCAGCGAGGGTGAGCTGACCCGGCTGACCAGGGAGATGGACCAGGCCCACCAGGAGACCCTGCCCGTGATGGCCGCTTCCGGGCGCGACTTCACGCAGGAACTCCACGACCTGCGCGCCGCAGGCCCCGACGACGGCCGGCAGCAGGGCGTACACCTCGCGCGCCGCCGGTTCCTGGTCGGTGCCGGCGCGGCCGCCGCAACGCTGGCGCTGGCCGCCTGCGGCGGCAAGTCCGAGGTACGCGCCGCCCCCACCGGCGCTCCCTCGAAGTCGCCGTCGGGCACCTACACCGGGGACCTGAAGGTGGTCGCCCTGGCGGCCGCTCTGGAGAACCAGGCCGTCGGCGCCTACCAGGCCGCTCTCAAGGCGGCCAAGGACGGCAAGCTGGGCGACGTACCGCCGGCCTTCGCGACCTTCGCGCAGACCGCGATGAGCCAGCACAAGGATCACGCCGCCGCGTGGAACGCGATCCTGTCCTCCGCGGGCAAACCGAAGGTCTCCGGTATCCCGCTGTCCAACCACGACGACGTCACCACGGCACTCGGCAAGGTCAAGGACGTCCCCGGAGTGGCCAAGCTCGCTCTCCAGCTGGAGGACCAGGCCACCCAGACGTATGTGTTCGCGGCGTCCAACGTCGAGAGCAAGGGCGGGATCAACACGGCTGCGACCATCGCCCCGGTCGAGGCCATGCACTCGGCGATCCTGCACTACGTGCTCGGCCAGTACCCGGTGCCCGACGATTTCATCGGCACCGACAAAGCCGCCGGCACCAGCCTGTTGACTGTCTGACCCACCCTGGGCCAGGGGCGATGCGCACCTGGCCCAGCGGCCGGCACGCCACGAATCCTTCGGAGAAATGATGTCGCTGCGCCCTCGCAGACCGCACACGGTCATCACCGCTGCCGCCGCAGCGCTGTGCATGCTGACGGCCCTCACGGGATGCTCGGACGGCGAAAGTTCTGATCCGTACACGCCGCCCTCCGCGTCCGCATCGTCATCCGCACGCGCCCCCTCGCCATCGGGCGGCAAGGAAGCCAAGATCACGATCAAGGACTTCGCGTTCGAACCTGCCAACCTGACGGTCGCCGCAGGTACGAAGGTCACCGTCGTCAACGAGGACTCGGCCCCTCACACGGTGACCGCCGGCGGCGACAAGCCCTTCGACACCGGCAACATCCCCGCGGGGAAGACAGCCACCTTCACCGCGCCGTCCCGCGCAGGAAAGTACGCGTACATCTGCACCATCCACCAGTACATGAAGGGCTCACTCACGGTCCGCTGACCCCGGATGCCCGTGCAGCTCTGAGGCCCGTACCCAGCCCGGGCCGGGAAGGGAAACGCATGTCCCTCGAACCCCCGCCGTCCGACCGTCCGGCGCACCGGCTGCTCCTGGGCGTGGCCCGCATCCTGGCCGCCGCCGGGCTCGTGGTGAACGCCTACGTGCACGCGCGCCTCGCGGACCAGTACGACGCCGTCGGAGACACCATCAGCCAGGGTGTCCTGTTCCGGATCGAAGCCGCCCTCGCGGCACTTGCAGCTCTGCTTGTCCTGGTATGGCGGCGTCTGCCGGGGGACGCCTTTGCATGGCTGGTGGCCGCAGGAGGGCTGGCCGCCCTGCTCCTCTACCGCTACGTCGATGTCGGGGCAATCGGACCGCTCCCGAACATGTACGAACCCGTCTGGTCCAGCGACAAAAAACTCGCCGCAGGCGCCCAAGCACTCACCATCGTGACCGCCACACTGCTCCTCGGCTCCCGCCGAAGGCGACGCCGCCTCGAATGAAATCTGGGCAGGGAGTGACGTTCCTCCGGAAAGCGAGGGGGATATTCCGCAAGGTGGCTCCGCCAAGAAGAAGACACTCCCTGACCCGGCGGATCCGGATAGGCCGCGGATCCGGCGGGGGTGCCTCCTGTGCATTGGATTCGTCGCACAGTCGGTTCCTGCGCAGAATTGTTCACTCGCGAAGAGGGCAGTAAACGCCGCCCGGAAGTTGCGTTTGTCTGGATCCCCAACTCACGGGGGACGGATCAAGACGGAAGCGTCATGATTGTCAGGGGTGTGGTGGTGGGCCGGGACGAGCCGCCGACGGGTTCTACGGTGATGCCCATGCCGGTGGCCCTGCCTACTTCTCCCTTCATCACCAGGCCACCGTCCTGCCGCATGAGGCCGGCGGGCCTCATCGTGCCGCCGTCGTCGAACCACAGCTGGTAGGTCTTGTCATCGGGCAGTTCCGGCAGGCGGGACGCCAGGAAGACGGCGCTGTTCTGGCTGCGGGAGACGATCACGGTGGCCCGCGCACCCCCCTTGAGGTTGCCGGAGACACTGCGGGCGTCGGAGGCTGCCAGTACCCGTGTGATGTCTGCGGTCTCCGCTCTGGCCTGCTGGGCGAGCTGTGCGGACTGCTGCACCTCCAGGAACTGCCAGGCCGCCACCCCTCCGAACGCGGTAGCCCCTGCCACGCAGGCGGCCAGGACGAGACGGGGCATCTGCCGCGCGCGGCCGGCCCTCGGACGGCGTACGACATCGGCAGCCGTCACCTGCGGGGGCAGCTGACGCACTGTCTGGATGCGGGCGACGAGTTGTCTCTTCATTGCGAGTGGGGTGGCGGTGGCGACGGCTGCTCCCAGGCGGGCCGCGGTGGCGGTCAGGTCCTGTACTTCTTGGGCGCATGCCCCGCACTGCCGCACGTGGCGTTCGACCGTCTCGCTCTCGTTGTCCGCCACCGCGTTCAGGGCGTAGGCGCCAGTGAGGACGTGTACGCGTTCGTCGCTCATGCGTTTACTCCCACGCAGTCTCGAGGGCGGATCAGGCCGTCACGCAGACGGGTATGGACTGTTCCCAGTGGCGCCGGCAGCGAGGCGGCCACCTCCTGGCAGGTGTGGCCCTGGTAGTGGGCGAGGGGCCGGGCCGGATCGCGCAGCACTTCGAGTGCCAGCCCGTAGACCGGGCCGGCGATCGAGCCGTAGAGGGTGGCGAAGGTTTCCTGGTCGCCGTGGGCGACGCGAGCTACGGCATCGGACAGTTCCGGCCTGCGCTGCGAGACGCCTCCGATACGCGGGACCTCTTTCACCACACACCTCTCGGACGCGCGAACCCAGCGGGGTGAGGCTCGGTGCGATGGGCCGCCCATATCCAGCCTTTCCAGCGATACGGGTGAGCGAAAGCCACCCTTCCGCAGTTCTCCGGTGGTTATTGCCCTTTCGGTTGATTCGTAGCCGTGGGCGTCGCGGATGGGTTCGCCGGACGACTTCTTGTGCGCCCGGTAAATGCTTTCCTTTGCGACCAATCCGCCTCGGCTCCGGTGGCGAATGAGGGGTGTGAGGTAAGCGGTACGGCCTCGAAAGCAGTAGAAGCGGACTGCGAGGCCGTACCTACCTGGCAGTCCTCACTTGCCGGCGCCGCCCGCCGGCCAGTAGCCCACTCAAGGAGCACTCTTCATGTTCAGCACCCGCTCGCGTCGCACCCTTGCCGTTGTCATCGCCGCGGCCGCCCTGCCTCTCGCACTTACGGCCTGCGGCATGGACGACAGCAGCAGCGGCAAGAGCTCCACCTCCTCAGCCGGAAAGGGAAGCGCGGACCAGGATGGCGAGGGCCAGGCCGCTCAGGTGTCGGGACCGTTCGGCCCGGGGTGTGCTTCGGTGCCCACGGAAGGCGCCGGAAGCTTCGACGGCATGGCCCAGGACCCCGTCGCCACCGCGGCGTCCAACAACCCCGCCCTGTCCACTCTCGTCACCGCGGTGAAGAAGGCCGGTCTGGTCGACACGCTCAACAACGCTGAGAACATCACGGTGTTCGCGCCCACCAACGACGCCTTCGCCAAGATCCCGAAGGCAGACCTCGACAAGGTCCTTGCCGACAAGGCGACGCTCACCAAAATCCTCACCTACCACGTCGTAGGCCAGAAGCTCGCCCCCGAAAAGCTGGAGAGCGGCACCTACGCGACGCTGGAGAAGAGCACACTCACCACGGCCGGCTCGGGCATGTCGTACAAGGTCAACGACTCCGCGTCCGTCGTCTGCGGCAACGTCCCCACCGCCAACGCCACCGTCCACATCGTCGACTCCGTCCTCATGCCCAAGATGTGATCCCCGGACGACGAAGCTCCCGGCGGGAGCACCCATCCAGAAGTGCGCCGGTGACGAATCACAGGTATGCGCATCGTTGTTGCTGTTCCGGCCCCCTTCCGGGCCGGGCATAGCGAGGCGGTTTCAGCGACGTGTGCTGTTGCCGGCGTCAGAGCCGTGATCCGCATGCATCTGGCCCACTGGGGCCTGCAGAGCCTCACCGAGGACGCGCTGTTGGTCGTGACGGAGCTGCTGGCCAACGCTGTCCGCCACGGCAAGCCCTCGTGGAGTGTCTGCATGTGGCTGATGCCTCAGCCTCAACAGGGCGGTCGTCGGTACGTGCGGCTGGAGGTCGCCGACGCCGGGGCAGGCACCGACATCGGTCTCCTACGTGCCCGCTGGCGCCACCCGTCGAGCTCGCTGACGGAAGGTGGACGCGGTCTGCTCATCGTCGACGCTCTCGCGTCCTCCTGGGGCAACGACCGCACCAGCCACGGGCACACCGTATGGGCGGAACTGGAAGTCAAGCCTGAATCCCCCGGCGGCGGCCCGGCTCCCTCCCGCTGACAGCGCCACGCTCGAGCTGTGCACAGCCGATGGACGGCCGCTTTGCGTCGAGAGCGAATTCATCGTGCACAACGAGCGGACCTGCCCGATGCTGCTGCGCCTGTTCGCCGAGCTCGGGCCGCGACGCAGGACTCCGGCGTGAGGATGTCGGTGCGGTGCGGTGCGGTGCGGTGCGGGGGCTGTGGGCTGGAGTACGCGGGAGCACGCGGCCCCCTCCTGCCGAGCAGCGTCAACTGCCACCGAGCCGGATCCGGGAGGCGGGGATGGCAGACCGGGTGGCGGTGGACCTGTGCGACTACCGCCATGTCCGCGGCACGTACGACGCGGTGGCGAGGGCGATCACGATGCCACACGAGCGGATGCTGGCCATCGGCCGGAACCACACCTGGATCAGCAAGTACATCTTCCCCGGCGGACTCATCCCCTCGATGACCGCCACCGAGGCTGCCGGTGCCGCATTTGCCGTCATGCTCATCGTCTTCGTCCTGGCCGCAGTCAGGGGATCCCACCGGCTGGTGGACGTCGCCCGGGACTCGCCTTCACGGCGGTGGCCGTCCTCCCGTACGTGATGTCCGCCGGCCGCGGTGACGACACGAGACGTCTGCTGGTCGCAGTGGTGACCTCGGTGAGGTACCGCGAGCAGCCTGTCGGCCGTCCTGACGTACAGCAAGACCGCTGCGCAGCCCCTGGTGCGGGCTGCGCAGCGGTCCTTCGGGTATCGCGGAAGCAGCGCAACTCCGGGCCGGCCGGGAGTCGCGCTGCTGGGCCGGCCCGGAGTCTGCGGCTACTTGGGCATCAGGACGGTGTCGATGATGTAGACGGTGGCGTTGGCCGTGGGCACGTTGCCGCAGACGACGCTTGCCGAGTCATTGATCTTGTACGACTCACCGGAGCCCGAGGTGGTCAGCTTGCTCTTCTGGAGCGTGTCGTAGGAGCCGCTCCCGAGCTGCTGGGGGGTGAGCTTCTCACCGACGACGTGGTAGGTGAGGATCTTGGTGAGCATGGCCTTGTCGTTGAGGACCTTGTCCAGGTCCGCCTTCGGGATCTTGGCGAAGGCGTCGTTGGTCGGCGCGAACACTGTGATGTTCTGGGCGTTGTTGAGGGTGTCGACCAGACCGGCCTTCTTCACTGCTGTGACGAGGGTGGACAGGTCCGGGTTGTTCGACGCGGCCGTGGCGACCGGGTCCTGTGCCATGCCGTCGAAGCTGCCCGCGCCGTCCTTCGGGACCGAGGCGCAGCCCGGACCGAACGGCTTGTCCGCCATCGCTGTGGCGTCAGCGGTCGGGGGCGCCTCCTGCGGCGTGGAAGCGGCCGAGGTGGGGGAGCTCTCCGACGCGGAGTCGGAGCCGCCGTCGGAGCACGCGGTCAGACCGAGCGGGAGTGCTGCTGCGGCGACGACGGCGATGGCAGTGCGGCGGAAGCGGAGGCTGTTCATTGGGTTCTCCTTGAGTGGTTGTGTGGTAACTCTGCGTAAGGAGTAAGGGTCTGTGGGTTCCGGGCGGCCGGGCGGCTGCCCGCGCTTCAGTCGACGGCGACGACGACCGAGTGCCAGCCGCTGGCGCCGTCGGGGACGGTGCCCGTTCGCTTCTCGGTCTGGACTTCGCCGGTGCGGTCGGTCGCGCGGACGGTGAGGGTGTGGCCTCCGGGGGTGGCCTTCCAGGGGAAGGACCATTGGCGCCAGGTGTCGACGGTGTGCTGTGCGGCGAGGTCGGCCGGACGCCAGGGTCCGTCGTCGATACGGATTTCGACCTTTTCGATGCCGCGGTGCTGGGCCCATGCGACACCGGCGACCATGACAGTGCCGGCCTTGGGACGGGCGAAGGGTTTGGGTGTGTCGATGCGCGACTGGGTTTTGATCGGCGCCTTCTTGGCCCACTTGCGCTTGACCCAGTAGGGGTCGTAGTCGTCGAACGTGGTCAGTTCGATGTCTTCGATCCACTTGCAGGCGGAGACGTACCCGTACAGGCTGGGGACCAGCATGCGGACGGGGAAGCCGTGGACGAAGGACAGCGGCTCGCCGTTCATCCCGACCGCGAGCATCGCGTCACGGCCGTCCATGACCTCCTCGACCGGCGTGCCGAGCGTCATGCCGTCCACCGAGCGGGCCACCAGCTGATCGGCCGGCCCACCGCGTGACGGCGGCTTCACGCCGGCTTCGCGCAGCAAGTCCGCCAGCCGTACGCCGATCCAACGCGCGTTGCCCACGTACGGACCGCCGACCTCGTTGGACACACACGTCAGCGTGATGTCCCGCTCGATCAACTCCCGTTCCAGCAGGTCCTGGAAGGTGACAGTCATGGGCCGCTTGACGCCCTTGCCGTGGATACGCAGACGCCAGCTGGTGGCGTCGACCTTCGGAACCACCAACGCCGTGTCCACCCGGTAGAACGTCTTACTGGGGGTCGTGAAGGAACTGACCCCCGCAACACGCAGCTGGGCCCCGGAGGGGATCGCGGCCGCCGGCGAAGCGGGCTCAGGCAGCAGCACCGCGGAGCGTGAGGCCACCGCGTCCTGAGCCCGTCGCCCGTTCAGGGTCCGGCCAAGAGCGCCCGCACCCGTGGAGGCGACCGCCGCAGCCGATGCGGCGATCAGGAACCCCCGCCGGTCCCAGCCGCTCTCCTGGCCCTGCTCGGCCGCGTGCCGCCGGGCGGTGAGCCTGCCGATGAGCACATAGAGCAGTACGGCGCCCACAACGGTGCCCACCAGGGACGGCACGCCGTCCGCGAGCCCCGTCGAGTCGGGACGGCTGATCGCCGCCGCCGCGCCCACCACACCGAACCCCAGTACCCCGGCAGCGCCGATACGCGGATGGCGCAGCGCCACCAGTCCCAGCAAGACCCCCAGTACGGCGAGTGTCGCCAGGATGCCCAGTTGCAGAACGAGCTTGTCGTCCTCCCCGAAGTTACGGATCGCCCAGTCCTTCACCGGCGCCGGGGTGCGGTCGATCGCCGCACCACCGACCGCGGTGATCGGCCCGGCTTCGGGCCGTACCGCAGCGGAGGCGAGCTCAGCCACGGCGAGTGCGGCGTAGCCGGAGAGCAGGCCGCTGAGAGCGGCGAGTGCGCCACGGGCCAGGTTCGTTCGGGAGATCCTCACACCTCTCATTCGGAACTGACCGCTGTGCGGATTGGCCCACCACTCGAACGATTTGGAACCCACCAAGGACTCCTATGAACGTCGGATCATCATGGAGAGCAGGACCCGGCGCGGCATCGTCCGCTGCCTTACTCGCTACGCGGCCCGAGAGGCCTTCCACCTGGCCGAACAGTGCCGGCCCTTACCCCGCTCACAGGGGCCGGCGTGACAGATGAGAGGGTCACGCGGGTGAGTGAGACACCGATGAACACCCTGCAATACCGCTTCGACGGGCCGGAAAACGCCCCTGTCCTTGTCCTGGGTCCCTCATTGGGTACCACCTGGCACAGGTTGTAGATGGCGTCTTGTGGGGTCCAGAGTGGTTCAGGTGAGATGCAAAAGGCCAGTTCAGCTCATTGTGGTCCAGGCGCGTCTTTGTAGTTGGTGAGACGCGTGTGAGAGGTGGGGGCCGAGCCGGAACCGTCCGGCTGGGCCTGCGTCGTCTCTGGCGCCCTGGTTGAGGCGCGGATAGCGGGTCCTGACGTACCGCTGCTCCTGAAGAATGAGGGCAGAGGTCCGCTAACCGTGTGTGGGTTTTCCGGCCGCGACTTCGAGCTGCCCCATCCGCCGGGCCCTGTCGGCCCTGACGCAGTCACGCATCACGTCTGTCCGCCCGATCGTGGGTGGGCGGCTCCTCCGCCGCGCGCGGCAGATCGGGGCTCACGACGTTCCCGCCGACAGCACGCCCGTTGTCAGTGGTGTGGGAGAGAATCCTTGTGTGGCGACTTTCCCTGAGACCGAACGCTATATCCAGTTTCTGCTCGAGCAGTTGGCGGGCCGCAACGAGCACCATGTGTTCGAGCAGATCGTGTTTCAGATTGCGCTGCGCCGACTGAGCAGCAACATCGTGCCGGCTACCGGTCCGGTGAGTGCTGGCGGGGACCAGGGACGTGATGCCGAGTCGTACTACACAAACCTGCCACACGAGCTGCCTGAGGCAGGTGGGTTCGTCGGGCGTGCCACCACGGAGCCATGGGTCCTGGCGGCATCCGTGCAGAAGCCGCCGTTGGACGGGAAGATCCGCGACGACCTGAAGTCGATCTGCAGCCGAGGAGAACCCGTGCGTAGGGTGGCCTTCTTCGCGGTGCACGAAATCCCGGTAGCGGCACGGCACCGGTTGCAGCAACACGCGCGGGATACCTACGACGTCGCCCTGGACGTGTTCGACGGGCAGGCTGTGGCCAACATGCTCGCCCAGGGCGACCTGGTCTGGATCGCCCAGCGGTTTCTGGATCTGCCCTCGGCGATGATCCCGGACGAGCCGGCCGAGGCACATCCGGACTGGTACCGCTCCACCTTGACCGCTTTGCGGGAGCGGCCGGGTAAGCGTCTGACGCCGGGAGCCCTATCCGAGGTCCGGGACGGTTTGCGGCATGCGACCTTCGACGACGAGGCGCGGGTGGACCTGCCCGAGTGGCTCGGCTACGTCGGGGAATTCATCGAGGCTGGGGACGGAGAGCTCGCTCTGCGGGCGCGCTACGAACGAGTGTTGGCCGTGCTGCGCGGGAAGAACAGCTTGGACGGTGTCGAAGCGGACATCCGGGCAGTTATCGACGCCGCCCTGTCCTCGGAGCGTGTCGCGCTCCTGGATGACGCGGGCCAACTGCTGCTGTACTGGGGCGGCGCCTGGCTGCGTCACCTGGGTACGGCGAACGCCGAGGAACTGCGCGAGCTGGACCTGCGCCTGCTGCAGCGTGTGGCTGTCTTGATCGGGGCCACTGACGCCGCTGCCTACCCGGTACGCAAGGCGTCGCTCCTCGACGTGGCCGCCCGCCTGTGTCTGCACCCGCGCTGGCCACAGGTCACACGCCCGGCCGCAGGGACGCTGCCCACCCCACAGGAGACGACACGGCTGCGGCGGGCGAGTGAGATCGTGCCCACTGTCAGCTCGGCCAACCCCTCGGTGGACGTCACCGAGGCGATGGACTGTCTGGAACAGCTGGTCGACCTGCTGCCGCAGGCCCCTGCCTTCCCGGTCGGCGGTGTAAGCGAGACGTTCCAGATCTTCGCACCCGCCCTCACCGAAGACCCACGCTACGAGAAGATCCGCGACGCGCTGGACGCCGCGCAGGCGGACCTCGCAGGCGACAGCAGTGTTGCCGCACGCTGCCGGGACCGTGCGATGGCATTCGTGCGCGCGGGCAGACCGCTGGACGCGCTGCACGAACTGCACGAGGTCAAAATCAACTGGTGGCACGGCGACACCCTGCGCGGCGCGCTCCTCACCATGTGCATGATCGGGAAGATCTACGGCGACCTGAACCTGCAGCAAGCCGCCCGGCAGTACGCGCTGACCGCCGCCGCCCTCGCAGCCGCACCCGCGGGCCAAGAACATGAGGACCTGCTGCCCGCCGCATTGACCCAAGCCATGATTCATACCCACGCGGCGGGCCACTGGGGCGACGCCCTCGCTCTCGGCGGACTCGCCTTCATGACCCACCACCTGTTCGCCGAAACCCCCGAGGACTACCCCTCTCACGGCTACATCCAACAACTCGACTTCCACGCCAGCATGGTGATGCTCAGCGCAGAGCGGTTCCGCCCCGCGATCATGCCGACCCTCCGTGAGCTAGCCCATGCCGACTACCTGGCCGACCTGGACGAACACCTCCCGCTGATCCGGCCCAGCTTCACGCAGACAGAGCAGCAGTTCATCCATAACGCAGACGACCAGCTCACCGGAAGACCGTTCTCGGACGTGGGAGCGCACCGGGATATGAACTTCGCAGCCCTGGGCACGACATGGCGTATCCGGTGCGACAACACCCGCGCTACCGTCCTGGCAGCCGAGCGTTTCACCGCCGCGGTGCAGATCTCGCTTGCGGAACTCGCCCCGCACGATCCTCTGTTCTTCCCCCAGGACATTCTGGTCCGGGTGATCACGGGCACACCACTGGGCGGAGGGGACAGAGTCACCTTCGGGCCCAACAATCACGCCATCGACTGCACCGTCATCCTCAGCCCCTACAGCGCCTCGACCGACCACACAGCCTTCGAGCGTGAACTGTCCACCACGGTGGTGCACCTGCTGGCCCACCTCAGCGCCAGGCCCACCGAGGCGTTCATGTCCCTGGTGAAGACAACATTCGCCCGCGGACTCCTGCACAAACTGATCAGCGGTCGCCCCTACGACGAAGCCGCCGGTCTGCTGGCCGAGGACCACTACGACACCCTGCGGCAAACCGCCATGCGACCGTGGTCGGACACGGCATTCCAGCCCCCCACCGCCCCGCAACTCGCCCGGCCCACGACACCGGGACCCGGCTACGACCGCACTAGAGCACTCGACATGATCCGCGACAACTACACCGACCTGCCCCAGGTACTCAGTGAGACACTGCCCCGTGTACTGGCCGATCCTGGCACCCGCACAGGACTGGAAGAACTGCGCAACGAAGGATGGCTCGACTGGCAGATCTTGCTGGCCCTGGCCAACATCGCCGCTAACCTACGGCTGCAGCAGGCCAGCCCGGGCAGCATTCCCCGGGACTATCCCACCCGCTTCTTCCGAACGCCGGAAAACCATTATGCAACCCCACTGCCCCTAAACGCCTTTACCGCTGACAGCCTGCGCCTACAGATGGACGTGACCCTGCTGGCCGTCGCCCAACGCCGCTGGAAACTGGGCTCGGCCATGACGACCCCCAACCCGCAGGTGTTCAAGGAGCTGTTGACCACCCGCTACAACTTCGCGACAGATGACGTTCCACACTGCGACCTGCTCAACGGCGCCCTGGACGAGCACGAGCCTCTGCTTCCTCCGAGCCCCTGAGGAATATCCGGGTGAGATACCCCGAGTTCCGCACTCGAAAGCGCGCCCTCTCATGGATAAGAGAACGACCTCCGACCTGTCTCTGGATGGTCGGGACGACAGGGTTTGAACCTGCGCCCCTTGACCGCAGAGGCCGCAGGAATTATCTGCACCCGGCCTGGCAGGACTATCGCACCGGACGCGCGTCTGCGCGCGCTGTTCAGGTTCGCGAGCTCGGGGTGGTCCCCCTACTGGTAGAGGCATCCGCGTGGGCCGTCCAAGATCCCGGATCAAGCTCTGTCACGGCGCCCGACAGAGACGCTCAAAGGCCGTCATCAATATCAATCAGGAGGTCGGCGTGCGGGACGCATCCGACCGCCTCTCCGGTCGACGTACGGCAGGTACACCGCCCACGGCCAACGGCTCACGAGGTCTTCGACAAGGGTGTCCTCAGTGTCGACGACAGCCATCGCGTCTTGGACCCCCAGCCCTTCGCCGGTCACAGCCCCGCCGGGCACGACCACACCACCGCCCCCTGTCGGCTGCCCCTTGTCGCCCTCAGCCCCGTCCCGTCGCCGCCGCTCACCCACGCCTGACACGCCAGCCAGGTCTTCCACGGCGATCCCACGCCCTGCTGTGTCGGCCTGACGGAACGCAGCAAGGACCTCACAGGTAACTAGTAGCCGGTCGATCCCAGTGTCCCTAGTCTTCTGAGTCAGGAATTCTGTTCAGATATGAGGCGAGGCGTTCGAGGATCTCGTCCGCGGTCTTGGTCCAGATGTAGGGCCTGGGGTGG
>NZ_JBHXRV010000070.1:0-35786 GCF_042716745.1 Streptomyces sp. NPDC058663
CCACCGAGATGTCCTCGGGCACCGCACGTCTGTCCTGGCGCAACAGGCTGAGCAGCGGCTCCAGTGCCTGCTCGTTCTGTACGACGAAGCCCGTCACGTCGGGGCGTTCGGTGAAGATCTGCCCCAGGGCCCCGGCCATCGCGGCGTAGGTGCCCTCGCACGGGCGGTGCAGCACGTGCAGGCCGAGGTCCCGCGCACGGCCGCGCAGACCCTCGATGGTGCGCTCAGCGAAACCTGTCTTGCGTTCGTACACGGCGGGCGCCTCTCCGATCACGGCGATCTGACGGTGCTCCAGCTCCGCCAGGTGCTCCGCGCACTGGGCCCCGGCCTCGGCGAAGTCGAGGTCGACACAGGTGAATCCGGTGGGGTCGGCGGGGAGGCCGATGAGCACCGCGGGCCTGCCGCTCTCGCGCAGCAGGGGCAGCCGGGCGTCCTCGAGCTCCACGTCCATCAGGAGGATGGCATCGGCGAGACCGCTGCCGACCACCCGCTGCACGGCGGCGGGCCCTTCCTCGCCGGTGAGCATCAGGACGTCGAATCCGTGCTCCCGTGCGTGGGTGGCGACGGCGATGGCGATCTCCATCATCACGGGCACATACATGTCCGTACGCAGCGGCATCATCAGCGCGATGATGTTGGACCGGCTGCTCGCCAACGCCCTTGCCCCCGCGTTCGGGTGGTAGCCGAGTTCCTGGATGCTGCGCTCCACCCGTTGCTTCGTCACCGCGGAGATGGTCCGCTTGCCGCTGAGGACGTAGCTCACCGTGCTGGCCGAGACTCCGGCATGCTGCGCTACTTCGGCAAGGGTGACCATCGGAATCTCCATGTGAAGAAGCGCTTCAACATTGCACTTTACGTATATAATGGCGGTTCACCGGCACAATAGTCTGCGCCAATGACGACTGTCCAGGGCATTGCGTCGAAGCGCTTCGATCATCCTGGCGCGTGTGTGATGCATGCGAGACATCGAGACGTGGCGGTTTCCGTCACGTGCCCGCCCGCCCGGGCTCAGTACAACGGCGCCCCCGCCGGCGGTGACTGCCGACGGGGGCCTTTCCCGAGGATGTTCAGCTGGGTGCTCAGCCGCGAGGCACTGCCCCGGGTCAGTGGTAGGTGACGTCGGTCGCCTGGTAGCGGCAGTGGGTGCCGTCGGGGCCCGTGCCGGTCTGGACGGGCTCCTTACCGGTGTTGTTCCCGGTGAAGCGCACGCACGGCTTGATCTTCTTCTTCGCGTCGCCGTGGATACGGACGTTGCGCAGCGAGACGGAGTCGCCGTAGTTGGTGTTGATGCCGACCAGGGACCCGCCGGGGGCGCTCACGTCGACGTCGTTGACCAGGATGGTGCGCCGGTGCTGGGTCTTGCAGTTGCCGCAGGAGCGGACCAGCTTGCCGAAGTCGGCCACCTGGAACTTCGAGACGACCAGCTTGCCCGCCCCGTTGAACTGCAGCACCTTGTCGGAGGCCTTGCGGGCGCCGCCGCCGTACACCGTGTACACGGACTGGGCGGACTTGCCCTTGAAGGTGGCGGCGTCCTCGCCGACGTCCTCCCACCAGACGTTCTGGATCGTGCAGCTGCCGAGGCAGTGCACGCCGTCGGCGGCCGGGGAGCCGATGACGACGTTCTTGAGGACCGCGCCGTCCGCGAGCTCGAACACCGGGTCCTGGCCTTCGCCCTGGCCGCCGCCGCCGAGGTCGCCGGTGCCGAAGTGGCGCTTCAGCTTGCCGTCGTAGGTGCCGGAGACCTTGATGGTGGCGGGCACGGGTGCGCTGCCGGCGGGCCTGGGCCAGGCGGCGGGTGCCTGGGCGACCTTGGCCGCTGCGGGAGTCTTGGCCGCTGCGGAAGCCTTCGCCTGTACGGGTGCCTTCGCCGCGTCGGCCGAGGGGAGCAGCCCGGTGGTGACGAGGGCGCCAGCGGTCAGCGCGCCGACCCCGGCGAGGGCGAGGACTGCACGGCGGCGGGCGGTGCGCCTGCGGTGCGAGTGGGGGGTGGGCGACGCTTGGGGGGTCCGGGTCATGCGGGAGTCTTCCGTTCGTCGTGGGGAGGGGGACGGGAGCGGCCGGATGCCGTTCGTCGTTCCGTAGTTGCCGCCGCCGCGCAAAGGGTTGCCCCTGGAACCGAATTCTTTTCTGCATGCCGCCGGCCGTCTCAGCGCACCGGGTAGAAGTCGCCCCCCACCGTCGCCTTCCTGCCGTCCGCGGCCGTCGTGGTCACCGAGTAGCGGTCGCCGCCGGCGTCCCGGTTGCCCTTGGCGTGGTGGTACTGCCCGGCGGCCCTGTGCTCGCCCGCCGGTACCGTACGGCCCGGCTTCAGCGTCCAGCGGTAGACCAGGGCGCCCGTCTCCCTCCGCACGGAAATGTCGAAGTCCGCGGGGTCCAGCGAGATCCAGCTGCCCGCGTCCCTGACGCCCTCGGTGCCGGCGATGCGGAGTTCGAGGGTGAGCGCGGTGAGAGGTTCGGCCGTCTTGAAGGTGAGGTTGCTCTGCGCCCAGAAGTCGTTGCTGTGCGGGTCGACCGAACCGTCGCCCCAGAGGTGGCCGTCCTGCGTGCGCAGGGCACCGGGTGCGGGAGGGGAGGCGGGGACGGCGGGCGGGGCGGTACCGGCGGGCGGCTTCGTCCCGGCGGTGCCGCCGTCGCGCTCCGGGGTCCGCGCCGGGGTGCGGGGCGGACTGGGCGGGGTCGACAGCGCGGGGCCGGGGGTGCTGGGCAGACCGGTGGGCCGGGCGGCGTCGGTGCCGGTGGGTGTGGGGACGGGCGTGGTGGCCGTACGCACCTTGGAGTCCTTGTGCAGGATGCCCACCACCCCGTAGCCGCCCGCGATCAGGACGGCCGCGCAGGCTGCGGTGGCCCCGGCGACCCGCGGCCAGGACGCGGCGCGCGCCCGTACCCCGGACAGCCGCAGCGGCGATGTACGCACCCCTTTGCGGCCGCGCGCGGAGGACTCCCCCGGCGCTCCGGCGCCCGCTGCCATGCCCCGCTCCACGCGGGCGAGGATGCGGGCGCGGTCGGGTCGGTGCGACGCGGCGGCCCGGTGCAGCTCGTCGCGCACCCGCTCCTGACGCGGGTGCTCCTGGCGCAGGTGCTCCTCGCGCAGTTCGTCCTCGTCCATGGCGGCTACTTCTTCCTTCCGGCCAGTTCCGCCACGGCCCGGTTGCCGTCGCCCTTGCCCTTGCCTTTTCCGTCGCCGAGCAGTTGCTCCAGCTGTGCCATTCCCTTGGAGGTCTGGCTCTTCACCGTACCGACGGAAACGCCGAGTGCGCGTGCGGTGTCCCGTTCGGAGAGGTCGAAGGCGTGGCGCAGCACGACGCAGGCGCGCTTGCGGAACGGCAGCCGCCGCAGGGCTTCCTGCACGTCGACGACGCCCGGTATGTCGGGGGCCTCCACGTGCTCGGAGCGCTGCGACCAGAAGAGGGCGACCCTGCGGCGTTCGCGTACGGCACTGCGGATGCGCCCGCGTACCAGGTTGGCGAGCACGCCGCGGGCGTACGCGGCCGGATGGTCGGCGGCGCGGACCCGGTCCCAGCGGTGCCAGACGGCGAGCAGCGCGTCGGCCGCCAGGTCGTCGGCGGCGTCGGCCTCGCCCGTCAGCAGATGGGCGAGACGGGCCAGTTCGGCGTAGTGGCGCTCGAAGAACTCGTGGAACTCACGTGCGGCATCACCGTCCGATGTCACCACGGGCTGCCTCTCTGCGGTCTACGCGCGTTACGCATGTCGGATGTGCGGCTGGGAAGGCCCTGGTGCGGCCAGGGAGCAGAGTACGCGAACGTCGCGGGAGCCCCGCCCGGGCTCCGCGGTCCGGGAGGTCCGGGCCGTTCACGTGCCGGTGAAGCCGAGGTGCGCGAGCCGGACGGGTCCGCGCAGTTCCACGCGCAGATCGCGGACCCCCTCGACGGGCAGAGGGGTGCGGAGGGTGGTGTAGTCGTACGGTCCCGTGGTGGGCGGGACGGCGACGGTAACCGGGGTCGCGCCCGGGCCGGGGGCGTAGAGGGTGACGGCGCCCGAACCTGCGACGGTGAGGGCTGCGGTCACCACCTTGTGGTGCCCGAAGTCGCAGCTGTAGTAGAGGAGTTCGCCGGGCTCGTCCCGGTCGGCGGGGTGCGCGGGACAGACACAGTCGCCGGTGGCTTTCGTCCGGTCGAGGATGACGGTGGCGTGGCTCTCGTCGTAGTCGACGGCATCGATTCCGCGTTCCAGGACGGGGCGAGGTCCGGCGGGCGGACCTTCGACGCGCAATAGTACGGACTGACGCAGATCGGCACTGGAGGCGCCGGCCAGGAACTCGTACACGCCGGGCTCCAGGAACCAGCGCCGGTGGGCGACGTCCCAGAACTCCAGCGTGGTCAGGGGCAGTGCGAAGTCCAGGCGGCTCGACTCGCCCGGTGCCAGGCGCAGTCGGCGGTGGGCGGCCAGTTCGCGCAGGGGGCGGACCCGTGGCGGGGCCGCGGCCCGTACGTACAGCTGGGCGACCTCGTCGGACGCGCGGGCTCCGGTGTTGGTGACGGTGAACGCCACCCGCAGGAGGTCGCCGTCCCGCTCGGCGGTCAGGTCCGTATAGCCGAATGTCGTGTACGCGAGGCCGTGACCGAAGGGGTAGAGGGGGGTGCCGTCGAAGTAGAGGTAGGTCTGGCGGCTGCCGATGATGTCGTGGTCGAGGAGGCCGGGGAGGTCGGAGTCGGCGGAGTACCAGGTCTGCGGGAGGCGGCCTGCCGGGGAGACGTCACCGGCGATGACCCGGGCCAGGGCTGTGCCGGCGGCCTGGCCGCCGTGTGTGGTCCATAGCAGTGCGGGGAGTTCGCCGGCGGCTTCGGTGACGGCGTACGGGTAGGAGGAGACGAGCGCGAGGACGGTGCGCGGGTTCGCGGCCCGCGCCACCCGCCAGATCCGGTCCTGGGCCTCGGGCAGGGCGAGGGTGATGCGGTCCTCGCTCTCGCGGCCGTTGAGGTGCGGGTCGTTGCCGAGGACGACGACGACCACGTCGGCCGCGGCGGCGGCACGCGCCACGTCCTCGGCGCCGCGGGAGACGGTCTCCACGGTGAAGAGCGTGCCCGCGGCGGGGGCGGCACCCCCGTCGGGGAGATCCTCCTGGGGGACGGCAACCTTTGCACCGTCGGCGGCGACCACGACATGACCCCCCGTCCCGAGGTACCGAAGGAGGTGCCCGTCGCCGTGCCGTTCGAGCCGGAACGTCTCCTGCACGACCCGGCCGCCGGGCTGGTCCACGGAGGCGCGGACACGGCCGTCGTCCGCGACCGAGAGGTAACGGCCGTCCGCCGCGCGCAGGGTGAGGACGTCGTCGCCCCAGTCGGTCAGGATGAACTCGGTGAGCGGGTCCCCACCGGCGCCGGTGCCGTCCGCCTGCGCGGTCAGCGGGGCCAGGTCCGTACGGCCTTCGAGCAGCGCCGGGGCGATCGCCCCTTCCGCCCCGCGTACCTCCCCCTCCGCGGCGTCCCCGCTCCCGGGTGCCCGCAGCAGGCCGGCCGCACAGCGCAGCCGGACCCGGTCGGCGCCCTCGGCGTACGTCACCTGTCCGGCACCGAAGCGGGTGCGCAGCCCGTCGAGCGGGGTGGCGCGGTGCAGCAGTGTGCCGCTGTACCCGTCGCGTGTGCACTCGTCGGCGAGCGGTCCGACGACGGCTATGCGCAGGCGGGGGACGGTCTCGGGGACGAGGGGGAGCAGTCCGTCGTTCTTGAGGAGAACGACGGACTGTTCGGCGACTTCCTGGGCGAGCGCGCGGTGCTCGTCGGTGTCGAAGGCGCCGCCCGCGTCGAAGACTTCCGGGGCGGAGCCTTCCGGACGGGACGCTGCCGCGTCGAAGACGTCCCGGGCGGAGCCTTCCGGACAGGACGCTGCCGCGTCCACGGCGTCCGGGTCGAACTCGCCCAGTGCGCAGCGCACATGGAGCACCCGGCGGGCCGCCGCGTCGATGTCCTCCTGGCCGATCAGCCCCTGCTCCAGGGCGCGGTGCAACCGGCCCAGCATCACCGAGGAGTCCGTGCCGTGGTCGGTGAAGCTGTCGACGCCCGCGCGCAGGGCCGCGGCGGCCGCTTCCTCGTGGGTGTCGAAGTAGTGCTGCACGTCGACGAGGTTGCTGGGGGCTCCGGCGTCGGAGCACACGAGCAGCGGCTGGTCGGTCCAGTCGCGCAGGTGAGCGCGAAGGTACGGGGAGAGGTGGTTGGGCCGGCCGTTGACCAGGTGGTGCGCGGGCATGACACCGGCCACCGCGCCGGCCTCGACGGCGCCCTTGAAGGCACGCAGGTCGTACTCGTGCAGGACGCGCGGGCTGACGGATGCGGACGAGGTGGACCTGTGCGTCTCGTTGTTGTGGGCCGGCCAGTGCGTGAGGACGGGAGCGGTGCGCCAGCGGGTGGGGTGGTCGCCGCGCAGCCCGCGCGTGTAGGCGACGGCGAGCGCCGTGGTCAGGGCGGGATCCTCGGAGTAGCCCTCCTCGCCGCGCCCCCACAGGGGGTTGCGCAGCAGGTTGACCGTGGGGGCCCACACGTGGAGGCCGACCCGGTCGTCCTTGGCGTGCAGGGCACGGACCTCGGCGGCGACGGCTTCGCCGACGCGGTGCACGAGGGCGGGGTTCCAGGTGGCGCCGAGGCCGAGGGCCTGCGGGAAGACGGTCGCGGGTCCCGTCCGGGCGGCGCCGTGCGGCGCTTCCTGTCCGGTGCGGAGCGCGGAGACTCCCAGGTGGTCCACGGCGGGGGCGAACTGGTGCAGCAGTGCCGTCCGTTCACCGGGGGTGAGCCGCCCGAGGAGGTCCTCGACGCGCGCGGCGTCCGGCAGCCGGGGATCACGGAAGTCGGGTGTCACGGGCAGTTCCCCTTGCGGAAGGTACATCATCAGAACCTGCGGCGGCGCTACTCTCACGAAGCGCTTCGATGCTTGTCTTCAGTCGGCGGGACTGTCAAGACGGTGCGCACCAACAAGCGGAATGTGAGCGGGACTTGGCCCGCCGGGCGCACATCCTCTCCCTCGGAAATCTCGCCCTTTCCGTCGCACGACCTCACCCTGGATTCGCCCGCTTTCGATGCGCTTCGACGCACGCCGATGCCGCCCGCCGTTCGACATTTCGAACAATGAACTGCATTCCGAACGACTTTACCCAACCTTCTTGCGGAAGTCCCGGCCGGGTGCTGAGCGCGAACCGCCCCCCCTGTTCCCAGGTCGAGCTGCGGGCCCCGCCGTGGCGGACCGGGCCGGCTGCTACTCCACTCGGGTACCTCCTTCCCCTGCGGATTGCTCCGCGGCCGTTACCGCCCGCCCCGCCGCGCGTTGACAGTCCGTGGCGGTCGCAATACTGCGGCGGCCGTGTTTCCTCGAAGGAGAACTGATGTCTCGTTTCGCCCAGACTGCCGCTGTCGTGGCCGGTGCCGGTGCCCTCATGGCCGGTGGTGCCGGTGTGGCCACCGCTGACGCCGAGGCGCAGGGCGTCACCGCCAACTCCCCCGGTGTCGTGTCGGGCAACCAGGTTCAGGTTCCCGTCCACGTTCCGATCAACCTGTGCGGCAACACCGTGAACGTCATCGGGCTGCTCAACCCGGCGTTCGGCAACACCTGCGTCAACGCTGACGGCGACGACGACCACGACGGTGGCTACGGCAGCTGACCCCTGCGCTGCTCCCGCGGCCTCCTCGACACATGTGTCGAGGAGGCCGCGGTGCGTCCGGCGGCCGGACGCGCGCGGGTCAGACGTAGCGGTACAGCGCGCGGTGGTCGAGCAGTTGGGCCGGCGTCATGTTCCACGGCGGCATCTCCTCGCGGAGGCTGTAGACCCGGCCCTCCTGGGGATCGCCCTGTCGAAGCCGGGTGGCCGGCAGATAGCCGGAGCGGGGGTGGGTCTGCTGCCAGCGCGCCCACAGCAGGTCGACGAACGCGTGGTGGAGCCAGAAGACGGGGTCGTTGGGCGAGACGGCCCCGACCATGACGCCGCCCACCCAGCGGTGCACCCGGTTGTGGTTGGTCCCCCTGTCCGAACCGCCCGTCGCCCATCCCTCGAACTTGTTCCTGAAGCCCCTGCTGGACGTGGAGTCCCAGGGGGCCGCGTCGTACAGGGGGTCCTTCATCGCCCAGGCCACGTCCTGCTTGGTGGGCAGGGTGACCGTGCCTTTGGGGCCGCCGAAGTTCCGTGTGAGGAAACGGGTTTCGGTGACGGAAGTAGTGATCTCCCAGTTGCCCTGGGCGTGGGCGAACGGGCCTGTCATCACCTGCCGGTCCCCCTTCCTGCCGTTGCCGCCCAGGAAGTCCTCAGCCCACAGCGAGGCCGCGGGGGTGTTGTCGGTGGTCCAGTCCCAGTACGGCACCGACACGGCCGGATCGATCGCCTGCAGCGCCTGTTCGAACGCCAGGAGGAACTGTCGGTGCCAGGGGAAGAAGGACGGGGTCATGTGAGCGGCCCGTGGCCCGTCCTCACCGTCGGCGGTGTAGAACTCGCCGTGCAGGGACACGAACTCGTCGTAGCGCCCCGACCGCTTGAGTGCGAGGATCGCGGCGACCAGGCGACGTTTCTCCGTCCGGGTCAGGTTCCGCTGGTTCTTGCGAGTGTGCACCGGTGCGGTTCCTTCTCGTTCAGGTGGTGTGCGCGGAGGTCCTGGACAGCCGCGCGGGCCCCAGGTCGTCGACGGCGGCACGGGCGGCGTCGAGGAGCGTCGGAAACGTCTCGTAGTGGTTGACCACGCTCATGTATCCGCCGTTCGCGCACCTCATGACGTGGAGGGGCCGCCCGTCGATGAGCACCTCGGGCAGGAGGTGCGCGTGCGCCCGGACCGGGTCGCGCAGCCGCTTCACCGTCCCGCTCGGCACCAGGGCTTCGATGTGGCGGCCCAGGTACATCTCGGAGAAGCCCTCCGTCGCCGGGGGCGGCGCGTGCGCGGGTCCTGCGGAGGCCTTCCTCCCGAGGATCGGCGCGAGCACCGCCGCGGTCCCGGCGATGACGGTGGCACCGAACGCGGTACGCAGCACCGCGCGCCGGGTCGACAGCGCCGCGCGCACCGCCCCCGCCGTCCGGCCCGCCTGGGGGATACAGGTCCTCATGGGTGGTCGCCTTTCACATCTGTTCATGTACTGGACAACGAGGTGGCGGCGAAACGGTTCTCGCCGGAGCGGTGGTCCGGGCGTTCGAGCCCGACGCCGGGCACGTTCCGCTCGTGCGTAGCCGACCCGCCCGCGCGGGTCGGCGCACAGTGCTGTGCCCGCGCCCGGATTCCACTCGACTGGCCCCGGTAGGACGGCTCTTCTCCCACAGATGGCGTACTAATCGGCCTTCTATGACCTGTTCGTAGGAATTCCCGCCTAATGTCCGGAGGTATGTGTGCACCACTGAAGAGGAGAGGCATATGCCAGCTCGGCGGAATCTGACCGCCCTTTCGATCGGGACGATTTCCGTCGGCCTGCTCGCCGCCACGTGCGGTGCGCCGGGATGGCCGCAGGCGGGGAAGGTGCCCGAATCCGATCGCACTTCTGTCCACGCGGATGCGAAGCCCGTCACGGCGAATCCCGCACCCCGTTACCCGGCGGCCTCCTCCGGGCGCGACGACGGCCGGCCCGACACGGCTGTCGGCGCCTACCTGCACTACGGTGCGGACGGGGTACGGCGGGCGAAGCAGCTGTCGCGCTGGCTCGGCGGCACCGAACTCACCGTCGGCCACACCTATCTGCCCGGCGACCTGTGGTCCAACATCGAGGGCCGGCCGGAGTTCCTGCGGCCCTGGGCGGAGTGGCGACGCGGCGCCCCCGAGCGGATGTTCGTCCTCAACGTCCCGATGGCCGACGGCAACGAGGACCGTGTCTCCGACCGGAAGGTCCGCTCGCTGCTGCGGGCCGGCGCCCGGGGCGACTTCAACCGGCACTACCGGCAGCTCGCCCAGAATCTGGTCGACCTGGGCGTCCCGGACGCGGTTCTCGTCCTCGGCTGGGAGATGAACGGCATCACCTACACCCACCGCTGCGGCCCCGATCCGGCCGCGTGGAAGGCGTACTGGCGGGGGATCGTCGAGACCATGCGGTCGGTTCCCGGCCAGAAGTTCCGCTTCGACTTCGCCCCCAACCGCGGCCGGGACGCGATCCCGTGGACCGAGTGCTACCCGGGTGACGACGTCGTCGACATCATCGGCATGGACTCCTACGACCAGCCGCCGGGCGAGTCCTTCGACGACCAGGTCAGGGCCCCCTACGGACTCCAGCACCACGTGGACTTCGCCGCGGCCCACGGCAAGCCGGTCTCGTACCCGGAGTGGGGACTGTTCCGCAACGGGGACAACCCCGAGTACATGCGGCGCATGCTCGACTGGTTCACGCGGCACAAGCCGCTCTACCAGACCATCACGGACTACTGTCCGCACGGCGTCTGGCAGTGCGAGCAGAACCCGGAGGCGTCCGAGGTGTTCCGCAAGTCGCTCTCCGCGAAGCCGACGCCGGTGCCGCCGGAGCCGACCCCGGTGCCGCCGGAGCCGACGCCCGTTCCGCCGGAGCCGACCCCGGTGCCGCCGAAGCCGACCGTCCCGGCCTGGCCCAAGCCGAACCCGGACGACTGGTGCGTGCCCTGGCAGATGGACGAGTGGCTGACCCGCTGGATGCCCGAACTGCGCACCTGCGCACAGCCGTTCTGGTCCAGGTTCGACTACCGCTAGCCACCACCGGGCGGCCCCGTCGGGTATCGACGGGGCCGCCCGGCGCGTTTGCGGGCAGGCACGGCCCTTGTGCCCGGCGCTCCCCAGGCACTCCGCGGACGCTTCCCCGACGCTTCAGCGCATGGCGGCGTTCGCCCGCCGGCTGTCGAACCGCGCCCGCCACTCGCGAGCGGCGGGCAGCCGCTCGGCCACGGTCCTGGCGGCCAGGTCCCGCGAGGTCACCTGCGCCGTACGCAGCGACAGCAACGGCTGGAGTGCCGTACGGGCCAGCAGCAGCCTGCTGTTGGTCACCGGCTGCGGACGCCAGTGGTCCTTGTAGGCCTCCGAACCCCGCAGCAGGCTGAGCACGCCGCCTCCGGAACCCGCCGCCAGATGCGCGTCGTGGCGCAGCAGCATCGCGGTCACGTCGACCTTCCGCTCCCTGAGGACGGGGTCCGCGCCGTAGAGGTAACCGCCGGTGAGCCCGCCGGAGTGCACGGTCAGTTTGGCGGCGACGACCTCGCCGTCCTGCCGGAACTCGGTGAGCGCCGCGTCGCCGTCGCGCACCATGCGGCGGGCCGCCCGCTCCAGGTGGGCGGCGAACCTCGGCCGCAGGTGCTCGACGTTGACGCCCCTGCCCCTCCACTGCAGTTCGTGCAGCCGCAGCAGGTGACCGACCGCGCCGGGCACCTCGTGTTCGGAGACCACGCGGCTCTCGATCCCGAGCGCGTCGATCTTGCGGAGCTTGGCGCGGACCCGCTGGGCCCGGCTGCTCGTCATCCGCCGGGCGAGCTCGTCGATCGGCGCGGCGGGCAGTTCCATGCAGGTGGAGTCCTCGAGGCGCGCGCGGGCGCCGGACCAGGACTCGTACAGTTTCTCGGCCACCGCGCCGGGCCGTACCTCCCGCAGGTCGACCACGGCGTGCGGGGCGGCCGTGCTCAGGCCGTGCCGCAGGGCGCGCAGCGTGTCCTGCGCGCCTTCGTCGTCGACCAGGACGTCGAAGTAGTCGGAGATGCCGAGGCCGACGGGGACCAGCAGGGGCATCGGACGGTGCACGAGCATCAGCGGTGCCACGCCGACCAGCCGGTCGCCGCGCCGCACCAGTACGGTGCGCAGCCGGCCCTCGGTGCCGTACGAGAGCCACCAGGAGCTCAGCCAGGCATGGCTCTGGAAGGGGGTCGCCGCGGCACAGCGCCGGTGCAGCGCGTCCCATTCGGTGCGCAGTTCCGCGAAGTCCCGGGGGTCGCGGCAGAGGGTGGCGCGCAGGGTGTCGGACCTCATGTGCGTTACACCCTCTCCCGCTCGGCGCCGAGGTGGTCGGTCGGGTGCGCGGGGGACGGCACCGGTGTGGGTGCGGGCGCCTCCCTCGGGCGCCGGGGCCGCACGAGCAGGAGGAGCCCGCCGACGAGCCCGCCCGCGCAGGCGCCGACCGCCGAGGTGAGCGGCACGGGCTGGGCGGAGGAGGCGAGGGGGGGCACCGCCCGGGCGAAGGTGACCAGCTTGACCCCGGTCTCCTTCGACATCCCGTTGCTCCTCGTGAGCAGGGCGTCGGCCACGGCGTTGGAGATGTCGGCGGCTTCCACGGGGACGGCGGAGGTACCGGTGATCGCGATCATGGGCGAGTCGGGCGAGGTCTCCGTCTGCACCTGGGTGCGCAGGGACGCGGCCGGGACCCCTGCCGTGACGCTCGCGTACGCGAGGGTGGAATCGCTGGCGGTGATCCGCCCGTACGCCTGGGCGTAGCCGAGGGCCGAGTCGGGCGGTGTGTCCTTGAGGGGAGAGGCGATGACGTAGCCGGTGGACCGGTACTCCGGTTCCTGGAGCATCCCGTAGGTGCCCGCGCACACTGCGCCGAGGAGGGCGCAGACGGGCACGGGCCACCAGGTGGGCAGGGGCCGCAGCGGTGCCACGGACCGCGCGGCGAGCCGGCGGAGCCGTGCCGGGGCGGAGTTCTGCTGCTCGGGCATCTCGGTCATGGGCGTGCTCTCTCGGTCGAGGTCGAAGTCGAGGACGAAGGGGCAAGGGCGTGGGCGTAGACGTCCATGAGGCGGGCGGCGCTGCGCGCGATGTCGTAGTGGCCCACCGCGGGCGGCGGGCTCAGCCGCCCCGTCGCGGACTCCGTGCGGGCGCGTCGCAGCGCGGCCGTCAGTTCGGCCGGGTCGCCGCTGATGCGCCGGGCGTGCGGCGCGTGGTCCGCGGGCAGGTCCTCGATCGCGGGGCAGGCGCGGTACAGGACGGGCAGTCCGGCGGCCAGCGCCTCCACGACGGCGAGTCCGAAGGCCTCTTCGCGGGAGGTGGAGACGAAGGTGTCCATGGCGCCGAGCAGGGCCGGGATGCCGGGCGCCGCGGTGCCCGCCGTGCAGTCGCGCTCGCCGAGCAGCCGGATCCGGTCCGTGGCCCCGAGCTGCGCCGCGAGCGCCCGCAGCGGTTCCCGCTCGGGGCCTTCGCCCGCCAGCAGGAGGTGTGCCCCGGGCAGCGCGGCCACCGCGCGTACGAGCGTCCCGAAGTGTTTGCCGGGTACGAGCCGGCCGACTCCGCCGACCACGAAGGCGTCCTCGGGGATGCCCAGGGCCGTGCGGGTGGCGCTGCGGACGGCACGGTCGTGGCGGAAGAGTGCGGCGTCGATGCCGTTGGGGACGACGTGGACGCGTGCGGCGGGGACGCCCCAGTCGTGCAGGCGGGCGGAGACGGTCCCGGAGACCGCGACGGTCGCGGAGCCGAGGCGCTCGGTGGACAGGTACAGGGCACGGGTGCCGCGGCTCAGCGGACGCCCTTCGATCTCGGCACGGCCCAGGGAGTGTTCGGTGGCGACGCAGGCCCGCACGCCGGCCAGCCGTGCGGCGATCCGCCCGTACACGCAGGCGCGGTAGAGGTGGGTGTGGACGAGGTCGTACCGGCCGCGGCGGATCAGCCGGACCAGCCGGGGCAGGGCCGTCAGATCGCGGTTGCCGCGCATCCCCAGGTGGGTGACGCGCACGCCGTCCGCCCGCAGTCCCTCGGCGACCGCGCCCGGGTTGGTCAGGGTCACGACGTCGCAGCGCACCGGGAGGTGACGCAGCACCAGCCGCAGCTGCTGTTCGGCGCCGCCGACGCCGAGGCCGGTGATGATGTGCAGTGCCTTCACCGCCCGCCGCCGACCGGGAGGGAGCGCGAGGTGCCGGTGGGGCCGGGGGGCGTGAGGCTGCCGCGGCGGGGGCGCAGCCTTTTCGCCCAGAGGTGGGCGGCGCGGTCGGCCTGGCTGATGTGCGTACGGGGCAGGGCGTAGGCGCCGGTCAGCGGGCCCGGGTCGATGGCGCAGCCGTACGCGTAGCCCGCGTCGCGCACCGCGTCGGCCACCCGCTGGTCGAAGGTGCCGTACGGGTAGCAGAAACCTGTCGGCGGGCGGCCGGTGAGGCGGCCGATGAGCGCGCGGCTGTCCCGGACCTCCGCGCGCAGTTCCGCGTCGGTCGTGCGGGTGAGGTCGCGGTGGACGAGACCGTGCGAACCGATCTCCATGCCCGCCTCGGCGGCCGCCCTGATGCCGCTTTCGGTCAGCAGGGGTCTGCGCGGGCCGAGCGGGTCCCACTCGTTGGTGCCGCCCGGGCGGCCGGGCAGGACGAAGACGGTGGCGGTACAGGCGTGCCGCCGCAGGGCGGGCAGGGCGGCTTCCAGGAAGTCGGCGTATCCGTCGTCGAAGGTCAGCCCCACCAGCCCGCGGGCGCGGCCGGCCGCGTGGGCCCGCAGCAGGGTGGCGACGCCGACGCCGGTCAGTCCCCGGCGGCGCAGCCAGCGCAGGTGGTGGTCGAGGCGGTCCGCGGCGACGGTGATGCCGTACGGGTCGTCGTTCGGGTCCGCCACCGAGTGGTACATCAGGATCCACGGGGGCGCGGCAGTCGGCGCGGGGGGACAGGACCTGGTGGGCCGGTAGCTCCGGGCAGTCGGATCAGCGGTCATGGGAGAACCTCTGTCGGGTGAGAGCCAGCAGGTGGACGATTTCGGGGGCTCTGACCAGCAGCCCCGTGGCCAGGAAGGTGCCGGGGACCAGCAAGCAGCCCGCGCAGAGACTGAGCAGCGGGCTCGCCGGCAGGGGGGCGGCCGCCCAGCCCGCGGCGGCGGCGGCCGCGGCGGCGGCGGCCAGTCTCCCCAGCGCGAGACTGATCCCGCGCACGTCGACGGGGAGCACGCGGGAGCCGAGGCCGGCCAGGAGCAGCAGGGCGGTGGTGGTGATGCCCAGGGCGTTGGCGGCGGCGATCCCGTAGACCCCCCAGGGGCCCACGGTGAGCGCGCCCGCCGCGATGGTCACGGCGAGTCCGGCGCCCATCGAGGCGGCCGGGTACCAGGTGGGCCGGGCCGAGGAGAAGAACGGCCGCCCCAGGGCACCGACCAGGCAGTGGCCGAGGAGGCCGAGCGCGTACAGCCGCATCACCGTGGCGGTGGCCGCGGTGTCCTGGGCGCCGAACGCGCCACGCTGGAAGAGGACTTCGATGATCTGCGGGGCGTAGCCGATGACCATGGCGGTGCCGAGCAGGACGATGGCCCCGGCCAGGCCCAGATCGCGTTCGACCCGTCGCCGTGCGCGTTGCAGGTCGCCCTCGGCCATGGCCTGGGCGAGGGCGGGGAAGGTCACCGTGCAGATCATCAGCGACAGCACCATCGGCATCTGCGCGACCTTCTGCGCGTAGTTCAGATGGGAGATGGCGCCCGCGGGCAGCCCGGAGGCGAAGAAGCGCTCGACCAGGACCTGGGACTGCCTGCTGACGGTGAAGACCATGACGGGCAGCAGGAGACCGATGCCCAGGTGCCGCAGGGTCGCCGCGCGCTGCGTGCCGCGCGGCCGGCGCGCGTGCCGGCCGGGGCGCCCCGGACCCACCAGCCGGAGGAATCCCGGGAGTTGGACGAGGACCATGAGCAGGCTGCCCAGGGCCACCCCGGCGGCGGCGGCACGCACGCCCCACACCGAATGCAGGGCGAGCATGGTGGCGATGACGCCGACGTTGTACGCGACGTACACCCCGGCCGGTGCGAGGAATCTGCCGTGCGCGCGCAGCCCCGCGCTGCAGTAGCCGGTGAGGGCGAAGGTGAGCACGGTGATCGAGGTGAGACGCGTGCAGTCGACGGCCAGTTGGGGGTCTTCGAAGCCGGGGGCGAGGATCCGGACGACCCACGGAGCTCCGAGCATCAGCAGTCCGGCCGCACAGGCCAGCAGGCCGAAGAGGCGCGGGCAGGTGGCGGCGACCAGTGCGCGGACGGGGTCCGGTGCGGAGCCGTCCTGGGTGGCGGCGGCGCGCCGGGTGAGGGCCTGGCTGAAGGCGGGGATCAGCAGCAGCGCCATCGCGTCCTCGATCAGCAGGGTCGCAGCCATCTCGGGCACGGTCCAGGCGATGAGGAAGGCGTCGCTCTCGATGCCCGCGCCGAACAGGTGCGCGATGGTCTGGTCGCGCACCAGGCCGAGCAGCGAACCGGCGGCGGTCAGCGCGGCGGTGACCCACGCGGCACGGACGAGCAGACGCCCGAGCCGGGGCGGTTCGGCACTGCCGGCGGCGGGGGGTGCGGCGAGGGGCGGCCGCCGGTCGTCGTTGCCGGTGGCCGGGGGGTGCCCGTCGTCGTTGCCGCCAGCCGGGGAACGCACCTCGTCGTTGCCGGTGACCGGGGGACGCACCTCCTCCTTGCCGACGGCCGGGGGACGCACCTCCTCCTTGCCGACGGCCGGGGGACGCACCTCCTCCTTGCCGACGGCCGGGGAGCGCATTTCGTCGTTGCCGGTGGTCGGGGGTGGGACGGCGGCGAGACGCGTCGCCTCACCGCCGGTGGTCATGGAGGGGACGGCGGGGGGACGCACGTTGTCCCCGCCGCCGGTGACGGGCGGTGCGGCGTCGGGAGGCACGTCCTCGCTGCCCGTCGTCCCGGGCGGAGCCACAGGGGGGCGCACCTCCTCGGCCGGGCCCGTGGTGGCCCTGAGTTCGCTCACCCGGCTGCCCGCGCTTCCGGTGCGGCGGGCGCGGAAGGCACCAGCGCCGGCTGCCCGGTGGGGGCGGCGGACACCGTGTGCCCCGGCCCCGCCAGCGCCCACCAGGCGGCCAGGCCGAAGACGATGCCGGTGAGGACCGTCGAGGGGCCGCCGATGTCGGCGTACAGGAAGTCGACGGTCTGCCAGAGGGCCAGGGCGACGGCGACCAGTCCGCAGTCGGCTGCGGCCGCGGCCCGTCCCCTGCCGGGCAGCAGACGGCGTACGCCGCCCACGAGCACCGCCGCCCAGCTGCCGACGAAGGCGGTGACGCCGATCAGCCCCTGCTCGCTGAGGACGAGCAGGTACATGTTGTGCGGGGAGAGCAGGGGCTGCTTCTCGAAGGCACGGCCGGCGCCCGCCGTGTCACTGCCCGAGGAAAGCCCGATGGAGGCGTGCGCGTCGCGGTGCGCGGGGAATCCCTTGAGGCCGACCCCGGTGACGGGCTGTTCGCGCCACATGCTCGTGGCGGCGGCCCACATGGTGTACCGGTCGTTGACGGACCGGTCGGGGGTGTCGGTCACCTGGGTGATGCTGGAGAGCCGCTGCGAGATCACTTGCGAACCGACGCCGAACCCCGCGACCAGGACCACCGAGACGGGCACCAGAACCGCGAGGGTGCGCATCGCCTGGCGGCGGCCGGCCAGCAGGAGCATGACGGCACCGGCGGTCACCGTGGCGATCCACGCTCCCCGGCTGAAGGACAGCGCCAGGGGTACGACGAGGCCCACCGCGGCGGCGAGCGCCGCCGGCCGCAGCCAGGTGGGGGCGCCGCGCGGGGTGCGCAGGGCGAGCGCCGCCGCGGCGAGCAGCCCGTAGGCGACGACCGTGGCCATGCCCATCACGTCGGTGGGTCCGAAGGTCCCCACCGCGCGGATGTCCTCGCCCATGTAGGAGGCGCCGGTTCCGGTGGCGAACTGGTGGACGCCGACGGCACCCTGCACGAGTGCGAGTACGGCGAGGCAGCCGGTGACGACCCGGAAGCCCCAGGCGTCACGGATCATCAGGACCACGGCCAGCGGCACCAGGACGAACACCTGGAGGTAGCGGACGAATCCGGTCAGGCTCAGGGCGGGGTCGGCCGAGGTGACCGTGGCGATCGCGCAGGCCACCGCGGGGGCGCCGAAGACGAAGGCGGCGGCCGGTGCCAGGGGCCTCGGCCCGTGGCGCAGCACGCGGACGAGGGCGCAGAGCACGAGGGCGCCCGAGGCGGCATCGGCGGGGGTGACGCGCGCGGGGCCGCCGGCCCCTCCCCCGTCGACGGGGGCGGCCAGCAGCAGGACGGTCGCGAGGACCGGCAGCAGCGGCCACCACCGGGCGGCCGCCGCACCCAGGGCGCCGGCGGCCACGGCGGCCGGTGGCACGGGAGCGGTGGTCCTGTCGGCCGCGTCCTCTTCCCCCGCAGCGTGCGGGAGGGCAGCAGCGGCTGCCCCGGCGGCGTTCGGATGGGCGCCAGCCGCCGCCCCGCCGTTCGGATGGGCGGCGACCGCTGCCCCGGGGTTCGGACGGGCCGCGGCCACTCCCCCGGCGGCGGTGGTCCGGTGGACGTTCATGCTCAGCTGCCCCCGAACCGGAACAGGGAGGCGGCGGTGCGCGCGAGGATGCATACGTCCTGCCAGAGCGACCAGGTCTCGATGTAGTGGTTGTCGAACCGGGCGCGGTCCTCGATCGACGTGTTGCCGCGCAGCCCGTTGACCTGGGCGAGTCCCGTGATGCCGACGGGGACGCGGTGGCGGGCCTGGTAGCCGGGGTAGGTCTGGCGGAACTGGGTGACGAAGTAGGGCCGTTCGGGCCGGGGCCCGACCATGCTCATGTCGCCGCGCAGCACGTTCCACAGCTGCGGCAGCTCGTCGAGGGACGAGCGTCTCAGCAGGCTGCCGACCGGGCTCATCCGGCGGTCGTGGGCGACGCTCCAGCGGGTGGCCGACTCGTGCGCGTCGGCGGGTCGCAGGGTGCGGAACTTCAGGAGGACGAACGGCTGCCCGTGCAGTCCGACGCGCTCCTGGCGGAACAGGACGCCGGGGCCGTCCGAGATCCTGACCGCGAGGGCGCAGGCGGCGAGCACGGGCGCGGCGAGGACCAGGGCGACGGTGGCCAGTACGACGTCCAGGGCCCTCTTGGCGGCCAGGGCGACCGGGTTCTGCGGCACCGTCATGGGGCGCACGGCGAATCCCCACAGGTGGTCGGCGCCCGCCGATGCACCCGGCCCGACAGCGGCCGTTTCCGGTCCTTCGACGGCCCAGAGGCGGCAGCCGTATCCGGTGAGCAGGGCGATCAGCTCCTGCGGGTCCGGCCCGCCCGTGTGCGGCCGGACGAAGACGGCGTGCCGTACGTCGGCCTGTACGACCGCCCGGCTGACGTCCTCCGCGGTGGCGAGCACGGGCAGGGTGAGGAGGCCCGCCGACGGCGTCTCGGTCACACCGACCTGTCCCACCGGCCGCATGCCGTACTCGGCGCGCTCGTAGAGGGCTGTGGTGAGGCGCTGCGCGAGGGGTCCGTCGCCCACGACGAGCGTCGACTGGGGGTGGCGGGCGGCCTGGCGGCGGTTCAGCCGGTAGGTCCCGGCCCGTCCCCCGCAGACCAGCAGCGCCTGGAGGGCCGCGGCGCAGGCCGCAGCTGGCCATCCGGAGTCGTGGCCGGAGCCGTACGCGGCGAAGACCTCGGTGGTGGCGATCCACTGGAGCAGGGCGAGGCCGGCCAGCGCCGGCAGTTCGGCGAGCGCGGACGGGGAGAGCCGCGGGCGGTAGAGGCCGCCGTACGCCAGCAGCAGCAGCTGTACGCACACGAGCGGGGCGACCGCCCACCACGGCCGGGTGGCTCCCGGGGACAGCAGCAGGGCCGCGGCGAGAGTGACCGCGTCGCTGCCGAGCAGGACCGCGAGGTGCCGGTGGCCGTGGGCGGCGCTCACGGAGGACGCCACGGGGCGGCGCCGCGCGGATCTGCGGGGCGCGTGGAGCAGCGTCGAGCCGTGCTGGGCCTCGCGCGCGGAAGTCCGCGCCGCGGGAGCGCTCTCTGTCGTCATTACTGGGTGCACTCCCTCATGGCGGGCCGGGGTGAGCCGAGGACTTCCCGGTAGAGGTCGAGGACTGCCGCGGCGGTGGTGCGTACGTCGTGTGCGGCGCGGGCGTGGCTGCGGGCCCGTCGGCCCAGGGACTCCCGGAGGGCCCGGTCGCACAGGAGGGCGGTGAGGGCGCTCGCCAGTGCCGCCGGTTCCTGCGGCGGTACGAGACAGTGGGCTGCGTCGCCGGGTGGCAGGCTCTCCCGGGCGCCGCTGACGTCGCTCAGCACGACGGGGGTTCCGCAGGCCATGGCTTCGAGGGGGGCCAGGGCCATGCCCTCCCAGCGCGAGGGGAGCACGACGACGTCGGCCGCGTGCAGCCAGGGCCTGGTGTCCGTGACCGCACCGGCGAACAGGACGCCGGGCGGGGCCAAGTGGCGCAGCCGCTCCCCCTCGGGACCTTCGCCCACCAGGACCAGCCGTGCGCCGGGCACCGACCGGGTGACTGCGGGCCAGGCCCGCAGCAGGACGTCCTGTCCCTTCTGCCGGCACAGCCTGCCCACGCAGACCACCAGGGGGGCACCGGGTGGCGGACCCTCGAACGCCGGCACGCCGGGGCGTGCTTCGGTGCGGACATCCGGGTTGCCTGCCGCGCTGCCGGGGGCGGGCATGTGGCCTGCCGCACCATCTGCCGCGGTGTCGGTGCTGAAACGCGCGAGGTCGATGCCGTTGTGGATCACCGACCAGCGGGCCGCGATCCCCGCCGCCTCCCCCGCGTGCCGCTCGGCCTCGCTGACGCACAGGATCCTGGTGCTCCACCGGGCCGCCTGCCGCTCCCACGTACGGGCCAGGCCCGCGGGGCGTCCCTCCATCGCGTCGAACGACCACGCGTGCGGCTGGAAGATGGTCGGAACCCGGCCCCTCACCGCGAGCCGGCCGGCGAGCCCCGCCTTGGCGCTGTGCGCGTGCAGGACGTCGGGGGCGCTCCGGCGGATCAGCCCGGCCGCGGTCAGCACCTCGGAGGCGAGTGCGGGGCCCGGTGCCCGGCCGGCGGGCCAGCGGAGCACCTCCGCGCCGGCCTCGGCGGCCTGCCGGGCGAGCGGGCCGCCGGGCGGGCAGGCCACGAGCGCGCGCACCCCCCGGCCGACCTGGGATCTGACGAGGTCGACGACCACGCGGGCGACTCCACCGTCCACCGGCTGCACCAGATGAAGAACCGTCAGCAGCCGTTTTCCGGACGGGCTGTGCCTCACGGGTGGCTCCCTTCGTGCGTGGAAGTTGAACTGGCTCGGGTGCGGGGGCCGGGCGGCCGGCCGCAGCGCGGAGGGGCCTGGTGCCCTCTGAGTGGAGGGATGCGGTCGTACCGGGCACGGGCAGGTGCCGGGCGGGGAACTGCGCATCGGGGCCGGGCGGTTCGGGGCGGCCCATGGAGCGGGAAGACGCTCCAGGAGCCGTGCGGGGCCGCGGGTTTCGCGCGGGAGGGTTACGGGGCCGCCGCTCGGGGCGCGAAGGGGCAGGCCTGGTGCCGCGGGCCCGGGGGAAGGGGAGGGGGAGGGGGCCGCTCGTTCATCTCAGGCCGCCCGGAACAGCTGCCTTGCGTTCATATGGAGAAACGAGGGGACCGGACCGGTGTTTCCCAAGTGCCTGGCGAAGCAGCACTCGCTGACTTCCGCATGCGTCCCACTCCGGATTTCGTTGGATGAAAATAGGAGTGCACATTCTCAGATGGCGGACATAAGGCACAACAGGCGCGCATGCACACAGAGCCGAAATTCTGCTTACCCCCATTCGGCGGAGCGTTCCGCGCGAGCCGGACCAACAGCCCCGGACGGCCGGGGAGTCAGCACTACTAACGCGCGATCGGCCCCGTTGCGTACACCGCCCACGACGCCTCACTCAAAAGGACGCACCTCCGCAGACGGGCGTATCCACCTTGCTACTCTTCGCGCTCGGTAAATCACCCGAGGTCACAATGAGGAGCATGTGTGAGGATCGCGTGTATCGGCGGGGGGCCTGCCGGCCTGTACTTCGCGATCCTGATGAAGCGTCAGGACCCATCGCACGACATCACGGTCTACGAACGCGACGCGGCCGGTGCCACGTACGGCTGGGGGGTCACCTACTGGGGCGGGCTGCTCGACCGGCTCCGTGACTGCGACCTCGACAGTGCCGAGAGCATCCGCGCCGCTTCGGTCCGCTGGAGCGGCGGTGTCGCCCACGTCGGGGGCCGCACCACGCTGCACGACGGCGACTCCGGGTTCGGCATCAGCCGTCACCGCCTGCTGGCGATCCTCGCCGCACGCGCCGAGTCGCTCGGCGTACGGGTCGTCCACGCACACCCGTGGTCACCGGGCAGTCCGCTCCCCGACGCCGATCTCGTCGTCGCGGGAGACGGCGTCCACAGCGCACTGCGGGAACGCTTCGCCGACCACTTCCGCCCCACGGCGGTCCCGGGCCGCAACACCTATCTCTGGCTCGGCACGACGAAGCGGTTCGACGCGTTCACCTTCGCCTTCGTGGAGACGCCGCACGGCTGGATCTGGTGCTACGCCTACGGATACGGGGAGAACCTCAGCACGTTCATCGTGGAGTGCCCGCCGCGGACGCACCAGGGCCTCGGGCTCGACTCGGCGGACGAGGCCGGGACGCTGGCGCTCCTGGGGGAACTGTTCGCCGGGCCGCTGGAGGGACATCGCCTCATCGGCTCCTCCGGGGCGGGCGGGCGCCCCCGCTGGCAGACCTTCCGGACGGTGACCAACGAGCGCTGGCACCACGGGAAGGCCGTCCTCCTCGGGGACGCCGCCCATACGACGCACTACTCGATCGGCGCCGGCACCACCCTGGCGATCGAGGACGCCGTCGCACTCGCCACCGCGGTGCGCGAGGAGCCCTCCACCGCCACCGCCCTGCACCGCTACGAGCGGGAACGCAAGGCCGCCCTGCTCGCCACCCAGAGCGCGGCGCGCTTCAGCGCCCAGTGGTACGAGAACCTCCCGCGCTATCTCCGGCTGCCACCGGAGCGGATGTTCGCCCTGCTCGGCCAACGGCATTCTCCGTTGCTGCCGCACGTGCCGCCGCAGCTCTACTACCACCTCGACCGCGCCGCGGGCCGCCTCCCGGCGATGCGCAGTCTCAAACGCTGGCTGGGACCCCGCCTGGGACGCATGGCACAGACCCGGACCTCGGCGCCCTCCGCCGCACAGCGCGACCGGGTCGGCTGAGCCGGCACCGGACCGGCTCCGCGGCCCGGCGGGAGGAACCGGGGGATCAGCTCCGCGGGCCGGCGGGAGGACTGGGGGCAGCTCCGCGGCCCGGCAGGATGACCGGGCGGATCAGCTCTGCGTGCCGGCGGCGGAGAGGTCGATGCTGAAGGCCACCCGGTCGAGGCCCGGGCCGTCGTAGTCCGGCTTCACCGCTGAGGCCGTGAAGCCGAGCCGGGTGTGGAAGGCCTGCGAGGCGGCGTTCTCCGGGCTGGTGACGCAGTGCACGTAACGGCGTCCGTGCGACCGGGCGAGCGCGAAGAAGGCCCGGTAGAGGGCACGCCCGACCCCCTGCCCGTGCAGCGTTGGGTCGACGCCGACGAAGTGCACATAGGCGGTGTCGGGTTCGCTCTGCGACAGGAAGCCGACCAGGAAGGCGACGAGGGGGCCCTCGCCGCGTTCGACCAGGAAACCGGTGGTGGTGAAGTGCTGGAAGTACAGCCGGGGCAGCAGCAGCGCGCGTTCTCTCGCCCCCGCTTCCCCCTTGAGGCCGCCCCACCAGGTGTCGAGTACACCCAGCACCCGGGAATGGTCGTCTTCGACGAGGTGCCTGGCCGTCAGACCGACGGGAAGATCAGCGATCATCCGCGCAGTCTGTCATCCGCGGGGCACGGGGGTGCGGCCGCTGGGCAGTCCGCGCGGTGAGGTGGCCGGGCCGGTGCGGTATCGCGCCGAATACCGGCCGGTTCCGGTCAGAAAGGCATGCGGCCGCGGCCCTTGCGGCCCGCCGAACCACTGCGGCCGACAGCGCGGGAGCTGCTGCCGAACGGCTTGCTCAGCCAGCGGCCGAGGGGGCCAGGAGCCTTGCTCGCGGCCCGGGAGCCCGCGCCGAGCGTGCGCTGGGTGCCGCGCTCCGGATGGCGCGAGAGGCGGGGCAGCAGAAAGGCCAGGACCAGCAGGACGACGCAAACGGCGACGATGGCGAGCACCACCATGACACACCTCGGTTCGTTGTCGGAGAGGACTGCGCGGACACGTTCCGTGTGCCCCGCCCCGGGCTCCGTACGCCCTGCGCACCTCCGGCCGCCCGCCGGGGCGCCGGGCGCCGACGGCTTCCGCGCATATGACGGTGCGTCATGTCGATTGTGTGGCGGCAGTGTTGCAGGGGTGCAGGACCTCTTGTGAGGTCAAGGGGGATGGGTCAATCTTTCGGTGTCGGCAGGACGGCGGCAACCCGGGCTCCACCGCCCGTTGGTTTGTCATGCCCCTGTCGTGCACTCCCCCACAGATGCACCTCGGTGCACCACCTCATGAGGAGGACCCCTCCGATGTCGATGCGTCCAGCACCCTTCCGCAGCGGTTCCGTCACCCGAAGATGGGCGGTGGCCGGTGCCACTTCCGTCGCAGCCCTCGCGCTCGGCGCCGTCTCCGTGCTGCCCGCCGCCGCGGCTCCCGCTGCCGCCGAAGGCCGGATCGAGAACGCCGGTGTCGCCGGAGCCATTCCGGGCAGCTACATCGTCACCCTCAAGGACTCCGTCGTCGACGCGGAGTCCCCGCAGGGCCAGGCCCTGGCCAAGCGGTACGGCGCCAAGATCAAGGACACCTACGAGCGGGCCCTCAACGGGTACGCGGTCGAGCTGTCCGAGGCCCAGGCGAAGAAGTTCGCCGCCGACCCCGCGGTCGCGGCGGTCGCCCAGAACCGCGTGTTCAGCATCGACGCCACCCAGCCCAACCCGCCCTCCTGGGGCCTGGACCGCATCGACCAGCGGGCCCTGCCGCTCGACAACAGCTACACCTACCCCGACAGTGCGGGCGAGGGCGTGACGGCGTACATCATCGACACCGGTGTACGCATCACCCACAGCGACTTCGGCGGCCGCGCGAGCTACGGCTTCGACGCGATCGACAACGACAACACCGCCCAGGACGGCAACGGCCACGGCACGCACGTCGCGGGCACGGTCGGCGGCAGCGCGTACGGCGTCGCCAAGAAGGCGAAGATCGTCGGCGTCCGCGTGCTCAACAACCAGGGCTCGGGCAGCACCGCCCAGGTCGTCGCCGGCATCGACTGGGTGACGAGGAACGCCGTGAAGCCGGCCGTCGCCAACATGAGCCTCGGCGGCGGCGTGGACACCGCCCTCGACACGGCCGTACGCAACTCCATAGCCAGCGGCATCACGTACGCGGTCGCTGCGGGCAACAGCGGTGCCAACGCTCAGAACTACTCCCCGGCGCGCGTCACCGAGGCGATCACCGTCGGTTCGACCACCAACACCGACGCCCGCTCCAGCTTCTCGAACTACGGCAGCGTGCTGGACCTGTTCGCGCCTGGCTCCTCCATCACCTCGTCGTGGAACACCGGCGACACCGCCACCAACACCATCTCCGGCACGTCGATGGCCGCCCCGCACGCGGCGGGCGCAGCCGCGCTCTACCTGGCCGGCAACAGGTCCGCCACCCCGGCGCAGGTCTCCGCCGCGCTCAGCAGCGCCGCCACCCCGAACGTGGTCGGCAACCCGGGTACGGGCTCCCCCAACAAGCTCCTGAACGTGGGCAGTTCGACCACCCCGCCGCCCGGCAAGCGCTTCGAGAACGCCACCGACGTGGCGATCAGCGACAACGCCACGGTCGAGTCCCCGGTCACCGTCAGCGGTGTCGCGGGCAACGCCCCGGCGGCCCTGAGCGTCCCGGTCGACATCAAGCACACCTACATCGGTGACCTGAAGGTCGACCTGGTGGCCCCCGACGGCAGCGTCTACAACCTCAAGGCGTTCGGGACGGGCGGCAGCGCCGACAACATCGCCCAGACGTACACCGTCAACGCATCCTCCGAGGTGGCCAACGGCACCTGGAAGCTGAGGGTCGCCGACAACGCCAACGCGGACGTCGGCAAGATCGACCTGTGGGCCCTCCAGTTCTGATCCCGGAGCAGGTAGCGGCCCCCCAAGGCCGCGCACCACACTGACGTACGGACCGACGTACAGCACGGGACGACGCACACAGCACGTGACGTACAGGCCGTGACGTACAGGCCGTGATGTACAGCAGGGGGCGGACGCCATACGGCGCCCGCCCCCTGTCGTGCCGTGTGTCAGCCGCCCGCGGGCGACGGCGCCGCGTCCTGCTGCGCCGTGCCGGTGGTGCCACGGTCCTTGACGGCCAGTACCGCGAGCAGTCCGAGTCCGGCCCACAGGGTCAGGGTGAGGTGGGCCGCGCCCGCCCCTGCGCCGTCGAAGAAGGAGACGGACCTGAGCAGGGTGCCGCCCGCGCCGGGCGGCAGCAACTGGCCGAGGAATCCGGCGGGTTCGGGCAGCAGCTGCGGGGCGCTCGTCACCCCGGAGAAGGGGTTGCCGATCAGGACCATCAGCAGCCCGCCGATCACCAGGCCGGCCCGGCCGAGCAGGGCGGCCAGGCCCGCGATCGCCGCGGCGACGGCCAGGACGGTCAGCCCGAGTACACCCGCCACCGCCCACCAGCCGCCGGTGAGGATGCCGAGCCAGCTGTGCGCGAGGGCGGTCGCCACGACGCCGACCAGCGCGGACGCGCCGGCCAGCACCAGAACGCCGCGCGCTCCGCGCAGCCCCAGCACCGTCACCAGGACCCCCGCGGCCATTCCCGACAGGACGAGCGGCAGCACGCTCGCTCCGAGCGCACCGCCCCGGGGGTCGCCCGGCGGTGCGGCCACGACGTCCGTCACGCGCGGCGGGGTGCCGGCCGGGGCGCGGGAGACGGCGGTCTCCCGGAGCAGCTGGGCGACGAGCGGGCTCGCGGCGGACGCCGTCAGGACCTCCACTCCCCGCTCGCCCGCCACGAGTGCGCCGTAGACCTCCCGGTTCTCGATCGCGGTACGGGCGGCGGCGGCGTCGGGATAGCGGTGCACTTCGAAAGCGCCCGGTGCCCGCGTGAAGCCCTGCTGGAGCCGGTCGGCCGCGGCGGGCGGGCCGGCGACGGCGACCGGGAGGTCTCGCGGGGCGATCCGGGTGGCGGGCCAGGCGAACGCCCACAGGGCGAGGGCGGCCACGACGGGGGCCAGCAGCAGTGCCGCGAGTGTGCGGCGGGAGCGGGTGAGTGAGGTGGACATGGGGTCCCTCGTTCCCTGGCGGTGGCGTGGATGGGCCGATGGGTCATTCATAGAGAAGGATCGTTCGTTTTCTCTCTTTCATAGTGCCCCTCCCGGTGCGCTTGTCAAGAATGAATGTTCGTTCTACTTTGTGGTCATGGCTCGTGTATCCCAGGAACATCTCGATGCCCGCCGTCGGCAGATCCTCGACGGGGCGACGCGCTGTTTCGCCCGATCGGGCTTCCACGCCGCGTCCATGCAGGACGTACTGCGGGAGATCGGTCTCTCCCCGGGGGCCGTCTACCGGTACTTCGGCAGCAAGGACGACCTGATCACGGCCATCGCGGCCGAGGTGTTCGCGGACGTCCGCGGCGCCTTCGACGCCGCCGCGCGGCAGAGCCCCCCGCCGCCGCCCGACGAGCTGCTGGCCCAGGTGGTCGGCCAGGTCATCGAGGCCCGCGACGGGCTGCGCATCGACGGGCGCGCCGCCTTCCCGGGGCTGGTGCTCCAGGTGTGGGCGGAGACCCTCCGCGACGAGCGGCTGGCCGCGCTGCTGCGCCAGGGGTACACGGAGATGCGCGGCGCGTGGGTACGGCTGGTGGACGGGTACCGCGCGGCCGGCCTGATGTCCGACGACGTACCGGCCGACCACGTGGCGCGCACGATGATCGCCGTGGCGCAGGGGTTCATCGCCCAGCAGGCGCTGTTCGGGGCTGCTCCGACGGACGTGGTGCGCGACGGGCTGCGTGCACTGATGACGATGGGGCAGCAGCGCCCGGTGACGTGATCCCCGCGTCGTCCCCGTCCAGTGCCGCGCACAGCCAGTCGTGGGCGGAGCCCGGAGTGGGTGCGGGACAGGCGCCGGGCGGGGTGAGTGTCTCGCTGACCAGGTCCCAGTACCGGTCGATGCGCGGGTCGGTGGCGAGCTGTCCGCGCAGGTCGGTGCGGAAGTGCGGTGTGTCCCGGCCGCCGTAGGCGTTCACGTACGCCTGGACGAAGCTGTCCAGTGCCTCGCCCCGGTGCGGTGCGCGGCCCTGGAGCATCTGGGCGCCCGCCAGTTCGTACGCCTCGGCCAGTCCCTCGTACAGCAGTACGGCCCCGTCGGCACCCGTGGCCCGGTGCGCCGCGGGCTGGGGCTGGGCGGCGCCCGGGCAGGGGCGGGAGACCAGAGCGTGCAGGCGGGCGAAGGCGAGCGCCTGGGCGGGGGCGGGGTCGGGCGGCGGCTGGGGTACCGCCACGGCCAGGAACGCGGCGGTCGACCGGGGCGGCATGCGCGGCGGCAGCCAGCCTCGCCAGAAACGGACCAGGGAGTCCGTGGTGGGCGGGGTGCTGATCGCGCCGAGCAGGCGCAGCCGGTCCGCGAGTTCGGCCGGCGGGCTGTCCTGGACGAGGTGGAGTCCCGCTTCCTGCCAGCGCAGAGCGGTGAGCTGGGTGCCCAGCGCGCTCAGCCGGCCGGCGACGGCGTCCTCCAGCACGCTTCCCGGGCCGCCCGCGGTGTCCACGTCGTGCTGCTGGAGGACGCGCCGCACGTCCCGGACCGGGAGGTCGAGGGCACGCAGCGCGCGGATGAGGTGCAGCCGCTCCAGGGCGTCGGGGCCGTACCGCCGGTGTCCGCCGGTGCTGCGCCGCGCTTCCGGGAGCAGCCCTTCGTCGGAGTAGAAACGTACGGTCTTGACGGTCACTCCCGCGTGCTCCGCGAGCTCACCGATGCTGCACAACCCGTCGTGCGATGCGAACACTTGAACCTCCCCCTGGAGGAGTTTCTACCTTACGGCGAGCGGGGCGGCGGTGGCCCTTCGGCCCGCGGAAGTGACTTGTCGACTTTTTGGGGAGGGATTCATGACCACGTTCGTCCTGGTGCCGGGTGAGTTCGGCGGAGCGGATGTCTGGGAGGAGACCGCGGCCGGGCTGGCCGCGGCGGGGGCGCGGGCGCGCACGGTGTCGCTGAGCCGTGTCGGCTCCGGCTCCGGCTCCGGCTCCGGCTCCGGCTTCAATTTCGACTCCGGCCACGGTCCCGGCCCCGGCCGGGGCTCCGGCTCCGGACACGGATCCGCGCTGCCGGCCGTCGACCTGGAGACGCACATCGCGGACGTCGTCGCGGTCGTCGACTCGGTGTGCGCGGAGGCCGCGGCGGCGGGGACGGACACCCCGCGGCTCGTGCTGGTGGGTCACGGCTACGGGATCCACCCGGCCCTGGCCGCCGCGGACCGCCGGGCGGAGCACATCGCGCGGGTCGTCTACGTGGACGCGGGGATGCCGAAGGACGGCGTGCCCCCACTGGCCGCGGTCCCCGACCAGGGGCTGCGCGAGGAACTCGCCGCCAAGGACGACGGGGACGGCACGGTGGTGCTGGACCCGCCGACCGGGGAGGAGTGGCAGCGCTGGGGCAGTACCGCGGGCCTCGACGGGGCGGCACTGACCCGTCTGACGGAGCAGGCGGTGCCCCAGCCGCTGGCCACTCTGCGCCGGCCGCTGCGGCTGACCGGTGCGGTGGCCTCGGTGCCGTCCACCGCGGTGCTGTGCACCGGCAGCGGCGCCGGCATCGAGATGGTCCAGATGATCGTCGACCTCGGCGACCCGGCGCTCCAGTCGCTGCTGGACCCTCGGGTGAGCTTCTTCGAACTCCCCACCGGGCACTGGCCGATGCTGTCCTGCCCCGCCGAACTCGCCGGGACACTGCTGCGGGCCGCCGCGGGCGAGGGGCACCGGCTGAAGCCCGCCGACGCCGCCGCGCCTCCCGCGCATCTGCGGCCGTTCCTGCTGGACGTTCCCGGCGTGCCGCGTGAGCGGGCCGGGCGCGTCGACCTCTACCTCCCGGAGCCCGACGCCGCCGGGGGGCCGCTCCCCGCGGTGCTGTTCGTGCACGGCGGACCGGTACCCGCAGGACTCGCGCCGACCCCGCGCGACTGGCCGATGTACCAGGGGTACGCGGGCCTGGCCGCGGCGCGCGGAGTCGTCGGCGCGATGCTCGACCATCGGCTGCACGACGTGGGCGACTACCCGGTGGCCGCCGATGACGTGGCCGCCGCGGTGGAGCAGCTGCGCGAGGACCCCCGGGTGGACGCGGACCGGATCGCCCTGTGGTTCTTCTCGGGCGGGGGGCCGCTGTCGGCGGAGTGGCTGGCCGCTCCTCCCCCGTGGCTGCGCTGCCTGGCGGCCACGTACCCGATCCTGGACCCCATGCCCAGCTGGGGCCTGAGCGGGGAACGGTTCCGCCCGGTACGAGCGGTGGCGCGGGCGGGGGACCTGCCCGTGGTGCTCACCCGGGCGGGGCTGGAGGTGCCCGCGATCGCGGCCACCGTTGAGGCGTTCGTGGCGGCGGGCGAGGAGTGCGGGGCCCGGCTCGACCTCGTCGACGTACCGCACGGCCACCACGGCTTCGAGACGCTCGACCCGACCGACGAGTCACGGGAGGCGGTGCGGAGCGCGCTGGAGAAGGTGGTGGGGTACCTGCGGGCCTGACGTCGGTGACGACGGGGGGCAGCTGGGGCCGGCAGCGGGCTGGGGGCATCCCGCCGAAGGGCCGCGTGCAGCCGTTGGTGCCGGGGCGGGTGACCTCCTCGGCGCGCTCGGCCCGCGGCGCCCCTCAGTCGCTCGTTCCGGCGAACGGGCCGTCGTGGAAAGCGAGTTGGGCGAAGCGTTCGCCGATGCGCCGGTGGGCGGCGGCGTCCGGGTGCAGGCCGTCGGGCAGGGGCAGTTCGGTGTGGTCGTCCTCGCCGTAGAGGTCGAGGCCGTTCAGGTAGTGGAGGTTCGGGTCGGCGGCGGTGCGTTGCCGGACGATACGGGCCAGTTCGTCGCGGATCACGGTGAGCGTGAGCTTCCCGGCGGCGGTCTGCGCGGGGTCGCCGGTGGCCGTGAACCTGAGCTGCCCCTCACTCATGGCACCGAGGTCCATGGCGGTCGGGCCGGGCGTGTTCTCGTGGAGGGCGCAGTAGAGGGGGGAGACGATCAGCAGCGGTGTGGTGGGGTGCCCCTCGCGCAAGGTGTCGAGGAATCCGTGGACGGCCGGGCCGAAGGCGCGCAGCCGCATCAGGTCGGTGTTGACGAGATTGATGCCGATCTTGACGCTGATCAGGTCGGCGGGGGTGTCGCGCATGGTGCGGGCGGTGAACGGGTCGAGCAGGGCGCTGCCGCTGAACCCCAGGTTGATGAGTTCCGCCCCGCCGAGTGCGGCGGCCAGCGCGGGCCAGGTGCCGGTCGGGGCCGTGGCGTGGGAGCCGTGGCTGATCGAGCTGCCGTGGTGCAGCCAGACCTTGCGGCCGCTGGGCGGTGGTGTGTGGGCGGGGGCGTTGGTGCGCAGGGCGACGAGCTGGGTGCTCTCGTCGTGCGGCAGCCAGATCTCGACGTCCTTCTCGTGGCCGGGCAGGCCGGTGAACCGCAGCGTCTCCACCGGGCCGGGGCGGGACTCCACGCTTCCGGTGGCCATGTCGATGGTGAGCGTGTCGCCGTCCGCCGCGCTGGCCCGGCCGAAGAGCTGCCCGTCGGCGAGGAGTTCGTACACCCCGTCGGGTCGCTGCGGCGCGCCGGGATAGATCCGCTTGGTGGCTACGACGTCCAGTTCGACGGCGGTGGCCCGGGTACGGAGGACCAGCCGCACCCCGGAGGGCTGGGACTCCGCCATGGCCAGTTGGCCGTCGGGCATCTGCTCACGGGCGGACGCAGGCAGCCGGTGCGGCAGCACACCACGGTCGGTGTGCTCCAGGTCGAGGGCGCCGCGGATGAGTTCGGCGGTGAGGGGGGTCGTGGTCCAGTGGTGTGTCGTGGTCATCTTCGTCTCGCTGGTTCGTCTGGTGTGTCGTGGATGTCGCGGGTCGCTGCGGGTTCTCGCCCGCGGGTTCTCGCGGGTCGCCGCGTACGCCGCGGGCCGCCGCCCGGGGCCGGGTCAGGCGGCGGTGGGCCAGGTGCGCAGCAGGGTGTCGAGCGCGTCGATGATTTCTTCCCAGCTCTCCTGCGAGTCGGGGGCGCTGTGGCTGAATCCGCCGGCCGTCTCCAGCACGACGTAGCCGCTGAAGACGCTGCCCAGCAGCCGTACGGCGTGTGTCTGGTGCGGTTCGGCCAGGTGGTAGCCGCGCAGGAGCGCCCTCGTCATCGCCGCGTGCCGCACACCGGCGCTGGCGGCCGCCGTCTGCGGGTCGAGCGGGAACCGGGCCGCGGCGAAGCGTCCGGGGTGGGCGAGGGCGTAGTCGCGGTAGGCGTTCGCGAAGGCGGCCAGAGCGTCCTTGCCCGCTCGTCCGGCCACCGCGGCGGACACCTGGTCGGCGAGCTCCTCCAGGGCGAGCAGGGCGACCCTGGTCTTGAGGTCGTGGGCACTCTGCACGTGTGAGTAGAGGCTCGCGGTCTTCACGCCGACCCGCCGGGCGAGGGCCGCCGGGGTCACCTGCTCGAACCCCGTCTCGTCGGCCAGCTCCGCCCCCGCCCGGACCAGGCGTTCCGCGGTCAGTCCTGCGCGTACGGCCATGCTCGTCCTCCGGATCGTTGGTCACCTCTGCCCTCAGAGGACTTCGATGATGATGCACCTGCCTAATTGATTTAGGCAAATGGGATCAACGTTTAGGAGGGAGGGCGGCCCCCGGGGTTCAGTCGAGCAGCGCGGTGGCTTCGACCTCGACCAGCACATCCGGCTCGAAGAGGTGGTCGACACCGATGAGGGAGGCCGGCGGCAGCGGGAGCCGCAGCCCGATCTCATCCGCGACGGACTCCACCCCGGCCATGAAGTCGCCGATCTGCTCCGGGCTCCACCGGGTCACGTAGAACGTCAGGCGCAGCACGTCCGCGAAGGACGCGCCCGCACCTGCCAATCCGACGGAGGTGTTGCGCAGCGCCTGGGCGACCTGCCCGGCCAGATCGCCGGGCGCGACCGGCGTCCCGTCGGACTTGCGCGCGATCTGCCCGCTGACGTGGACGTGCCTGGTTCCGGTGCCCACGGACACGTGGTGGTAGGGGACCGGCTGCAGCATGCCTTCGGGGGTGAAGTGCTGTACGGACATGGGTAGTTCTCCTCCGCATTAGGTATCCGTAAGCTACCTAGTACAAGAAGGACACTTCAACGAGACCAGGTTTCGCCATGGATACCGCCCGCATGGGCATCGCCCGTACGGATACCGCCTGCACGGATGCCGTCCGCACGGATGCCGCCCGTATGCATACCGATGGCACGGATACCGACGACACGTTCCGCATCGACCTCCCGCACCGCGAACTGCTCGACCAGGTCCTCGACAAGTGGTCGCTCAGCGTCCTCAACGAGCTCTGTGAACGCCCGTGCCGGTTCAACGAGTTGCGCCGGGCCATCCCCCAGGTGACGCAGAAGTCGCTGACCGCGACGCTGCGGCGGCTGGAGCGGAACGGCGTGGTCGAGCGCGAGGTCGTCTCCACCCGCCCGGTGGCCGTCAGGTACCGGATCACCCCGCTCGGCAAGACCTTCCGGGCCCCCGTAGAGGTGCTGCTGGCGTGGGCCGCGGCGAACCTGCCCGCCGTCGCGCGCGCACGCGAAGCCTTTGACGCGCGGGAAGAAGCGGCAGCAGCCCTGTAGCCCTGGTGCCAGGAGGTACCGGGCCGCTGAGGGCACTGCCCGAGCGCCTTCGGCGCGGGCGTCCGTGCACTCGATCGAATGATGTGTACGTGATGACCGGAGATGGCGGGCGCACACCTTCTACCGTCCGGGAGGTGAGTCCGGCGAGTCCGGACGGGAGCGACCCGCGGGCCGCGGGTCTTCGGCAAAGCGGAGGCAGTTCATGGCGCAGGCCGGGACGAAGGGTGAGCGGGTGGCCGGGCGGGTGGTCGAGCGGGTGCCCGGGCGGGTGTGGACCGTGCGGTTGGACGGGGTGGGGCGCGGGGTGGCCGCGGTGAAGGTCGACTGCAGCCGGCCGGCCTGCGCACCGCAGCGGCTTCCGTCGGCCGCTCAGGGCCGGTCCTTCGCCGGTGCGCATCTGCAGGCGCATCTGCGGGCGGCCGGGGGGCCGCGGGGCGAGGCGGCGTGCGCGTGCCGTGCCGAGGGGTGTCAGGCGCACGCGGAGGGGGAAGGCCGGGGGGCCGCGGGCCCGGCCCGGAGTTGCGGCGGGGCGGTCGTGCTGGCCGTGGTCACCGATCCGGCGGGGCGCTGGTGGCGTGCCTGGGAGTGCTGCGCGCGCTGTGCGGCCGCCCACCCCACCGCCCGGGTGGTGGCCTCCACCCCCGCCAGGCCGCCGTCCCCCGCCGATTCACCGGCCCCCGCCACGTCGTCGCCCGCCGCCACGTCGTCGCCCGCCGCCCCGGGGCCGGGCCTCGCGTCATCCGGGCAACATCCTGGTTCCCGCCCCCCGTCGCCTTCCGTCAGCGGCGCGGGCGTCGCCTCCGCACCTCCTTCCGGCTTCCGGGGCGGGGTGGGCGTGCCGCACTTCTCCGCCGCACCCACAGTTCCCGGTGCGGATGTGGCCGAGGGGGCCGCGTCTGCCGGTCCGGGCACGGCCGATGGGGCCGGGCTCCCGTACTCGACGCCCCGGGACGCGGTGCCCAGGCCGCGCCGGCCCCGGCGGCAGGGCAGGATCGCGCAGCGCCCGGTGCCGCACGACCTGCGGCCGGCCGCACTGCGCGACGAGCTCATCCGGCTCGGTGAGGAGTTCCGCGCCTATCAGCGCCGGGACGAGCCCGATCTGCCCGTACTCGCCGGTCTGCAGGAGCGCAAGGCGATCGCCTTCACCATGTGGGCGGACCAGACCTGCGACGAGACGCTGCGGGACGAGGCGCGGCGGGCCTCGCAGGCCGCGGCCACAGTCCGGCACCAGCACGAGCAGCGTACCGGCGGCGTCGCCGAGGGGGGCGTGCCACGGCTGCTGAGCGCGTCGGCGCAGTGGGAGCACGCGCGCTCCGTGCTGGCGCACGTCCGGGACCACACGCCGGTTCCGGGTCCCGAGGCGCGGCTGTTCGCGCTGCTGGTGACCCTGCGCTCCGCGCGTACCGGCAGCGGCAACATCACCGGCCAGGACGTGAACGGCTGGCCGCTGGGCGATGCGGCGCAGGTCGTCCAGGAGTTCGTCGATGCGGGCTGGCTGCAACTGCCCGGCACCGTAGACGAGTTGCTGACCTCCGCCCCGGAGAACCCGGTGCCCGTCCTCGTGCCCTCCCTCGTCCGGGGTGAGGAGGGCGGGCCGTTCTGCTTCGGGAAGGTGGCGCGGACCAAGCTCTCCGGGTGGGCGCAGAAGGCCGTCGGAGACCGCAAGCTGCGCAAGAAGAAGCTGCCCGCGGCCGCGCGGCTGCTGGCTGTCGCCTGCGCCGCGCACAGCAGTGCCGACGGCCGGCTCGGCCCCGGGGGCCGGGGCCTGGAGGCGGGGGCGCTGGCCGCGCTGTGCGCCGTGGAAGTGGCGGAACTCCCCGCTCTCCTCGCGCAGTTGTCGGCGGTGGAGTGGCTGACGGACGTCGAGGGGCCGTGGGACGCCGAAGGCGTCATGGAGGGGGCCGAGTGCGGCGCCCCCGTCACGGGCCGCCTGTCCGAGCGGGCCCTTCCCTTCGGCTGCCCGCTGCCGAAGGAGTCCGACGCGGACCCGGAGGGGTGAGCCGGCTGTTGTACACCGCGGGAACGGACCGGCGACTGTTCACCGCCGGGACGGACCGGCGGCTGTTCACCACCGGGACGGACCGGCGGCTGTACACCGCCGGGACGGATGGCGCTGGAGGCGCAAGGTTCCCTGCGTGACGCCAGCCGCCCCGGCCGCCCTGATACACCTGCCCGGAAAACGCGGCCTTATGGCGACACGCTTCTTCTTTCCCGTTGCTCACTGCCGCTCCGTGCCAGTCCCGGTTTCCCACCGGGGCACGCATGGTTCCCCGCCCGGGAGCACACATGGATGTGGGGTGGGGCCCCGGGTTGGGTGCGGGGGCCCCCCCCCCCCCTCCGGGGGCGGCCAGGCGCCGGTCCGACCGCCCGCGCGGGGGCCCCGCGCCCCCGGGGGGGGGGGGGGGGGGG
>NZ_JBHXRV010000071.1:0-25994 GCF_042716745.1 Streptomyces sp. NPDC058663
TTTCAAAGGAACCACCAACCACCGAAGTGGCCGGGGTATCAACATATTTGGCGTTGACTTTTGGCACGCTGTTGAGTTCTCAAGGAACGGACGCTCCCTTTGTACTCACCCTCTCGGGCTTTCCTCCGGACGTTTCGTTCGGTGTTTCTGTGTTTCTTTGTGTTGTTGCATTTCCGACTCTATCAGACTGTTTCCAGTGCCGATTTCCTCGGTGCTTTCCAGGTTTCCCGCTTTCGCGTTTTCCCTTTCCGGCGGTTCCGACTCTATCAGTGGAATTCCGTCTCTCCGACCACCCATTCCATGACATGCAGGAATAGAGATCCGGGATAGGATCAACACTCATAAGAGGCGCTGCCGACACACGGCCCACAGAGAAGTGGGTACGTGCTGGGGTCAGGCAGGAGTACGACAGTACAGGGCGCCGCTTGTCGAGGCAAATCGTTTCCGGTGCATCCCTAGGTCATCCAAGCGGGACCTCTCGTGCGGAACCGGGACTTCATATGACTTACCCTCTGATAGCAGGTATGCCGTCCTGGACAGGTAGTGACGGCGCCGCACAAACTCCGCCCCTGGGAGGCCCCATGACCAGCGTGACGTCCCCTCTTGAAGGTCGCGCCATCGGACTCGCCGCAGTCCCCGACCCCGTGTTCTCCGGAGCCATGGTCGGACCCGGCACCGCTATCGATCCCGTACGCGAGCCGTCTGCGGCTGTGTCCCCCGTCGACGGTGTTGTCGTCTCCCTGCACCCGCATGCGTTCGTCGTCGTCGACGGCGAGGGGCACGGTGTGCTGACCCACCTCGGCATCGACACCGTTCAGCTCAATGGTGAGGGCTTCGAGCTGCTCGTCAACAAGGGCGACACCGTGACGCGCGGGCAGGAGGTCGTTCGCTGGAACCCGGCGGCGGTCGAAGCTGCCGGCAAGTCGCCCATCTGCCCGGTCGTGGCTCTCGAGGCCACCGCCGACGCGCTCACGGACCTGGTCGAGGACAGCGACGTGAAGGTCGGCGACGCGATCTTCAGCTGGAAGTAGTCGTCGGCGCCGTACTGACGGCGGGTAGTACATCGATCGCGGCGGCAGCGTCCGTCGCAACTAGCGGAGACGGTGAAATGGAGACAACGCTGCGAGGCGTCGGTGTGAGCCACGGTGTGGCGATCGGCGAGGTTCGGCACATGGGCACGGCGGTCCTGGAACCGCCGGCCAAGCAGATTCCCACCGAGGACGCGGAGCGCGAGCAGGGGCGCGCCCGGCAGGCGGTGGAAGCTGTGGCGGCCGACCTGATGGCGCGTGGCAATCTGGCGGGCGGCGAGGCCCAGGCCGTCCTGGAGGCTCAGGCCCTGATGGCTCAGGATCCCGAGCTGATCGCGGACGTGGACCGTCGGATCGCCGTCGGCAGCACCGCCGAGCGCGGGGTGTACGACGCGTTCGCCGCGTACCGTGCGCTGCTCGCCGGTGCCGGTGAGTACCTGGCGGGGCGGGTGGCCGACCTGGACGACGTGCGGAATCGTATCGTCGCGCGTCTGCTGGGCGTTCCGATGCCGGGTGTGCCGGACAGTGACGAGCCGTACGTGCTCATCGCACGGGATCTGGCACCCGCGGACACCGCTCTGCTCGACCCGGCCCTGGTGCTCGGGTTCGTGACCGAAGAAGGCGGGCCGACCAGTCACAGTGCGATCCTCGCGCGTGCACTGGGAGTGCCCGCGGTGGTGGCGCTCCCGGGTGCCGGCGAGCTGGCCGAGGGCACGGTCGTGGCCGTCGACGGCAGCACGGGCAACGTCTTCGTCGAGCCGAGTGCCGAGAAGCGGGCGGAGCTGGAGGCCGCAGCAGCCGCGCGCAAGGCGGCGCTCGCCGCTTCGACGGGCCCGGGTGCGACGTCCGACGGTCACAAGGTGCCGCTGCTCGCCAACATCGGCGGGCCCGCCGACGTCGACGCGGCGCTGGAAGCCGGTGCCGAGGGTGTGGGCCTGTTCCGGACCGAGTTCCTCTTCCTCGACGACAGCAAGCACGCGCCGTCGGAGGAGTCCCAGGTCAAGGCGTACCGCAAGGTGCTGGAGGCCTTCCCCGAGGGCCGGGTGGTCGTGCGGGTGCTGGACGCCGGTGCGGACAAGCCGCTCGACTTCCTGACCCCCGCCGAGGAACCCAACCCGGCGCTCGGTGTGCGTGGTCTGCGTTCGCTGCTCGACCACCCCGAGGTGCTCCGTACGCAGCTGACCGCCCTCGCCAGGGCGGCCGAGGGTCTGCCGGTGTACCTGGAGGTCATGGCGCCGATGGTCGCGGACCGTACGGACGCGAAGGCGTTCGCGGACGCGTGCCGTGCGGCGGGGCTGCAGGCGAAGTTCGGCGCGATGGTCGAGATTCCGTCCGCCGCGCTCCGGGCGCGTTCGATCCTGCAGGAGGTCGAGTTCCTCTCGCTGGGTACGAACGACCTGGCGCAGTACACGTTCGCCGCGGACCGTCAGGTCGGTGCGGTGTCCCGGCTCCAGGACCCGTGGCAGCCCGCGCTGCTCGACCTGGTGGCGGCCTCCGCCGACGCGGCCAAGGCCGAGGGCAAGAGCTGTGGTGTCTGTGGCGAGGCTGCCGCCGACCCGCTGCTCGCCTGTGTGCTGACCGGTCTGGGTGTCACCTCCCTGTCGATGGGTGCGAAGGCGATTCCGTACGTGCGCGCGACGCTGGCGAAGTACACGCTGGCGCAGTGCGAGCGTGCGGCTGCCGCGGCGCGTGCCGTGGACACCGCCGAGGAGGCCCGGGTGGCCGCGCAGGCGGTGCTGTCCGGGGAGTGACCCTGCGGCGTTGACGTACGGGGTCCGAGGGGCCGTCGGTGTGACCGACGGCCCCTCGGGCATTTTCAGTGGTGGGGGCGGCCCCGGTGGGTCATGACCGGGTAGCCGGCGCAGTATTCGACGCCGGACTCCGGGGCGACGGGTTCCCCCGTTTCGGCGTCGGTGCAGTAGGCGCTGAAGACTTCGCCGGAGGTCAGGGCGACGAGCTCGCCGTGGTCGAGGCGCCAGCCGTGGACCCGGTCGGGTTCGCCGGTGCGGGTCGTGCGCAGCACCACTCCCCCGTGGCCTTCGAGGGCGATGCCCGCGGCGAGGACGGTGACGAACTCCGCGCCTTCCTCCTCGCTGAGTTCGGGGACACCGCTGTCGTCCACATCGACTTGGAGTACGGCGAGCAGCTGCTCCTCCTCCGCCGGGACGCTGCAGACGAGGTGGTGGGCTCCGGTGCCGGCTCCCTGGAGCAGATCGACCAGGGCGTGCGAGGCCCGTTCGAAGGCTTCGCGTCCGATGTCCTGACCGCAGCCGGCGCAGTTGCCCAGGTTGGTGAGGAGGAGCGAGGCGCAGTCCCAAGTGGCCTGCCGGACGGCTTCGTTGATGAGGACGGGGAGGAGGAGGGCGAGAGGCTGGCCCGTATACGGCACGCAGGCTCCGTGGGCTGCGACCTCCGCGGTGAAGCGGGCGCGGGTCTGCGGTCTGTCGGGGTCGAGGCCCGTGGCCGTGCAGAACTCCGCGAATTCCTCCGGGTCGAAGAGGGCGACGCTGGTGTGCAGGCCCTGGGCGGCCAGGCCCGCGAGCAGGGCGTCGACCTGCTGGAGGTAGGCCGTGTGGTCGTCGAAGATGAAGGTGCGGTAGCCGGCCATGGCCGCGAAGTCCTCCTCGTCGACCAGCAGGCCTACGGTTCCGGGGACTTCGCGGCGCAGGGTGCGGCGCATCGTCTTGTTGCTGCGGTGCGGATTCCGGTCGTTCCTGGTGTGCTCCATTGCTCCCCCTGAGCGCTGTCGATCTTTGCTCACTCAGAGTAATCGGGGGCACTGACAATGGAGTCGGGCCGAGTGCTGTCAGGCCTTGTTCTTCCGGGTGCGGGCCAGGTTCTCGTAGAAGTCCAGGAGGCCGATGTTGTCGACGGAGCCCGGGTTGACGGCCTTGGCGAGGGGGGTGCCCTGGAGGAGGCGCTTGACCGGGACTTCGATGCGCTTGCCGGTGAGGGTGTGGGGGACGGCGGGTACCTCGATGACCTCGTCGGGGACGTGGCGCGGGGACAGCGAGGTGCGGATGGTGTTCTTGATGCGCGCGCGGAGGTCGTCGTTGAGTTCCGCGCCTTCCGTGAGGTGGACGAAGAGCGGCATCCAGTAACCGCCGTTCGGTTCCTCCAGGCCGATGACCAGGGACTCGCGGATCTCGGGGAGGCGCTCCACGGCTTCGTAGATGTCGGCTGAGCCCATCCGGACACCCTGGCGGTTGAGGGTGGAGTCCGAGCGGCCGTGGATGATCACGGAGTGGTGGTCGGTGAGGGTGATCCAGTCGCCGTGGCGCCAGGTTCCCGGGTAGGTGTCGAAGTAGCTGTCGTGGTACCGGGCGCCGTCGGGGTCGTTCCAGAAGTGGATCGGCATGGACGGCATGGGGTTGGTGACGACGAGTTCGCCGACCTCGCCGGTGAGGGGCTTGCCCTGCGGGTCCCAGGCCTGCAGGTCGGTGCCGAGGCAGGCGGCCTGGAGTTCGCCGATGTGCACGGGAAGTGTGGGGACGGCGCCGGCGAAGCAGCTGCAGACGTCGGTGCCGCCACTGACGGAGGCGACCCAGAGGTCGTGGCCGGCTGCCGCGAACTCGTCGTGCAGCCAGCGGAATCCGTCGGGCGGGAGGGGGGACCCTGTGGTGGCGACGCACTTGACGCGGGAGAGGTCGTGGTCGGCTGCCGGGTGGACGCCGGCCTTGCGGCAGGCCATGACGTACGCGGCGGAGGTGCCGTAGAGGGTGGCGCCGGTCTTTTCGGCGACGGCCCACTGCGCTCCGGTTTCGGGGAAGCCGGGGCTGCCGTCGTACAGGACGATCGTGGTGCCGGTGAGCAGGCCGGAGACGAGGAAGTTCCACATCATCCAGCCGGTGGAGGTGAACCAGAAGAAGCGGTCCTGGCGGCCGAGGTCGCAGTGCAGGCCGAGCTGCTTGAAGTGTTCGAGCAGGATGCCGCCCTGGGACTGGACGATGGCTTTCGGGAGTCCTGTGGTGCCCGACGAGTAGAGAACCCACAAGGGGTGCTCGAAGGGAACTTGCTCGAAGACCGGCTCGTTGTCACTCTCAGTGAGGGAAGACCATTCGAGAGTGCCGGAGGGGGCAGGGGTGTCGAGCAGGGGAATGTGGACGACCGCGCGGAGGGTCGGGAGTTCGCGGCGGAGTTCGGCGACGGTGTCCGTGCGGTCGTGGGTCTTGCCGCCGTAGCGGTAGCCGTCGACCGCGAAGAGGACGACGGGCTCGACCTGCTGAAAGCGGTCGAGGACACTGCGGGCGCCGAAGTCGGGGGCGCAGGAGGTCCATACGGCGCCGACGGCGGCGGTGGCGAGGAGGGCGATGACCGATTGGGGAATGTTCGGGAGGTATCCGCTGACGCGGTCTCCGGGCCGGACGCCGAGGGCGCGCAGTTCGGCGGCCAGTGAGCCGACCTGGCGGCGCAGTTCCGACCAGGTGACGGGCCGCGGGTTCTGTGTCTCGTCGACGTGGAGCAGGGCGGGTTCGTCGGCGCGGGCGGGGTCCTCGGCGGTGCGCAGGGCGTGTTCGGCGTAGTTGAGGGTGGCGCCGGGGAACCACTGGGCGCCGGGCATCGTACGCGCGCCGAGCACGGAGTCGTACGGCGTGGAGAACCGGACGTCGAACCACTCGGCGACGGCCTGCCAGAACGTGTCGAGCTCGGTGACCGACCAGCGGTGGAGTGCTGGGTAGCCGCCTTCGGCGGGGGCTCCGTAGCGGTCGGCGGCCCAGGTCTGGAAGCGGGTGACCGCCGCCTCGGCGATGCGGTCGGGGCCCGGCTGCCAGAGGGGTTCCGGCTGGGGTGCGGGGTTCGTCGCGGAGGTCGAGGTCATGGAGCGGCTCCCGGGTTCTACGGCTCTGCGGTTCTGTGCGTGCGGGTGTGCTGGTGGCGCTGGGGGTGTGGTGGGTGCTGGTGGAGCTGGTGTGTCGGTGGGGTTCGGGCGGTGGCCCCGCCGAGGCGGCAGGAGCGCACGGTGCGGGCCGAGGGGGACGATGCCATGTGATCGACATCCGCACCAGGGCGAGTCGGCATTCGTGCTGGTGGGAGCAGGTGGCCGCAGCGGTGGATCCGAGGTGGCGGGGTGGTGGTGAGTTGCCCTGGGTGAACGGGAGTTGAACGGCGCACATGGGCCGATGGTGTGGTGGCAGGGTAGGGGCCATGGACGGTCGTGACCTGGTGCGTTCGATAGGGCTGCTCGGTTCGGTGCGGGGTCTTCGGACCGTGCGGTCCGCGTGGCGGAGGCGTGGGACGGAGGGGTGGGGGCCGCCCCCGCGGCGGCCGGAGCGTGCGCGGGTGCCGGGTGCGGTGACCGGGGCGGAGGCGTTGCCCGGGGGTGGTGTCGTCCGGTTCGCCAGGTCCGAGCTGCGGATTCTGGTGGCCGCGGGCGGGGCGGTGTTCTGGGGATGGGACGGGGCGGGGCCCGAGCCGTCGTACGCCCTGGCCGGTCCGTGCCCGGATCCCGATCCCCGGGTGGTCCTGGAGCCGGACAAGGACGGGGGCCGGCGGGTCGTGTCGGAGCGGGTGACGGTGGCGGTCTCCCGGCACGGGGCGATCGAGGTGCGGACGCCGGGCGGGTTGGTGCTCCGCAGGGAGTTGCCGCCCCGGTGGTGGGAGCCGGTGGGCGCGGCGCAGGCCGGCGGGGCGGGCGGGCCCGGCGCAGTGGCCGGGGACGCCCGGGGGCCTCACGGTGCCGGTGCGCGCGTCGACGACGAGGACGAGGGGGTCGCGCGGGTGCCGGGTGCGCGCGGTGGGGCGGCCGGTGCGGGGCGGTGGATGCAGCGGTCCGAGGTGGCGGCCGACGCGCGGTTCTTCGGACTGGGCGGACGGGCGAACGGGCCACGGCTGCGCGACGGTGCGTACGGGCTGTGGAACACGGATCCGGGCGGGAGTTTCGGGCCGGAGGACGATCCGCTCTCCCTCACGATGCCGGTGCAGTTCGTGGTGTCGGACGCGGGGGCGCATCTCGCGTTCTACGACAACTCGTGGGACGGGACGTTCGTGCTGCGGGAGGGCGAGGAGGGGGGTGGGTCCGGGCACGACCGGGCCGGGTGCAGTGAGCTGCGGATGACCGCCGGGCCGTTGCGCTGCTGGGTGGTGGTGGGCACGCCCGCGCGGGTGCTGCAGGGGTGGACCGCGCTCGTCGGCAGACCGGTGCGGCCACCGTCCTGGGCGCTCGGGCCGCAGCATGCCCGGTGGGGGTTCGGGAGCGCGCAGGAGGTGCGGCGGGTGGTGGCCGGGTACCGGGAGCGGGGGCTTCCGTTGTCGGCCGTGCACCTCGACATCGATCACTACGACCGGCACCGGGTGTTCACGGTGGACCGGGTGGCATTCCCCGATCTGCCGGGGCTGGCAGGTGAGCTGCGCGAGCAGGGGGTGCGGCTGGTGTCGATCGTGGATCCGGCGGTGCGGGCCGCCGAAGGCAATCCCGTGTACGAGAGCGGGGCCGCTGCCGGTGCGTTCGTGCGGGATGCGCGGGGGCGGGAGGTGCGGGGCGAGGTGTGGCCCGGCGAGTGCGCCTTTCCGGACTTCACGGATCCGGCAGTGCGGGAGTGGTGGGGCGGCCTGTACCAGGAGCGGCTCGACCAGGGGTTCTCCGGGGTGTGGCACGACATGAACGAGCCGGTGGCGTTCTCCCCGTTCGGTGACCCGACGCTGCCGCGGTCCGCCCGGCATGCGCTGGAGGGGCGCGGGGGTGACCATCGTGAGGCGCACAACGTGTACGGGCTGGCGATGGCTGAGGCCGGTTACGAGGGTCTGCGGAAGCTGCGGCCGACGGAGCGGCCGTTTCTGTTCTCACGGTCCGGGTGGGCCGGCCTGCAGCGGTACGGGGGGACCTGGTCGGGCGACGTGACCACCGGGTGGCCGGGGCTGCGTGCTTCGCTCTCCTTGGTGCTGGGTCTCGGGCTGTGCGGGGTTCCGTATTCGGGGCCGGATGTGGGCGGCTTCGGTGGGAGCCCGGGCGCGGAACTGTATCTGCGGTGGTTCCAGTTGGGGGCGTGGCTGCCGTTGTTCCGTACGCATGCGGCGATCGGGGCGGGGCGGCGGGAGCCGTGGGAGTTCGGGCCGCGGGTGCTGGAGCACGCGCGGGCGGCGCTTGCCGAGCGGGAGCGGTTGCTTCCGTACTTCGTGACGCTGTCGCACCTGGCACGGATGACCGGGGCGCCGTATGCGCGGCCGGTGTGGTGGGACGCGCCCGGGGAACGGGCGTTGCGCGACTGCGAGGACGCCTTCCTGCTGGGGGACGCCCTGTTGGTGGCGCCGGTGCTGGGCCCGGGGACCGAGCGGCGGGCGGTGCGGTTGCCACGGGGGCGGTGGTACGACGCGGCCACCGGGGTGGCGTACGAGGGGCCGGGGCAGATCCTGGTGGACGCGCCGGGCGTGGAAGGTGCGGAGTCCCGGATTCCGGTGCTGGTACGGGGCGGTGCGGTGCTCCCGGTGCGCGGGCCGCGGGGAGAGCTCGTACTGGAGGTGTGGGCGCCGGAGGCGGGGCGTACCGGTGGGGGGCTGCTGGTGCGCGACGGCGGCGACGGGTGGGAGCAGCCTGCGGTGGAGCGGTTCACCTCGTCTGTGCGGCGGGGGCGCGTCGTGGTGGAAAGGGTGGGAGGTGGTGAGGTGGGAATTCCGGTGCGCGTGCGGGGGGTGTGACCGCTTCAGGGGTGGGTGTAGGCGCCCGCGAACCACGCGCGGGCGGCCTGTGTGTGGAGGGGGAAGGCAAGGTCTGTGGGGGTGTGCAGGACCTGCCGTCCTGCGGTCTCCGCCGTGGGGGCCGACGGCGGAAGCGCGGCTTCTTCGACGGTGGGGAGGAGGCCGAAGAGGAGGAGGTGGTCGGTGGGCGAGCTCAGCGCCTCGGCGAGCCGCACCTCGGTGGCATCGGCTTCGACACCGGTTTCCTCCCGGAGTTCGCGGACCACGGCGTGCCGCCAGTCCTCGGCGTGGTCGATGAAGCCTCCGGGGAGGGCGAGGGCACCCTTGCGGGGCTCGATGGAGCGGGTGATGACCAGGAGTCCGGTGCCGACGCCGGCCGTGTGCACGGGCAGCAGGGCGACTGCCACCGGGAGGGGGTTGCGGTACGTCCTCCGGTGGCACGCGGGGCAGTCGCGCGGCCAGGAGGCGGGGGCGGGGAAGGGCGTGCCGCAGTGGGGACAGTGCGAGTGCGGTGCGGGGTTCGAGTGCTTCACGGGCTGAGGTTAGCCAAGTGCGGTGCGTGGGGTCGCGGTTGGGGTGAGCGGGGACGCCCAGCGGCGGGCCGGCGTGTGGCCCCGACGCGGGGGGGCCGCCTCAAGCGGGCGGCAGCGGACGCGTGGGGAAGGGGGAGCAGAGCGGAACGGACGAGCGGGTTGCCAGGACCACCCCCGTCGGTCCCGGCAACCCGCTCTCTCCTACCGGACGCCAGTTCCGGGTATCCGGTTCTGCCTCCGGGCGAATCTCCTGTGCGGTTCCTCTGCCCTCCCGTTCCAGTGGGGTCTCCCGTTCCGTTTTGTCCCCGTTCCCCTTGTTCCGCCGAGCACCTACCGTGCCCTCATGAAGCAGACATTTGATACGTACGAGGAGTTCTGGCCCTACTACGTCGCCATGCACTCCCGCGCCGCCACCCGCTGGGTCCATCTGACCGGCACCCTCACCGGTCTCGCCGTCGGCGCGTACGGTCTGGCGCGCGGCCGCAAGCGGTATGCGGCGGCGCTCCCGCTCATCGGGTACGGGACGGCCTGGCCCGCCCATTTCCTGATCGAGAAGAACAACCCCGCCACCTTCGGCCACCCGCTCTGGTCGCTGCGCGGCGACTTCCGCATGATCCGCACGATGCTGGCGGGACGCGACAGGGAGCTGGCCGAGACCGCGGCCAAGTGGTTCGCCGAGAACCGCTGAGGGGATTCGGGCGGCCCGCGCGACCGGGCCGCCCGACGGGTTGCCGCACTCCGTGCCGCGCCTCCAACTCCCGCTGTTGTCCAGCTTCTTGACGCCCCCACACGGCCGGTGAACACTTCCCGGTGTCAGTCGGCGCCGTCGTCCCACCGGCCCCTTCCCGTACGGGAATCGAGCTGCGCCGCGCCCTGCCCAGCCAAGGACCGGGGCCCGCCCCCGGGCGAGCCCCAGGAGCCGCCATGGACGTCATGACCAACGGGGAAGTCTTCCGCGGAGAGGTCATGGGCACCGCGATCCTCATCCTCTTCGGTGCGGGCGTGTGCGCCGCGGTCACGCTCCGATTCTCCAAGGCGGGAGCGGCCGGCTGGATCGTCATCGCCTTCGGCTGGGGCTTCGGCGTCCTGGCCGGCGCGTACACGGCGGCGCCGCTGTCCGGCGGACACCTCAATCCGGCGGTGACCCTCGGCATCGCGATCGACACCGGCAAGTGGGGTCAGGTCTGGGTGTACGTCCTGGGGCAGATGGTGGGGGCGATGATCGGTGCCGTACTCGCCTATCTCGTCTACTACGCGCAGTTCGGAGCCAACCGGGACCCCGAGCAAGCGCTGCCGACCCTGGGGATCTTCTCGACGATTCCCGAGGTCAGGAACCCGGTCGCCAATCTTCTCACCGAGACGATCGCCACTTTCGCGCTCGTCCTGCCCATCCTGGCACTCGGCCTGACCGAGGGCCTGGGCACCTCCGGCACCAGGACGCTGATCGTCGCGTTCCTGGTGGTCGGCATCGGCCTGTCGCTCGGCGGGCCCACCGGCTATGCGATCAACCCGGCCCGTGACCTCGGCCCCCGGATCGTGCACGCCGTGCTGCCGATCCCCCACAAGGGGACTTCGGACTGGGGGTACGCGTGGGTTCCGGTGGTCGGCCCGCTGATCGGCGGTGCGCTCGGCGGCCTCGTGTACCACCTGGCCTTCTGACCCGCCCGGCGCCTGAGTCCAGTCTCACCAGCAGCTTCGAGCGAGGGGACCTCATGACCGACAGCAGCGAGAAGTTCGTCGCGGCCATCGACCAGGGCACCACATCCAGCCGTTGCATCATCTTCGATCACGGCGGCGGCATCGTCGCCGTCGACCAGCGCGAGCACCGTCAGATCTTTCCCAAGCCGGGCTGGGTGGAGCACGACGCCACCGAGATCTGGTCCAAGGTGCAGGCGGTCGTCGCGGGGGCGCTCGCCAAGGCGGGCATGCGTGCCGACCAGCTGAGCGCCCTGGGCATCACCAACCAGCGCGAGACGACGGTGCTCTGGGACCGGGCGACCGGCAAGCCCGTGCACAACGCGATCGTCTGGCAGGACACCCGTACCTCCGCGCTCTGCCACGAGCTGGGCGGCACCGACGGGCAGGACCGTTTCCGCGGCACGACCGGTCTGCCGCTGGCCAGCTACTTCTCCGGCCCCAAGGCGGCCTGGCTGCTCGACAACGTCCCCGGGCTGCGGAACAGGGCCGAGCGCGGCGAGATCGCCTTCGGGACGATCGACTCGTGGCTGATCTGGAATCTGACCGGTGGCACGCAGGGCGGTGTGCACGTCACCGACGTCACCAACGCCGGGCGGACCATGCTGATGGACCTGGCGACCCTCCAGTGGGATCCCGCGATCCTCTCCGCGATGCGGGTCCCCGAGGCCGTACTGCCGGAGATCAGGTCGTCGGCCGAGGTGTACGGGACGGCCGTCGGGCAGCTCGCCGGGGTACCGGTGGCGTCCGCGCTCGGCGATCAGCAGGCCGCGGTCTTCGGCCAGGCCTGCTACGACACGGGCACGGCCAAGAACACGTACGGGACGGGGAGTTTCCTGCTCCTGAACACCGGGAATCGGCCGGTGCCCTCCAAGAACGGCCTGCTCACCACCATGGGCTACCAGATCGGCTCCGATGCGCCGGTCTACTGCCTGGAGGGCTCGATCGCGATCACGGGGGCGCTGGTGCAGTGGTTCCGGGACCAGCTCGGGATCATCCGCGGCGCGGAGGAGGTCGAGCCGCTCGCGGCGAGCGTGGACGACAACGGCGGCGCGTACATCGTGCCGGCGTTCTCCGGTCTGTACGCGCCGTACTGGCGCTCCGACGCGCGCGGTGTGATCACCGGGCTGACCAGGTACGTCACCAAGGCACACCTGGCGCGGGCCGTGCTGGAGTCGACGAGCTGGCAGACGCGGGAGGTCGTCGACGCCATGTACCAGGACTCCGGGGTGCGGATCAGCACGCTGAAGGTGGACGGCGGGATGACCGTCAACGGTCTGCTGATGCAGCATCAGGCGGATGTGCTGGACGTGCCGGTGATCCGGCCGAAGGTCTCCGAGACGACCTGTCTGGGTGCGGCTTACGCCGCCGGCCTCGCGACGGGGGTGTGGTCGGACCTGGACGAGCTGAAAGCGCACTGGCAGCCCGATGCCGAGTGGTCGCCGCGGATGGCCGCTGCGGAGCGCGACCGCGAGTACCGGAACTGGCGCAAGGCCGTGGAACGCAGCTTCGGCTGGCAGGAGGACGGACAGGAGTAACAGCATTACGATCGTCTGGCGTCGCGTTGCACGCGCCGCGCGGGAGGGGCAACTGCCGCGGTCCGCACCCCAGTCGGCGGGGGTGCGGACCGCTTCGCGATCACCACGGTGTGCACCGGGCCACGGGCAGACCTCCCCGGCCACCCCGGTGGCCGCCGCGTCAGGTGGTGGCCGCCGCGGCGGCCCTGCGGCGGCTCGCGGACAGCGCCAGAGCGTGCTCGACGACCGCGATCAGCACCTCCTTGGCGGACTCGCGGTCGCGGGCGTCGCACAGCATGACGGGGACGTCGGGGTCGAGGTCCAGGGCGGCGGCGATCGCCTCGGCCGGGTGCCGGTCCGCCCCCTCGAAGCAGTTGACGGCGACGGTGAAGGGGATGCCCCGGCGCTCGAAGTAGTCGACGGCGGCGAAGCAGTCCTCCAGCCTGCGGGTGTCGGCGAGCACGACCGCGCCGAGCGCGCCCTGCGCCAGCTCGTCCCACAGGAACCAGAAGCGGTCCTGTCCCGGCGTGCCGAAGAGGTAGAGCACGAGGTCCTCGCGCAGGGTGATGCGGCCGAAGTCCATGGCGACGGTGGTGGTCGTCTTGGCCTCGACGCCGTGCGTGTCGTCGACCGGCCGGCCCGCCTCGCTGAGGGTCTCCTCGGTGCGCAGCGGTCTGATCTCGCTGACCGCGCCGACCAGGGTGGTCTTGCCCACTCCGAATCCGCCGGCGACCAGAATCTTCAGCGTCACCGGCTCCACGGGCCGCTTCTTGCGGCTGGAACGCCCGAAGACCATCGTTCAGTTCTCCCGATCTCGCTGCGCGGACGGATGTGTTCCGCGCCGTGTGTCAGAGGGCTGCTTCAGCGTGAGTGCCGGACAGAGGTGCTGGGGGCTGTCCCGGTGACCGGGGTGCCGGGGCGGTGCAGCCTCAGAGGGCTCTGAGGCCGTCGATCACTTCCCGCAGCAGGCTCTCGTCCGGCAGCTCCGCGGGCTCCACCGGGCGGGTGACATGGACGAGTTGTTCCTCGACCAGGTCACCGACCAGGACCCGGACGACGCCGACCGGCAGATCGAGGGTGGCCGCGAGTTCCGCGATGGACTGCGGGCTCTCGTTGCACAGTTCGACGATCTCGACGTGTTCGGGGGCGAGCGTCCGGTCCCGGTCCGGTTCGTCCGCCGCGGGTTCCGGGACGACGATCGCGATCAGGTCGAGGCGGTGCCGGGTCGCACTGCTCGTCCGCCCCCTGGTCATCGCGTACGGGCGGACGACCGGGCCCGCTTCGTCGTCGAACCAGTGCGAGTGGTGCTGCCGTCCGGTGGGGCCCGGCTGCGGGACAGCGCCGGCCAGGGGCTCCGCGCCGGCACGGGGTGCGGGCTCCACCCGCGGCCAGGCCTGCTTGCGGGAGCCGGCGCCGGGGCTCGCGTCCGTCTCCGTCTCCGTACCTGCGTCGCTCATCCCGGCTCCGTTCACCCGCCGGTGGGCAGACCGGACCGTGGTGCCGTCCTGAGGTGGACACCGACGCGCTTGACCATCAGCGTCATCTCGTAGGCGACCTGGCCGACGTCGGAATCGGCGTCGGAGAGGACGGCGAGGCAGCTGCCGTCGCCCGCCGCCGTGACGAAGAGGAACGCGTCCTCGAGCTCGACGACGGTCTGGCGGACCCGGCCCGCCTCGAAGTGGGCGCCGACCCCCTTGGCCAGGCTGTGGAAGCCGGACGCGACGGCGGCCAGATGCTCGCCGTCCTCCCGGGTGAGGCTCTGCGAGGCACCGGTGGGGAGCCCGTCGCTGGAGAGCACCAGGGCCTTGCGGATGCTGCCGACGCGCTGGACCAACTCGTCGAGGAGCCAGTTGAGCTCGCCGGACCCGCGGCCCGAGGCGTTGTGTGCTGCGGCGTTCGATGCGGTCATCGGCCGTCTCCCTCTGCTGGTGTTCCTGATGCTGTCTCGGGCGTCCCGGCCGTCTCGGCCGCCTCGTCCTCGTTCTCTCGCCGGCCGCGCTGCCAGCCCCGCTGGAGCGAGGCCATCCGGCTGCGTACCTCATCGGCGTCGCGGTCGGCCTCCTCGACGGGGGCAGGGCGGGGGGTCTCGGCGGTACGGGATGCTTCCGCTTCCTTCTTCAGCTGCGGGGCGAGGCTGGCCTGGCGCACCCGGCGCGGGAGACCGCCGAGGTCGGGGGGTGCGCTGCGGGACGGCCCGGGTGCCTCGGGTCCCAGTGGGCTCCGGGGGTCCTGTGCCTCGTGGGGCTCCCGGAACAGCCGGGGTGCCTGGGGCTCCGCGGGCTGCCCGGACCGCTTGCGCTGCTCGGGCTGCCGGGGCGACGGGGGCTGTCCGGGCTGCCGGGACGGTGGGGGCTGCCCGGGTGTCACGCGGCGGCCGTGGTCGGCCACCAGCGCCGGCTTCCGGCGGGGCAGCGGCACCGGGCCGCCGGGACGTGCCGTGTCCGTGCCGTCCCGGGTGAAGTCGGTGGCCTGCTGGTGCTGTACGCGGGTGGCGTCGGCGACGCGGCCCCTGGCCGGCACCGGCCGGACGCCGTTCCCGCGCGCCTTCTCCAGGCCGCGGGCGCGGAAGATCCCGCCGCGCTCGCTCTCGGAGTCCTCCAGGTCCCCGAAGGGAGAGCCGGTGGTGGTGCCCAGTACGGGGGCGGGCTCCAGGCCGAGGGTGCCCAGCGGCGGTTCCAGCTCGACGGGGCCGTCCAGTACGGACTGGCCGGGTACGGAAGGTCCGGGCCGGCCCGAGGCCGTGCGGCCGAAGGCGGTAGGGCCGGGCCGTGCCCCCTTTCCGGCCGGCGCGGGTTCGCCGGGGCGCCGCCTGCCGTGCTCGCGGTCGCTCTCGTGATCGGCGCGGAAGCCGCTGCCGTCGGTGTCCGGTGCCTCGGTGAGGAGGGCGGCCGGGAGGAAGACGACCGCGGTGGTGCCGCCGTACGGGGACTGCTGGAGGGATACCCGGACGTTCTGCCGCTGGGCGAGCCGGCTGACCACGAAGAGGCCGAGCCTGTCGGTGTCGGAGAGCTCGAACTCCGGGGTCTCGGCCAGCCGGAGATTGGCGTCGAGCAGGGCGTCGGCGGCCATGCCGAGGCCGCGGTCGTGGATCTCCAGGGTGAAGCCGTTGGCAACCCGCTCGCCGAGCACCTGCACCGCGGTGTGCGGGGGCGAGAACACCGTGGCGTTCTCCAGGAGTTCGGCGATGAGGTGGGTGAGGTCCGCGACGGCGGGGCCGCCGACGCCGATCCGCGGCAGCCGCCGTACCTCGATGCGCTCGTAGTCCTCGACCTCGGCGACGGCCGCCCGTACGACGTCCATCAGCTGGACGGGTTTGCGCCACTGCCGGGAGGGCGCCGCGCCGGAAAGGATCACCAGGCCTTCGGCGTGGCGGCGCATGCGGGTGGTGAGGTGGTCGAGACGGAAGAGGTCGGCGAGTTCGTCGGTGTCCTCGGTGCGGCGCTCCATGGTGTCCAGCAGCGTCAGCTGGCGGTGCAGCAGGACCTGGTTGCGGCGGGCCAGGTTGACGAAGACCTCGGAGACGCCGCGCCGCAGGTCGGCCTGGCGCACCGCGGACTCGACGGCGGCCCGCTGGAGGGTGTTGAGAGCCTGGCCGACCTGGCCGAGCTCGTCCTTCGCGTACTCCAGGCGCGGGGCTTCGGTCTCCACGTCGACGGCCTCACCCGCGGCAAGCCGGCGCATCACGGAGGGCAGGCGTACGCCGGACGCCTCGTGCGCCTCCTTGCGCAGCCGCTTGAGGTCGCGGACGAGGTCTCGGCCGATGCGTACGGACACCACGACGGAGACGATCAGTGCGAGGAAGCCGAGGACGCCGGCCGCGCCCGCCTTGAGGAGCACGCCGAAGGCGACCGGCTCGACGCGGGTCTGGTAGTCGTAGCTGGCCTCGTCGCCGCGGGTGGCGAGCAGTTCGAGGACCGGTGACGCGGCGTCCTCCCAGGCGGTGAACGGTACGGCGCTGGGGTTTCGGGTCGGGCCCTGTTGGAGGATCTTCTCCTCGGCGGTGCGCAGCGCGGCCGTGTCGGGGCCGTTCCAGAGCTGCTCGTACCGCTGCCGCTCGGAGGGGGGAAGCTGCTCCAGGCTGGTCTCGTACAGCGTCGTGCGGCTGGCGATCAGGCCGGTGAGCTCGCGCAGCTCCGCGGCGGTGATCTGCCGCAGGACGAGTGCGGAGGCGATCAACGCGTCCTCGCGGGAGACGAGTTCGCGGGCCCGGGTGGTGCCGACGAGGGCTCGGCCCTGCTTGTCCATCTCGACGTCGCGCAGGACGTGGAGGTTGGCCAGGAAGGTGTGGCAGGGGTCGACGAGCCGGTTGTAGAGGGTGAGGGCCCGGCTGCGGGTGGTGGTGTTGTTCTCCACCGAGCGGCGCAGGGCCGAGATGCCGTCGAACGCTTCGAGCAGGGAGGCCAGGCGCGCTCGGGCCTGTGGGGTCAACTCGGCGGAAACGTCCGGGTCCTGGGAGTTCTTCCGGATCGCCGCCACCGCGGTGTCGGTGGCGACCCGCTGGCGGAGCAGCGCGGGGAGCGCCTCGGAGTTCCGTTTGTCGGCGAGATAGATCAGGGTCTGCCGGCGCTCCTGCTGGACCACCTGGACGGCTTCCTCGACAGGGGCGCCGATCTTGTCGACCACATAGGCGACGTCGAGCAGTTCGCTCGCCTCGCGGCCGGTGAGTACGGTCGCGAATCCCCACAGTGCAGTGAGGGAGACGAGCGGCACCAGCAGCAACGCCACGATCTTCCGGCGGATGGACTTCCCGCGAAAGCGCATGGCCTCCCCCAGCTCAACCCCGCTCGGCGGGGGTGGTGTTCCGTCGATCTGATCCGTCGGCTGATCCGTCAACGCGGTCCGTGAACGCAGTCCGTCAACGCGGTCCGTCAACAAACGGCGTGAGCCTACTACCCGCCCCCTGCCAACTCGAAGGCACGTCCGGACTGTTTTCAGCCGCCCCCGACGGCGCCGATCATGACTTGTCCCGGAATCAAGGGAGTTGGCAACGTGCCTGTGGCACAGGACACCGGGCCGTGGCGCGCTTTCCGTACCTGCGGGGATGGCTGGAAGTATTCGTTCCGTGACCGGACGGCGGGAATCTTTCGGGTGAGTTGTTCGTCCTGCTGTACGGGAGACGAATGGGGAGCCCGGCGGCCGCGTAGAGCGGCACAGGCCGGGCAGGCAGAGCTGAAGGCGCTTGTTGCGCGCCTTGGTGGAGCGGTGGGGAGCAGGTCATGAAGACGGAGGAGTCTCCGGCGGAGGCGGGCGTCGCGGCGTCCCGGCAACTGTGGGTCGAGGAGCCCGCGCTGCGCTGGCGGCTGCCGGATCCGGTGCGGACGTCCGCGGTGCGGGCGGTGGTCATAGTGTCACTGACCCTGATCCAGGCGATGGTGGCGTATCTGTTCAGTCTGACCGGGTCCTGGCTGGCGTTCCCGATGGTGCTGAGCAGTGTGGCGAGCACGGTCGCCGCGACCTGGGGGGTGCTGGACGTGTGGGTCACCCGCCAGGTGTGGAACCAGCGCAATGGTGTGGTGTCGGTCCCGAGCAGTACGGCACGGCAGCTGCGGCGGGAGCGCAGGCTGGCCCGGCGCGCGGCGCGCAGGGACGCGCGAATACGCGGCAGGGGCCGGGCCCGCGGCGACGGCCGCAGGGGTGCGCGGCAGCTCTCGGAGGCGTAGAACTGCCGCGCGGGGCCGGGCGCTGGGCAGGACACCCGCCGTGCCTTGCGAGGCCCGGCGAGGAGCGGGACACCCGCCGTACCTCGCAGGGCCCGGCGGGGAGCCGGACACCCGCCGTGCCTCGCAGGGCCCGGCGGGGAGCGGGACACCCGCCACCGCGCGTAGCCGACCGGTATGTGGGTGTCCTCCTGGGCCTCCTGGGCCGGCCGCCCGGCAACTCGGTCAGTCGGCCGGCAGCGCTGCCGGCTGCGGCCGGCTCTCCGCCGGCCCGGCCTGCTGTCCGCCGTCCGCCGGGGCCCGTTTGAACATCCGGGTCGCGGTGATCTCGCCGTGGATGGTCTCGCCCTCGGTGCTCTGCTGGGGCAGTCCGGGGCGCAGGTGCTCCTCGACGCTGATGTACTTCAGCCCCGCCCTGAGGTCCGCGTCGTTCCGCAGCCGGATGACCAGGGGGAACTCGGCGAGCGCCGTGGTGTCGAACAGGCCTGTCGTGTAGAGCAGCTGGACGCCGAGCGCGTCGGAGACCGCCCGCTGGAGCTCCAGCAGGTAGGTGGCGTTGGCGCGCCCGATCGGGTTGTCCAGGAAGAGCGTGCCCGCGTGCCGGTGCTTGTCGCGGCCCCGGTCGTTGCTGCGCAGGGCCGCCATCGTGCAGTACAGGGCGATCGCCGCGGTCAGCAGCTGGCCGCCGGAGAACACGTCGCCCATCTGCCCGACCGGCACCCGCTCGGCGCGCAGTACGGCGTCCGGCTTGAGGATCTCGACGGCGATGCCCTTGGGCTCCAGCGCCGCCTGCACCCCGTGCAGCAGCAGGGACATGCCGTCGCGCCGCATGTCGGAGTTCTTCCTGACGGCCGCGCGGGTGGCTTCGTCGACGACCTCGCCGAGCCGCTCCACGAGCGTGGCCTGATCGGGCTCCTCGAAGCGGATGCGCAGGAACTCCTGCCCCGACCACTCCCCCAGCCCCTCGGGCAGCCGCGAGAGCCGCTGGGCCGAACGCAGTGTGGTCAGCGCGGATTCCACCAGTCCGCGCAGCCGGTCGACGATGCTGTCGCGGTTGCGCTCCAGCTGTGCCAGCTCGTCGGTCAGTACCCGCAGCCGGGGCGCGAACGCCGCCGCCCAGGCTGCCGCGTGCTCGGGCAGGGAGGCGGCGGGCAGTTCCCTGATCTGCTGCCGGGCGGGGGTGCGCACCTGCTCGTACCGGGTGGAGTTGGCGTGGCGCACCAGGACGTCGCTCGCCTCGCGCACCGCCGCTTCGGCCGCGGACAGGTCGCCCGCGCACCCGCGCAGTGAACGGCGGGCCTCCGCCGCGGAGTTGCGGGCCTCATCCAGGGTGCCGGGGTAGGGCTCGGGGCTTTCCTGGCCCTCCTCGTCCTGGTGGTGGTCGCGCAGCAGGTCGCGCAGGAGGGCGGCGCTCTCGTCGAAGCCGCCCGCGGCGTCCTCGGCGGCGCGGTGCGCGCGCAGGAGTTCGCCGTGCGCGGCGCGGGCCACCTCCAGCGCTTCGGTGCGGGTGGCGAGTTCGGCGGTGGCGGTGCGCAGCAGGGTCTGGGCGTGGCCGGCGTCCGAGGGCACCAGCTCGTCGGGCAGCCCGGTGTGCGCCTCGCCGTCCTGGGGAGCGAGGCGTTCGGCCTCGCCACGCAGCCGTCCGAGCTGTTCGCTGGCCGCCGACGCCCGGGTTTCCAGGGTCTGTACGAGCGATTCGGCGCGGGCGGCGGCGGCCTGGCGGGAGGGGCCGTCGGCACCGTCGTTGCTCTCCAGGAGCTGGGCGGCCCGGTTGCGGACCTTGTTGGTGAGGCGGTTGAGCTCGGTGAGGGCGGCGCTCTCGTCGCTTTCGGCGCGGGCCTGTTCGGCGCGCAGGTCGGCGCCGACGCCGACCTTCTCGTACAGCTGGGAGGCGGCCCGGTAGGCCTCGCGCAGTGCGGGGAGTGCCGCGCGCGGGGCGTCCGGGTCGGGCTCGGGCAGCGTTTCGGGGGCGCCCGCGATCTCGGCGCGCTCGGCGCGCAGGGTGCGCGAGGTGCGGTGGGCGTCGTCGGCGGTGCGCTGGGCGGTGCGGCGGTCCTCGTCGGCGGCCTTGGCTCGCTCCAGGAGAGTGGCGGCGCGGGCTTCCGACTCGGCTGCCTCGTCGGCGAGTTCCCGCAGTCTGGCCTGCCATCCGGCGCGCTCGCGCAGCCGGTGGGCGAGGCCCGCGAGGATGTCGGCGGCCCGGCGGGCGCGCTGGGCGGCCTCCTGGCGCTCGTCGCGCACCCGGGCGGCGTCGGCGGCCGCCTCGTCGGCCTCGGCCCGTACCGTACGGGCCTCGGTGAGGACGGATTCGGCGGCTCGGGCGGCTTCGCGGGCGGTGGTGGCGGCCTCGGCCAGTTCGGCGAGCATGCCGGGCGGGCAGTCCGCGCGCCAGGCGCCGAGCCGGGCGGCGAGGGTGCGGTCGCCGGTGAGGCGTGCCGCGAGCGTGCGGATCTCCTCGTCGCGGACCGCGGCCCTGGCCCGCAGCGCCTGCCGTTCCTCGTCGGCCGCGTGCTCGTCGTGCATGGCGGGGTTCGGCGGCACGAGGAAGACCGCGCCCTGCTCCGTCGTCCCGCCATCGGCCGCGGGGACGGGGGCGAGGAGGGCGGAGGCCGTGCCGACGGCGACCGCGGAGCGGGGCAGCAGGGCGGCGCCGGCGAGGGTTTCGCGCGCGCGTGCGTGCGAGGCGGGGTCGGTGATGACGACGCCGTCGACGAGCTCGGGCCGGGCGGCGAGGACGGCGGCGTGGTCGGCGGGATCGACGGCCTGGGCGAGGTAGCGCCAGCCGGGCAGGGCGGGAATGCCGTGCTCGCCGAGGTACTCGACGGTCGCCAGGACGTCGGGACTGGGCGGCAGCAGGCCGCCGTCGCCGAGGGCACCGAGGATGCGGGAGTCGTCGGCGGCGGCCGTGCGGAGCTCGAAGAGCTGGCGCTCGGAGGCCGCCACGCCGCTGTCCAGGAGGGCGAGGAGCTCCTCCGCGTTGCGGTCGAGCTCCTCAGCGGTGAGAGGGCCCTCGGCGGTGGGACGCGGGGTGCGGCGGGCGGGGGCCGCGGTGGCGGTCGCCCCGCGGCGGGCGGGGTCGGGGGCGGCGGAGCGCTGCGCGCCGAGGGCGGCGCCGGGGGTGGTGGGTACGGCGCCGGGGCCGCCGGTGCTCTCGTGCGGCTCCCCGTCGGTGGGGGGCGCGCCCGGCGTCGTACCGGAGGTGCCGGATCCGAACGCACCCGGGCCGGATGCGTTGCCGCTGCGCGGCTGCGGGAAGGCGGAACCGGAGCCGGGGGCTGCGCCGGTGCCGGAGCCCGGGGCTGCGCTTCCGGTCGGCAGGCTGAGCAGCTCGGCCAGGCGTTCCTCCGCCGCCAGGGCGGCTGCCGCCCGGTGCTCCGCCTCGTACGCGGCGGTGGCAGCGCGGGCCGCGTCTGCCGCGCGGGCCGCGGTGAGCTCCGCCCGGCTGTCCTGTGCGGCTGCCTCGCGGGCCCGGTCGGCGGTCGCACGGGCGGCTTCGCGGGCGGTGTCCCAGGCGGCGACGGCGCTCTTCTCGGCGTCCGACGCGGCCAGTGCGGCGCGGGCCGGGTCGGCGTCCGGGGCGGTGTCGTCGAGCCAGCCCGCCCGTACCGCTTCGGCGGTCTCGGTCTCGACCTCGGTGAGGCGCTGGCGCAGGTGGCCGATCTCGCTGCGGGCACGCTGAGCCTCGGTGGCGGCGACGGTGGCATCGCGGTGGGCGGCCTCGCCCGTCTCCTGGAGGGCGGCGGAGCGCTCCTCCTGTTCGGCGGCGACCCGCTCTCCGTCCTCCGCCGCGCTGTGCAGGGCCCGTACGAGATCGGCTGCGGCCTTCGCGCGGGCGGCGAGCGCGGGGGCGGCGTCCCGCTCGGCGTCCTGGATGGCGACGGCGACCCGCGCGGAGCGGTCGGCGGCGGCCCGGTGGCGCAGCACCGCTTCTGCGGCCTGCCAGGCGGAGTGCAGGGTGCGGGCGTCGGCGAGCTCGCGGCGCTGGGCCGCGGCGCCCTTCTCGGCGGCGGCCAGGGCCAGCGAGGCGTGCCGGTAGGCGAGTTCGGCGGAGATCAGGGAGCTGTGGCCGCGGGCGGACTCGGCCTCGGTGACGGTGTGCGCGGCGGCAGCGACCTGCTGGGCCAGCTCGCCCGTGCGTCCGCGTTCTTCGGCGGCGCGGGCGGAGAGCCGGCGGGAGAGGGTGCGGGTGCGCCGCTCGGACGCGGTGTGGACGTCACGGGCACGTGCCCGCGCGTCGGCGGCTTCGACGATGCGGCCCAGGAGGTCGACGGAGCCCGCGGTGAAGTCGCGCTCGGCCATCAGTTCGGCACGACGGCCCAGTTTGTTGCCGAAGCCGTGGATCAGGTCGGCCAGACCGTCGGTGTCGCGGGTGTCGGTGACGGCGCGCAGCAGCAGGTCGGTGAAGTCGGAGTCCTTCTTGACGGCGAAGAGTCCTGCCGCCTCACCCTCGTCGGCGTTCATCTCGCGCTGGTAGCGGAAGAGTTCGGGGTCGAGGCCGAGCTCGGTGAGGTGCTCGTTCCAGCGGTCGTGGATCTCTTCCCAGTGGACGTCGAGGTGCGGGTACGACTTGCCCGCCTCGGTGATCGCGTCCCGGAAGCCCTTCATGGTGCGGCGGCGGCCCGTGGCCCCGGAGGCGCCCTCGGCGTGCCGTCGTACGGCGGTGGACTCGGCGACGGGCAGTGAGTCCAGGCTCAGCCCGGGTCCCGGCCGGAAGGAGTACCAGGCCTCGGCGAACTTGCGGGGGTCGCCCGAGACCTGCCGCCCGCGCCACTCGCTGACCTTGCCCACCACGACGCACTCGCCGGTGAGGGTGTGCTGCCACTCCAGGGCGACGTGGCCGCAGTCGTCGGCGAGCAGGAACTTGCGGAGGACGCCGGAGCTGGCGCCGCCGAGGGTGTTGCGGTGTCCGGGGAGCATGACCGAGAAGATCAGCTTGAGGAGGACGGACTTGCCGCCGCCGTTCTCCAGGAAGAGCACGCCCGCGGGGGCGGGCCGGCGCGGCGGGCCCACCGGCTCGTCCTCGAAGAACTCGGCCTGGGCGGGCGCGGGGTGGGGCACGGGGGCGCCGACCCCGCGCAGGTCGAGCACGGTGTCGGCGTAGCGGGCGCCGGCGGGCCCGATGGAGTAGAGGCGGACCCGGGACAACTCGTACATGGCGGCGGACTCTCAGTCTTAAGTCGTCTCGGAGGGACTACGCGTGGAAGGGCAGGCCGGCGTCGGCGGCCAGTTCGAGGTCGTCGTCCCCGGACGGCGGGACCAGTGTGGCCGTGCCGTCCGTCACGGGTACGACGCCCAGTTCGAGCAGCTCGGCCATGGCGGCGCTGCCCGCCATGTCGCGCACCTGCAACTGGTAGCGGGCGGTGGTGCGGTAGGCGCCGCCCGCGTCGTCGCCGGTGCGCTGGAGGAAGCCGGAGTCGGTGAGGAAGGCGACGGCCTTGCCGACGATGCCGGTGGTGGATCCGGCCAGCCGGCGGGCGTCCTTGGTGGCGCCTGTGGCGGTGCGCCGGGAATAGATCCGCCAGGCAGCCTCCAGGCCGGGGGCCTCGGTGGCGGGGTCGGTGTTCTCGCCCGCCTCCTCGGCGCGCTCCTCCAGGCGGCGGCAGACCTGCCGGACGAACGCGTCGACGCCGTTGACCGTGAGCCGGCCCACGTACCCGTCGTCGGCGAGGTCCTCGGGGCGCGGGAAGGCCATGGCGGCGACGGCGAGGTGGGCCAGCCCGTGCAGGAACCGGTCGGCCGACTCGGCCGGGGCGCGCCGGGCGTAGTCGCCCATCCGTACCGCGAAGACGGAGTCCTCGTCCGCGCAGACGGCCATCCCCGCGCGCGTGGACACCTCCAGGACGACGAGGCCGAGGCCGGTGGCGACGGCGTCGGCGAGCCGCGCGAAGGGGGCTTCCTCGCGGTAGCGGCGCAGCAGTTCGGCGTATTCGGCGTCGCGGGCGGGCAGCAGCTTGGGCTGCAGGCCGAAGGAGACGAGGCGTGCGGCGTCGGCGGCGTCGGCGGGTGTGACGGGGGCGGGAGCGGGGGGCGCCGTGTCGACGGGGTCGCTGCTCCACGCGGTGTGCTCTGCGTGGGTCTCGCTCACGGGTGGTGCTCCTCGGCTTCGGCGGGGCTTTCCAGGGGTACGGGGGTGGTGGGGCGGGTGTGGGTCACGACGCCTCCGCCCGGCCGGACGCCATGCCGGCCGCGTCGAGGAGGGCGGTGCCGACGATGAGGTCCGCACCGCCGAACTCCGGGTCGTCGAGCAAAGTGCCGTCGTCCACGGCGAACAGCAGCCGCTCCTCGCCCTGCCGGTAGGCCGTCCCGACCGGCGGGCTGGCCGCGTGCACCGCGAGCAGAGCCACCAGGTAGGGGAGTTCGGGGTCGCGGCGGCGGGCGTCGGCGAGCAGTCCGGAGAGGCGCCGGGGGGCGTCGTGCGGCAGTTCGAGGAGCTCCATGGCCTCGGCGAGCTGCTCCTCGCTGAACCGGCTGTCGTCGGGGGTGGCGATCAGGTCGGGCTCGGGCATCTCGACGCCGAGGTGCTCCCGCTCGGCGGGCGGGCTGAGCAGTATGTCGACCAGGTCGCCGACCCGCACGGAGGTGGGGGTGCGCAGTCCCGCGCCGTGTGCGAAGAAGGAGTCGGTGACGCGGATCGCCTGCTCCAGGGGCAGCGGCAGCAGGGGTGCGAGGAGCTGCCCGTAGAGGTCGAGTCCCGAGTGCGCGGAGACCGGCGCGAAGGACTGCCGGTCCTGCTCGGCGCGGAACAGCGGTCCCGCCTCCAGGAGGCGGGACTGGAGCTGGGTGTGGCGGCGGATGCAGTCCTTGACGATGTCGACGAGCTCGGCGGCGCGGCGCTTCTGTTCGGGTTCCTCGGACTCGTCGCGGGCCTTGCGGATGTTGGTGAGGATCGCGTTCTCGTGCCGGTAGCGGTCGGCGACGTGGTCGAGGGCCTCGGCGATCATGTCGGGTACGGCGTTGAGCCAGTCGACCGCGCGGACGTTGCGCCGGGTGGCCTCCAGGGTGCGGCGCAGGGTCTCGGCGTACTGGACGGTGCGGTAGCGGGCCTGTTCGGCGGCGAGCTGGGCGTCGGCGAGGCGGCCCCTGCTGATCAGGACCTCCAGCTTGACCTCGGCGGCGATCTGGGCGCTGGTGACGTCGGTGTCCAGGGCACCGACCAGGACGTTGACGGCTTCGTCGGTGGTGCGCAGGAACACTCCGCCGCCGTATCCGGCGACTTCTTCGACGAGCTTGAAGTCGTAGTCGCGGCGCGTGTAGAGGCCGTCGGCGGAGAAGGTGCCGTAGACGGCGCGGAATCCGCGGTCGACGCTGCCGACGTTGACCAGGTTCTCCAGTACCCAGCGGGCGACGCGCTCGTGCTCGGAGGCCGGGCGGCCGGGGGCCTGGGCGGCGACGCGCGGCAGGAGGCGGGCGACGATCTGGTCGTGGTCGGCGCCCGTGTCGAAGTCCATGTTGAGCGTGATCAGATCGATCGCGGCGAGGGCCACCTCGGCCATCGCGTAGACCGTGAACTCACCGGCGAGATTCGCCTTGCGCACGTCGAGGTCGTGCAGGGGCGCGGTGCAGGCGAGCGCCCTCAGGCGCCGCGCGAGCCCTTCGTCGGCGGCCGGGCCCTGGGCGGGCCGCGGCCCCGCGCTGAGCTGGGGCGGAACCAATTCCGTCGAGGCAGGCGAAGTCACGTGGCACAGATTAGGTCCTCGCACTGACAACGGTCGAAACGGCCCAGATGGGAACGCTTGCCCCGCGGGTGCCCCGGTGTGCGGCGCGTCCGCAACAGGAGCCCCGCGCACGGGAGTCGGCACTTCCCGCTCCCGCGCACCGCCGGGTGCCGCGGGGACGGGCGGCCGGACCGCTCGGCGGCCGGGCGCCGCTCGGGGCGGGGTGATCCGGACCCCGCCGGATCACCCCCCCCCCGCCCCCGCGCCCCCCAGACCG
>NZ_JBHXRV010000071.1:26004-35523 GCF_042716745.1 Streptomyces sp. NPDC058663
GGGGCCGGCCGGGGGGGGGCTGTCCCCCAGCCGCCCCCTCACCCCCCCCCCCCGGCCGCCGCTCCGCTCAGACGGCGGTCGCGTCGGGCCCGAACCTGCTGCGTACGGCGGTCTGCACCTCGGCCTCCTCGGCCGGGTCGGCCGCCAGCCTGCGCAGCCGGTCGGCCACGCGGGCGTCGCCGGTCTCGGCGTGCCGTGCGGCGATCTCGCGCGTCGTCTCCTCGCAGTCCCACAGGCACTCGACGGCGAAGCCGGAGGCGAAGGACGGATCGGTGGCGGCCAGGGCGCCCGCCGCGCGCTGCCGCAGGTGGGAGGAGGCGGTCTCGCGGTAGATGTGGCGCAGTACGGGGGCAGCGGACGCGATGCCGAGGCGGCCGGAGCCGTCCACCAGGGGCCACACCCTCGGTGCGTCGGGTCCTTCGGCCCGGACGGCGTCGCGCAGGGCACCGAGGACCAGCGGGGCGTCCTGCGCCCCTCCCCGGCAGGCCAGTACGCCCGCTGCCGACGCGCCCAGGGCGTCGGGGCGGTGCACCCAGCCCCGGGCCCGGTCCACCGCCTCGGGCCCGCACATCCGCTCGAAGGCGGCGACGGCGGCCTCCGCGACGGTGGCGGAGGGACTCTGCGCGGCGTCCTCGATCAGATCGAGCACGGCGGGGTCGCGCGACTGGGCCAGGTAGTGCAACGCCGTGCCGCGGGCTCCGTCCGCACCGCTGCGGGCGGCGCGCAGGATCGTGGCACGGTCCTCGGGTCCCGCGACGGCCGACAGGCAGCGGGCGGCCGGCACGTGCAGCACGGCGCCGCGCTCCAGCCCCCGGTGTGCCCAGTCGAGCACCGCGTCCACGCTCCACTCGGGGCGGGGCCCCGCCGGGCGCATCTGGCGCTGCCAGCGGTCGAAGGACCCCTGTTCCTGCGCCGCGCGCACCCGGCCGCCGACGGCAGCGCGCGGGTCCTCGGCCCACAGCCGCCAGGGCCTGGGCTCGTAGGCGTCGCGCACGGCCGAGGCGAGTTCCGCGTCCCCTTCGGGGGACGCGGCGAACCGCGAGAGCACCGGCCCGGCGAGGGAGCGCAGCCCGCCGTCGTCGTCGCGCAGGGCGAGTTCGTCGAGCGCCCACGCCCAGTTGGCGCCGGTCCTCGCGTACCTGCGCAGCAGGACGAGTGCGTCGTCCCTGCCGTAGGAGGCGAGGTGGCCGAGGACCGCGAGCGCGAGCCCGGTGCGGTTCTCGTCGGTGTCCAGGACGTCGTCGGCGTCGAAGAGGTGCTGCTCGATCTCTTCGAGGCCGCCGTCGAGGTCCAGGTAGAGGCGGGCGTAGTAGAGCGACCGGTTCTCGACCTGCCAGTCGTGGCGGGGGTCGTGGGTCACGCAGTGGTGCAGGGCCGCGAGGGCTTCCGGGCGGGGTGCGGCGAGCGCGTGCAGCGTGCCGTCACCCCGGCCCCTCTGCAGGAGGCCGAGCAAGGTGCCGCTCGGCGCTATGACTGGATCAAACATGGAAAAAGCCTCACATCAAGCTGTCGACGCAACCGGGAATCATGCCGTGCCTACGCCGCGCGACAACATGCTGGGCCGCCCGTCACAGTCTCTTGCTTGGTGTAGACCATCTTCCTCTGCCTCTCGTTGGTGGCCCGGAGTGGGCCCGTTCCACATTTCCGTAATGCGGCGACTCGTGCCCGCACCTGGTGTTTGTGAATCCGTCGTCATGATGGCCCAGCCATTTCCGCACCGCGACCACATTTACGACGCCCCCCCCGGACTCCCCTACCCAGCAGCGGTCAGCGTGCGCCGAACAGCTCGAGCAGGTGCTTCTTGTCGAACATCCGCGCGGTGTCCAGTGCGGACGGCGTCCCGGCCGCCGGGTCGGCGCCGCCCGCGAGCAGTGCCCGGACCACGTCGTCCTCACCCTTGAAGACCGCGCCTGCGAGCGGGGTCTGTCCCCGGTCGTTGGCCCGGTTCGCGTCTGCGCCGCGGGTCAGCAGCGCCTCCACCGCGCGCGCGTGGCCGTGGTACGCGGCGAGCATCACCAGGGTCTGCCCCTGGTCGTTGGTGAGGTCCGGGGAGACACCCGCGTCGACGTAAGCGGCGAGGGCCTCCGCCTCACCCTGCCGGGCGAGGTCGAAGATCTTGGTCGCCAGTTCGACGACCTCGGGGTCCGGAGCTTCGCTCATCGCGGGCAGCCTGCCTTTCACATGCCGTGACCAGGGGCGCACGGCGGGAGAGCCGTACGAGTGAATCGTCAGGGTACTGGCCGCTCCTGCGACATGACCCGGTCTCCCGACGGCAAAGATCAGCGCGAGGCCGTCCGGCTCTGCCAATGCAGTGAAAAATACGAAATTTAACCCGACTGCACGATTTGCGGCACGGATACTTTCTGTGAGCCTGGAAGGACTCATGGTGACTGTCCCCCTCAACCAGGAGAACTCTCATGATCCTGTCCATCTCCGGTGTCGTGCTGCTCGGCATCATCGTCTTCCTGTTCTTCCGCAAGGACGGACTGAAGGCGTCCCACGCCCTGGTCTGCGCCCTCTTCGGCTTCTATCTCGCGGGCACCGCCATCGCCCCGAGCATCAAGGCCGGAGGAGCGAGCCTCGCCAGCCTTCTGGGCGGGATCAAGTTCTGACCCCACCTCCACCCACCCCCACCTCAGGAGTCCGACGTGGCCCGGCGTCCCCTCCCCCGCATTCTGAGCAGCAGCAGTGTCTCGGTGGCCCGCAGCCGCGAGCTGGCGCGCACTGCCGCCGACAGCGCCACGGACGTGCTCCATCCGCTGATCACGATCAGCCGCGGCCTGCGCAAGCTCGCCGCGGCCGGTCGTGCCAGATGGGCGGGCACCCCGAAGGAGAAGCGCGGTCCCGCGCTGTTCCTGGTGGGCTCCGTCGTCCTGGTGGTCGCGCTCATCCCGTACGGGCCGCTGCTCGCCCTGATCACGGTGATGGCCGCGGCCGCCTGGAAGGGCCACGAGCGCGCGCCCGTGCAGACGGGCCCCACCCCCGCGGAGACCGAACGGCTCCAGTCGCTGTACGAGGCGCTGGTGCCGTACTTCTCGGTCCCCGACGACCCCGAGCCGCTGTTCGCGCACGGCGGCGAGTGGGACAAGGCCTTCAGTGAGTACGCCTTCGACGGCTCCGGCCGTCCCTCGCAGCTGATGATCCGCTATCCCGCGTACTTCCCCGACGGCGAGGCCGGCTCCAGGGCCCGCATCGAGCACCTGCTGCGCGCCAAGTCCGGGCGCGGGCGCGAGTACCGCTTCGACTGGGACGAGGAGGGCAACCAGCTCGTCATGACGGTGCTGGAGGCGCTCCCGACGACGATCGCCGCCCAGCGCTTCGTCACGGCCCCCGGCGAGACCGTCCTCGGCTTCACCGACCCCGGCGCGGCACCCCGTACGGTGCCGGTGCACGGGGACGACGAGGAGTTCGACGCCACCCCGGTGATCTGGCGGACGGGTCCCCGTTCCACCGAGCCGCACCTGCTGGTGGTCGGCCAGCCCGGCAGCGGGACGACCAGCCTGCTGCGGTCGATCGCCCTGCAGGCCCTGGCGGACGGCGACGTCCTGATCGCCGAGGGCAGCGGCACCGGCGAGTTCGCGTGCCTCGCAGGCCGCAGCGGTGTGCTGGCCGTCGAGTGCGGACTGTCCGGCGCGCTGGCGAGCCTGGAGTGGGCGTCGGCGGAGACCGAGCGGCGGCTGATCTCCGCCAATCTGGCCCGGCAGGCGGGCCGTCCCGCTCCCGACGACACCCGGCGTCCGCTGTGGATCCTGCTCGACCGGCCGAGCGTCTTCGGGCACCTGGCGGTCGCCGGCGGCCGCGCCGACCCGCAACAGCTGCTCCAGGTGCCGCTGCGGCACGGCAGGGCCGCCAATGTGACGGTCGTGGTGGCCGAGCAGTTCGACACCCTGGACACCCTCGGCGACTCGCTGCGCGCGCACACCCGGGCGCGTGCCGTGCTCGGCCCCGCATCCCCCGAGGAGGTCGCGGAGGTGCTCGGCGTGCCGCCGCACACCACGCCGACCCCGGACGTCCCGCCGGGGCGCGGCTACGCACGGCTCGGCACGGGTCCGGTGATGCGCCTCCAAGTGCCCGCCACGCCCGACCCGTACGACGACGCCACCAGTGAGTCGCACCGCCGGGCCGTACTGGACCTGCTGCCGGAGCGGTCCCTGCCGGCCGAGGAGAGTGACGAGACCGAGGAGCTGGAGACGGCGGTGCCCGCGGAGGGCTGAGGACGGCGAGGGGCCGTGTCCGCGCATCCGGACGGAGGCGCTGAGGGCGGCGGGGGGCCGTGCTCCGCGCGTCCGGACGGGGCGCTGAGCACGGCCCCCCGCCGTGCCGCGCTCACGCCACGGAGGTCCGCGGTGTCTCCGCCCCGGAGCTCGCCCCGGACTCGACGAGCCGTGCGGCCGCGGCCAGCCGCACCGCCGCCTCGTCCGCCACCGGGCCGCCCACGGTGAACGGCAGCCGCACATAGCCCTCGAAGGCCCCGTCCACCCCGAACCGGGGCCCCGAAGGCACCCGTACCCCGACCCGCTCGCCCACCGCGGCGATCCGCGAGCCCGACAGGCCGCCGGTGCGCACCCACAGGGTCAGGCCGCCGGCCGGTACGTCGAACTCCCAGTCCGGCAGCTCCCGGCGCACCGCCGTGACCAGGGCGTCCCTGTTCTCCCTGGCCTGGCCGCGCCGCAGCGTCACCGCCTGTTCCCAGCCCCCGGTGCTCAGCAGCCAGTTGATGGCCAGCTGCTCCAGGACGGGCGTGCCGAGGTCGGCGTACGCGCGTGCCGAGACCAGGCTGCGGATGACCTCCGGGGCGGCCCGGACCCAGCCGATGCGCATCCCCGCCCAGAACGCCTTGCTGGCCGACCCGACGGTCAGCACGGTGCTGCCCGCCGGGTCGAACGCACAGACGGGCCGCGGCATCTCGTCGGCGTCGTCGTCCAGGTGGAGTTCGGTCATGGTCTCGTCGACCACCAGCACGGTGCCCGCCGACCTGGCCGCCTCCACGAGTGCCCGGCGCTGGTCCTCGTCGGCGAGGGCGCCGGTGGGGTTGTGGAAGTCGGCGACGACGTACGCGAGGCGGGGGGCGGCGTCCCGCAGCACCTGCCGCCAGCGCGGCAGGTCCCAGCCGGTCAGCCCCTCCGCCATGGCGACGGGCACCAGCCGGGCCCCGGCCTCGCGCATCAGCTGGAGGATGTTGGCGTAACTGGGCGACTCGACGGCGACCCGCTCGCCGCGTCCTGCGAAGAGGTGGCAGATCGCGTCCATGGCGCCCATCGCACCGGTGGTCACCATGATCTGTTCCGGCATCGTCGGGATGCCCTTGGCGGTGTACCGGTCGGCGAGCGTCTGCCGCAGGGCCGGCAGTCCCGCCGGGTAGTCGCCGTGGGTGTGCGCGTACGGCGGCAGCTCCTCCAGGGCCCCCTGGACGGCGCGGGTGAGCCACGGCTCGGGTGCGGGCAGGGAGGCGGTGCCCAGGTCGATGACACTGCCCAGGGACTCCGGCGGCATCGGCTCCAGGCCGCGGGCCGGCAGCGGGTTCCCGGCAGGAACCGCCGTCCAGCTGCCCGCGCCCCTGCGCGACTCGAGGAAGCCCTCGGCCCTGAGCGCCTCGTAGGCGGCGGCCACCGTCGTACGGCTGACGGCGAGGGCCACCGCGAGTTCGCGCTCGGCGGGCAGCCGCGCCGCGACCGGCACCCGGCCCTCCAGTACGAGCAACCGCACCCCGTCGGCGAGCGCCCGGTAGGCGGGCGGCTTGCGGGAGTGAGGACCTGCCGGGCGGGACTGCTGGGAGCTGAGCTGCCGGGCGAGCTGCGCCGCCCCCACCGCCGAAGTCCACTGCGCCATGATTTCAGTCCACCTTCCCCGGATTGGCCATGGATGGCTCGTCCTTACGGGCCACAGAGTGTCACGGGCCGGTCCACCACCACTACCCAAGGGGCGCCACGTGTCCGGGTCATCCACAGAACTCTCCCGACGGCTCTCGCAGCTGTACGTGGGGCTCGCGCTGTACGGAGTGAGTTCGGCGGTGCTGGTGCGCGCGGGGCTCGGCCTCGAACCCTGGGGCGTACTGCACCAGGGTCTTGCCGAGCGCACGGGTCTCACCATCGGGGTGGTCTCGATCGTCGTCGGGGCCGCCGTGCTGCTGCTCTGGATACCGATCCGGCAACGGCCGGGCCTGGGCACCGTCTCCAACGTCTTCGTCGTCGGCATCGCGATGGACGGCACGCTGGCCCTGATCCCCGCACTGCACTCCCTCACCGCCCGGATCGCCCTGCTGGCCTTCGGCGTCGTTCTCAACGGGGTGGCGACCGGCCTGTACATCGCGGCCAGGTTCGGCCCGGGGCCGCGTGACGGCCTGATGACCGGTCTGCACCGGCTGACCGGACGCTCGGTCCGGCTGGTCCGTACCGCCATCGAGATAGCGGTGGTGGCCACCGGATTCCTGCTGGGCGGGTCCGTCGGCGTGGGCACCCTCGCGTACGCCCTGGCCATCGGCCCGCTCGCCCAGTTCTTCCTGCGGCTGTTCGCCGTCCCCGCCCCGGCCGTGGCTCCGGTGACGGACGCGGGCCCGGCCCGGCGCGCGGACGGCGCCCCGTCCGGTCCCCCGGAGCCGGTCACCGGGGAGGAACCCGGGAAGGCGATACTGCCGGGGTGAACCGCGCACCCCGGCACAGCTACCTGGACCATCCGGGCCCGGTCGTCCCCTTCGCCCACCGCGGCGGGGCGGCCGACGGGCTGGAGAACACCGCGGCCGCCTTCCGGCGCGCCGCCGCTGAGGGCTACCGGTACTTCGAGACCGATGTCCACGCCACGGCCGACGGGAAGCTGGTCGCCTTCCACGACCCGACGCTGGAGCGGGTCACCGGCACCGCCGGCCGGATCGCGGAGCTCCCCTGGGACCGGGTGCGCCACGCGCGCGTGGCCGGCACCGAGCCGCTGCCGCTCTTCGAGGAGCTCCTCGAAGAGTTCCCGCAGGCCCGCTGGAACATCGACGTCAAGGCGGAGCCCGCGCTGCTCCCGCTCCTGGACCTGGTGCGGCGTACGGACTCCTGGGACCGGGTCTGCGTCGGGTCCTTCAGTGAGCGCCGGGTGGCCAGGGCGCAGCGCCTCGCGGGGCTGCGCCTGGCGACGTCGTACGGCGTGCGCGGAGTGTTCGCACTGCGGCTGCGCTCGTTGGGCGTGCCCGCTCCGCTGCGGCGCGGTGCGGTGTGCGCCCAGGTGCCGGAGACCCAGAACGGGGTACGTGTGGTGGACCGGCGCTTCGTGGCGACGGCGCACGCGCTCGGCCTGCGGGTCCACGTATGGACGGTCAATGACGCGGACCGGATGGCCGCGCTCGTCGATCTCGGTGTGGATGGCATCATGACGGACCGGATCGCGACGCTGCGGTCGGTGCTGACCGAGCGCGGGGCCTGGGCCTGAGCGGTCCTCCGTGGCCCGTGCGCGCGCCGTGACGGGGACGGACAGGGGGCGCGGTGGAAGCCGGAGCGGGGGAACCGCGGCAGGACGCGGTGGAGCGCGGGCGCGAACAGCGCGGCTGGTACTTCTACGACTTCGCGTGCTCCGTCTACTCGACGAGCGTGCTGACCGTCTTCCTCGGCCCGTACCTGACGACGGTCGCCAAGGCCGCCGCGGACGCGGAGGGCTTCGTCCACCCGCTCGGCATCCCGGTGCGGGCGGGCTCCCTGTTCGCGTACGCGGTGTCCCTGTCGGTGATCGTCGCGGTCGTGCTGATGCCCATGGCAGGTGCGGTCGCCGACCGCACCGGGCGCAAGAAGCCGCTGCTTGCCGTCGCGGCGTACCTGGGTGCGGCCGCGACCGCCGCCATGTTCTTCCTGGAGGGCGACCGCTATCTGCTGGGCGCGGCACTGCTGGTCGTCGCCAACGCGTCGCTGGCCGTGTCCATGGCGCTCTACAACGCCTATCTGCCGCAGATCGCCACGCCGCAGGAGCGGGACAGGGTCTCTTCCCGTGGCTGGGCCTTCGGCTATGCCTCGGGCGCCTTCGTCCTGGTGCTCAATCTGGTGCTGTACACCGGTCACGAGTCCTTCGGCGTGAGCGAGTCGGCGGCGGTACGGATCTGCCTGGCGTCCGCCGGAGTGTGGTGGGGCGCCTTCGCCCTGATCCCGCTGCGCCGGCTGCGGGACCGCAAGGTGGCGGCGGACGGCGCCCGGGCGTCCGTGGGACAGGGCTGGCGGCAGCTGCTGGCGACCCTCAAGGACATGCGCCGCCACCCGCTGACGCTGTCCTTCCTGCTCGCCTATCTGGTCTACAACGACGGCGTCCAGACGGTGATCTCGCAGGCCTCGGTCTACGGGTCCGAGGAGCTGGGGCTCGACCAGACCACCCTCATCACCGCCATCCTCCTGGTCCAGGTCCTGGCGGTCTTCGGGGCGCTCGCAATGGGCCGGCTGGCCCAGCGGTTCGGCGCCAAGCGGACCATTCTCGTCTCGCTCGTCGCCTGGACGCTGACGATCGGCGCGGGGTACTTCCTCCCTGCCGGGGCGCCCGCCGGGTTCTACCTGCTGGCGGCGGCGATCGGGCTGGTGCTCGGCGGCAGCCAGGCGCTGTCCCGCTCGCTGTTCTCGCACCTGGTGCCGCGCGGCAAGGAGGCCGAGTACTTCTCCGCGTACGAGATGAGCGACCGGGGCATGAGCTGGCTGGGGCCACTGGTGTTCGGTCTGGCCTTCCAGCTGACGGGGAGCTACCGGAACGCCATCCTCTCCCTGGTGGCCTTCTTCGTGGTGGGGTTCATCCTGCTCGCGCGGGTACCCGTGAGGAGGGCCGTGGAGGCGGCGGGAAACCCCGTACCGGAAAGAATTTAGACCTCGAAGTAAAAGGCCGGTAGTGTACGCCTTTGGCTTACCAGGCGGACCGTTACTGCGTGCTTGCGCAGGAAAAAGTAGGGGTCACATCTGATGTCAGATGTGACAAAGCGGTCACTGGTGGGTACAACAAGGGGCGGCACGACGGGCGACGCACTGACCCGCAACGGGAATCTTTACCGCCGACCGGACGTTGACCGGATGACGACGACAGCGACAACACCTGTCCTGTGGGCGACAAGCCCGGGAGGCACGATTCATGAGTGAGCGAGCTCTCCGCGGTACGCGGCTCGTGGTTACCAGCTACGAGACGGACCGCGGCATCGATCTGGCCCCGCGCCAGGCGGTGGAGTACGCATGTGAGAAGGGCCATCGCTTTGAGATGCCCTTCTCCGTGGAAGCGGAAATTCCGCCGGAGTGGGAGTGCAAGGTCTGCGGGACCCAGGCACTCCTGGTGGACGGCGATGGGCCGGAGGAGAAGAAGGGCAAGCCCGCGCGAACGCACTGGGACATGCTCATGGAGCGACGCACCCGCGAGGAACTCGAAGAGGTCCTGGCCGAAAGGCTCGCGGTACTGCGTTCCGGCGCCATGAACATCGCGGTGCATCCGCGGGACAGCCGCAAGTCCGCCTGACGCCATAGCCGGCGAAGGGCCACTGGAGAAGTACAGCGCAAGAGCCGCGGGGCTCCGGGACACCGAGTGTGCTGT
>NZ_JBHXRV010000072.1:0-33729 GCF_042716745.1 Streptomyces sp. NPDC058663
CTCCTGGAGAGCGGTCCGGGGCCCTCGTCGTACCCGGCGGCGCCGGGGACGACGGGGCCGGCTTCAGCCGACCCAGGAGCGGGTCACGGTGTCGTCCTTGACCTCGAGATTGAGCCGTCCCTGAACGAACTCCATCGTGATGATCGTGCCGGGCGGCAGCGCCCTGACGGTGCGCCAGCCGTGCGCGGTGGCCATCCGCTCGGCCTCGGCCGCGCTGCGGCCGACATAGCGCTCGGGGTCGTCGTCGGGCTGGACGGGGGGTGTCGGTAGAGGTGCCATGGGACCCACCGTAGGCGCCAGATACCTTCCCGGTCACGCTTGTGTCACAAGATCACGACAAGAGTTTGCCTCCCGCCCTTTCACCCGATGGGGCACTTCCTTTGTTCGGAAAGACCGTTTCGGGTACGTCTTTTATCAAAATCATCGGACAGTCAGAATTCTTTTCGAAGGTCGCGCACAGACTTTGCACACTTGCCGATCATCGGCCTGGATTCCGGCGCTGCAACCACATCCGGAATTCTTGATTCCACCCCAACTCGGCGTCCTCGGTGTACGCGTAGCACATCTCGCACGCGCATCCGGTTCGGTACGCCCTCTGTCGGATCCGGGACGCCCCGCGCATCATGAGTCCGGTGGGCCCGGGGCGCGGACTGCGAGGGGGCACGATGGGCACGGAGACCTTGGGGACGACCGTCGCGGAACCCGCGCGGACCCGGCGTCCCGGCAGGGTGGTGGTGGACTGGCTGACCACCACCGACCACAAGAAGATCGGGCATCTCTACCTGATCACGTCGTTCGGGTTCTTCCTGGTCGCCGGAGTGATGGCGCTCGTGATGCGGGCCGAGCTGGCCAGGCCCGGCATGCAGCTCATGTCGAACGAGCAGTACAACCAGGCGTTCACGATGCACGGCACGATCATGCTGCTGCTGTTCGCGACGCCGACCTTCGCCGGGTTCGCCAACGCGATCATGCCGCTCCAGATCGGTTCGCCCGACGTGGCGTTCCCGAGGCTGAACATGTTCTCGTACTGGCTGTTCCTCTTCGGCGGGCTCATCGTGCTCGGCTCGCTGCTGGTGACCAGCGGTCCCGCGGACTTCGGCTGGACCTCCTACACCCCGCTCAGCAGCCTGGAGCGGACGCCGACCATGGGTGCCGACCTGTGGATCATGGGGCTCGCCCTGTCCGGCTTCGGCACGATCCTGGGGGCGGTGAACTTCCTCACCACCATCATCGGGATGCGCGCTCCCGGCATGACCATGTTCCGGATGCCGATCTTCACCTGGAACGTGCTGTTCACCTCGATCCTGATCCTGGTGGCCTTCCCGGTGCTCGCGGCCGCGCTGCTCGTGCTGGAGGCCGACCGGCGGTTCGGATCGATGGTCTTCGCGCCGGAGAACGGCGGGCCGCTGCTCTGGCAGCACCTGTTCTGGTTCTTCGGCCATCCCGAGGTCTACATCATCGCGCTGCCGTTCTTCGGGATCATCACGGAGATCATCCCGGTCTTCTCGCGCAAACCGATCTTCGGCTACGTGATGCTGATCGGCGCGACCATGGCCATCACCGGGCTGTCGCTGGTGGTGTGGGCGCACCACATGTTCGCGACGGGGGCGGTGCTGCTGCCGTTCTTCTCCTTCATGTCGTTCCTGATCGCGGTGCCGACCGGGGTGAAGTTCTTCAACTGGACGGGCACGATGCTCAAGGGCTCGCTGTCCTTCGAGACGCCGATGCTGTGGTCGGTCGGCTTCCTGGTCACCTTCCTGTTCGGCGGGCTGACCGGGGTGCTGCTCGCGTCGCCGCCGCTGGACTTCCACGTCACCGACTCGTACTTCGTGGTGGCGCACTTCCACTACGTGGTGTTCGGCACGGTCGTCTTCGCGACGTTCGCCGGGTTCTACTTCTGGTGGCCGAAGTTCACCGGCAAGATGCTCGACGAGCGACTGGGCAAGATCCAGTTCTGGACGCTGTTCGTGGGCTTCCACGCCACGTTCCTGGTGCAGCACTGGCTGGGGGCGGAGGGGATGCCGCGCCGCTATGCGGACTACCTCGACGCCGACGGCTTCACCGCGCTGAACATGCTCTCCACCGGTGGAGCGTTCCTGCTGGGCCTGTCCACGCTGCCGTTCCTCTACAACATCTGGAAGACCGCGAAGTACGGCGAGAGGGCCGACCGGGACGACCCGTGGGGGTTCGGGCGCTCGCTGGAGTGGGCGACCTCCTGCCCGCCGCCCCGGCACAACTTCGTCACCCTGCCCAGGATCCGCTCGGAGTCCCCGGCGTTCGATCTGCACCATCCGAAGATCGCCGAGCTCCAGCAGCTGTCCCAGACGGAGCCGGCGCCCCTCGATCCGGAGCGCGCGCGAGGAGACCACGGGCCGCAGTGATCGCTGTGGCCGGCCCGGTCAGGGCGTGCTGACCTGCACGGTGAGGTCGTTGTCGAGGGTGTAGTACGGGAAGCCGACGGTCTTGCCGTCGTCACCGACCGGCAGCGCCGGGTACGTGAACACGGACTGCTTGTGGGCGACGTCGTCCAGCAGCCGTGCCACGCGTATCGCGGGGGCGTCCGCCGCCGCCGTCAGCCACAGGTCCCAGGCCCACTTGGCGCCGTCGCGGCCCTCGGCGAGGGGGGCGTAGGGAAGCGTGAAGGCGAAGCTGTGCGCCCCGCCCGTCACGGGCTCGCGGTGGATCCTGCCGCGGTCGCCGCGCAGCCGGGCCTCGACCACGGCGCCCGGCCCGAGCTCGGCCCCGTACAGCCGCCCCTCCACCGTCATGGCTGCCTCGGCCGTACGGAAGGTGAGGTCGCCCGCCTCGGCGTGCGGGGTGCGCCGCCAGCTGCGGACGGCGAGGCTGCCGTCCGCAGCCGCGTAGGGGATGCGCACGGCGACCGTCTCGTGGTGCGGGTCGGGCGTGCGGTCGAGGAGGGCGCGCAGGTCGCTGACGCCGGGCCGGACGGTGAGGTCCGCTCCCCCGGCGGCGTACACGTGCGCCTCCCAGTGGCCCTCGGGGAGGTCGACGGTGCTGGGCAGCACGGCGCGCAGCCGGCCGTGCGGGACGGGCGTGAGGGGCAGCCGTACGTCGCCGCCGGGGGCCCCGCCGCGGCGGCGCAGCACCAGTGCCGCGTCGGCCGCCGCCAGCGCCACGTCGAAGGTGACGCCGCCCGCCGAGTCCACGGTGCAGTCGGCGTGCGGCACCTGGGGGGCACCGGCCCCGGGCGGCGGCGGGGAGGAGGAAGAGCTGCTCATGCGGTACGCCCTTTCCGGAGCGTGGAGAGGACCTTGCGGCGCAGGGTGAAGGCTTCGTCGATGAGCCGTCCGGGCGCGCGGTGCAGAGTGTCCCTGAGGGGGCTGTGGGAGCGGCTGTTGGTCCCGCGTGCGACGAGGTCCGCGTACAGGGCGGCGTGCCGCTCGGCGATCGCCCCCGGGTCGAAGCGCGCGGAGTTCTCCAGCGCCGCCCGGCCCATTCGGGCGCGCAGGCCGTCGTCGTCGATCAGGTCGAGGAGGGCGCGGGCGACGGAGTCCGCGTCGCCGGTGGGCACCAGGCGGCCGTCGACGCCGTCGCGGATGATCTCGCGGGGGCCGTGCGGGCAGTCGGTGGACACCACGGGCAGCCCGCAGCGCATGGCTTCGACGATGGTCATGCCGAAGGACTCCAGGTCGGAGGTGACGGCCGCGATCGATCCCTTGGGCCACTCCGCCTCCAGCGGGTTGGCGATGCCCATCAGGAAGACGTGGTTGTGCAGGCGGAGCTCGTTGATCTGGGCGCGCAGCTTCGGGGTGCTCACGCCCGCGCCGTAGATGCGCAGCCTCCAGTCCGGGCGGGCGGCGACGACCTGGGCGAAGGCGCTGATCAGCAGGTCGTAGCGCTTTCCGGGAGTGAGGCGGCCCGCGGCGATGACCCACTTGCTCTCGCTGTCGGCGGGCGGGAGGGAGGCGGGCGGAACACTGTTGGCCACGGCTTCGATGCGGACGCCGGGGAGCTTCAGTTCGCTGCGGTAGGCGCGCGCGTCGGCCTCCGTGACGGTGGTGATCGCGTCCAGGAGGGCGTACTGGAAGCGCAGCTCGCGGCGGAGCCTGAAGCGGTGGCTGTCCAGGGTGAGGTGCTCCTGGGCGACCCGTACCGTGTCGCGCCTGGCCTGCCGGGCGAGGTGCACGTTGAGTCCTGGCCTGGTGCCCACGACGACGTCGGCCGCCAGATCCCGCAGGTAGGCGCCGATCCGCTGGTCGGTCAGCCGGCTGTACTGGTAGTGACGGCCGTCCCCGGCGGGAAAGACCCGGGCCGGGCGGGAGTAGTCGGCAAGGTCTCCGTCGTAGCCGGGGCTCTCCTTGCGCAGGTCCACCAGGTGCCCGATGCGCACGCCGGTGGGAGCGCTCATCGAGGGCTCGTCGCGGTGCCGGAAGACGGATGTGATCTCCACGTCGTGGTGCACGGCCAGTTCCTGGGCGAGGTTGAACGTGGTGCGGATCGTGCCGCCGACGGCGTAGGCGTTGTGGAGCAGGAAAGATATGTGCATACGCCGGCGAGACCTCCTGGTCTTCGGCGGCCCTGCCCTGCGGGTGGCCGCATTTCGTTGGTCCAAGGACTCTACTTCGCCGCCCGGGACGACGGGCACTCTCCGGTGCGCCTCGGGGTCACCGCCGGTAGGACAGCTGCGGGACGGTGGAGCGGGTGTGGTCCATCCCTCCCCGGCCGGCCGGCCGCGCAGTGTGCTCCGGAGCGGGCCGGGGACGGTCCTTGCTCACGGACGGAGCACCGGAACGCGTCAGAACCCCGGCCCGGCTCCGGGCTCGGACCCGATCTCGGGCTCGGAGTCGGATTCGGGCTCGGGCTCGGGCTCGGGCTCGGGCTCGGACCCGATCTCGGACCCGATTTCGGGCTCGGGCCCGATCTCGGAATCGGGCTCGGACCCGGGCTCAGGCTCGGGCCCAACCTCGGATTCGGACCCGGGCTCGACCTCGGACGCCGGCTCTCCCCCCGGCCCCGCCGCGGGCTCCGCATTCACCCGGCCGGGTGCCGAGCCGCGTGGAATGACCAGCCAGGTGCCCGCGTTCAGCCTGTCCGGGCGGGGCCCGACCATGTCCTCGTTGGCCTTGTGGAGGGCCTGCCAGCCGCCCTTCACCTTGTACCTGGCGGCGATCGAGGACAGTGTCTCGCCGGACTTCACGATGTGGATGCGGCGGTCGGGGAGCCCGTACTTCCTGGAGCAGTCCGGCCAGGCGCGCCACCCCTGCGTGCTCAGCACCTCCTTGGCCACCGCGATCTGCTCGGCGCGGGTCGCCAGGTCCGCCCGGGGTGCGTACGCCAGTCCGCCGTGCTCCTCCCAGGTCGCCTGCCCGAACTGGAGCCCGCCGTAGTAGCCGTTGCCGGTGTTGGTGCTCCAGTCGCCGTCGCTCTCGCACTCCGCGAGACAGTTCCACGGCCACTCGTCCGCGGCGCACCGATGCGGCCCGGAGCCCGGTACGGACGGAGGCGGTCCGGCGGACGGAGGCGGTCCGGCGGCCGGGGGCAGGCCGGGCGGCGCGGCGGCGGCGCCGGGTGCCGGGGAGAGGGCGAGCAGCGCGCCGACCGCGGCACAGGACAGGAAACGGAGTCGATGCTTCAGCACTTCGCCACCCCATCACCGCCCCGCGCGCGGGTGTGCGGGGCGCGCGGGGCGGCCGGCCGATTCCTCATCCCTTGCCCGCCGTGCGTGACTCCAGCCGCGGATCGCCCGTTGTCTTCTTGGAGCTCCGGGAACCGCCCGGCGCCCGCAACCAGTTCGAGGAGCCACCCGTGTCGCGCATGCTCGACGTCAGCGACGACGTCCGCGCCGAGATCGGCGACGTAGAAGCCGACCGGCTGCTCGCCGGTGAGAACGCCCCCGGCAGCTACGACTGCACCTCCTGCCGTACGCCCGGCGACTCGGGGCAGGAGGCCACCAGCACCGTCCTGTTCGTCGGTGAGGAGACGGCGGTGCTCGCCTTCGCGCACGCCACCTGCATCCCCTCCCAGGTCGTCCCGGTCTCCGAGGAGCAGCTCCAGGGCGCTGTCCGTTCCATCACCGCGAGCCAGGACGGTTCCGGTGCGGCTCCGGAGCAGGCCGTGCTCGGAGTGACCAGCGGTCTCGTCCTCATCGAGGGCGAGCTGCGGCCCGCGCTCGTCGTGGAGCCGACCGGGGCGGTCGCCCGCCCCGGCGCCGACAACGGCGACGAGTTCCTGTCCCTGCTCACGGAGCAGGGTTTCCTGCCGGTCGCCGACCTGAAGTCGGTGCCCGCCGAGCTGCCCGGCTGGTCCGTGCTGCTGGCGATGGGGCAGCTGCACGCGGTGCTGCAGCCCGGCGCCGCCGGTGCGGGACCGGTGGCCTGGTGGCAGGCGGACCGCCCGCTCCAGGTCACCGACGGCTGGCGGACCGCGGCGAACAAGCTGCAGAAGGTCCTGGTGCTGGCCGCCCCGGCCGGCTCGATCGGCCGGCAGCCGCGCGAGGACGTGCTGCGCGACGCCCTCGACAAGGCCGCCGCGAACGGGCTGCTGGTCGCCGCGACGATGCCGCTCGCAGGCACCTGACCGGCCCGGTCCTGACCCGCGCGGTCCCCACCTGCACGGAGAAGGACCCGGATGCGCGGGGCCGGTGCCCCGGTCACCCGCATCCGACGGGCAGTGGGGTCGTTGGCACAGACGTGCACCCATACGACCCCACTCGCCCGTACCAGAGCCAGATCCCCGCCATGCGGCCTCCCCAGGAGACGCCGCCGCACGCCTCGTTCACTCCGATCTTCGACGCGCTGTACTCCGAGTACCGCAGGTCGTTCCGTGCGCTGCCCGGTGACCGGAGCGGCGAGGAGGATCTCGGCTACACCGGCTTCGGCACCACGACGGGCCAGCACCACCAGCACGGCCACGGCGGCCACCTCGGGCCCGTGCACACGGCTCCGTACAGCCCCTGGCAGAGCCTGCACACCCAGCACGCACAAGGGCGGCAGTACACCGGGAACCACGTCCCCGCCGCACTGCCGCCCGCCCCCCGCAGGGGTTACTGACCCGCTTCCCGCGGACTACTTCTTGCGGCCGCGCTTCTCGCGCACGCGGACCGAGATGTGGATCGGCGTTCCCTCGAAGCCGAACTCCTCGCGCAGACGGCGCTCGACGAACCGCCGGTAACCGGCCTCCAGGAAGCCCGAGGCGAACAGCACGAACCGCGGCGGCTTGGCACCCGCCTGCGTCCCGAACAGGATGCGGGGCTGCTTGCCGCCGCGGACCGGGTGCGGGTGGGCGGCGACGAGCTCGCCGAGGAAGGCGTTGAGGCGGCCGGTGGGCACGCGGGTCTCCCAGCCCTCCAGCGCCGTCTCGATCGCCGGGACCAGCTTCTCCATGTGGCGGCCGGTGAGGGCGGAGACGTTGACCCGCGGGGCCCAGGCGACCTGGGCCAGCTCGGAGTCGATCTCGCGCTCCAGGTAGTAGCGGCGCTCCTCGTCGAGGGTGTCCCACTTGTTGAAGGCGAGAACGATGGCGCGGCCCGCTTCGACGGCCATCGTGACGATGCGCTGGTCCTGCACCGAGATGGACTCGCTGGAGTCGATCAGGATGACGGCGACCTCGGCCTTCTCCAGGGCCGCTGCCGTACGGAGCGAGGCGTAGTAGTCCGCGCCCTCCTGGAGGTGCACCCGGCGGCGGATGCCCGCGGTGTCGATGAACTTCCAGGTGACGCCGCCGAGCTGGATCAGCTCGTCGACCGGGTCACGGGTGGTGCCGGCCAGCTCGTTGACAACGACCCGGTCCTCCTTGGCCACCTTGTTCAGCATCGAGGACTTGCCGACGTTCGGACGGCCGATGAGGGCGATCCGGCGCGGGCCGCCGAGCGGGGTGCCGTTGCCGAAGGTCTGCGCGGGGGCGTCCGGCAGGGCCTCCAGGACGGCGTCGAGCATGTCGCCCGTACCGCGGCCGTGCAGGGAGGAGACCGGGTGCGGCTCGCCGAGGCCCAGCGACCACAGCGAGGTCGCGTCGGCCTCGCCGGACAGGCCGTCGACCTTGTTGGCGCACAGCACGACCGGCTTACCGGCCTTGCGGAGCAGTCGTACGACGGCCTCGTCGGTGTCGGTGGCGCCGACCGTCGAGTCGACGACGAAGACGACCGCGTCGGCGGTCTGGATCGCGTACTCGGCCTGGGCGGCGACGGAGGCGTCGAGCCCCAGCACGTCCTGCTCCCAGCCACCGGTGTCCATGACCTTGAAGCGGCGGCCCGCCCACTCGGCCTCGTAGGAGACGCGGTCGCGGGTGACACCCGGCTTGTCCTGCACGACGGCCTCGCGGCGGCCGATGATGCGGTTCACCAGGGTCGACTTGCCGACATTGGGGCGGCCGACGACGGCGAGCACGGGAAGGGGGCCGGCGTTCGCCTCGTCGAGGGCTCCCGCGATCTCCTCTGCGTCGAAGCCCTCCTGCGCGGCGAGCTCCATGAACTCCGCGTACTCGGCGTCACCGAGCGCACCGTGGGAGGCGCCCTGCTCGGGTCCGTGCTCGTCGCCGGAGTGGATCTGGTCGTTCATGAAGTCCGTTCCTCAATCATCATCGATGGGCCGCGTTTCGCCGCGGCCCACTACTCAAGTCTCGCCCACCGGCAGGCCGGGCGCTAACGCCCGGTGAGCCGCCGGGCCCCGGTCAGGTGTGCGGCCAGCCGCTCCTGGATCCGTACGGTGGCCTCGTCCAGCGCCTTCCTGGTGCGCCTTCCGCTTCCGTCACCGGCGTCGAAGGCTTCGCCGAAGACGACGTCGACCCGGCTGCGCAGCGGGGGCAGTGCGGATATCAGCCGCCCCTTGCGCTCCGCTCCGCCGAGAACGGCGACGGGGACGATGGGCGCCCCCGACCGTACGGCGAAGTACGCGAGCCCGGCGCGCAGCGAGGCGAAGTCGCCCTCGCCGCGCGAGCCCTCGGGGAAGATCCCCAGCACGCCGCCGTCGCCCAGTACCCCGAGCGCGTCGGTGATGGCGCTCCGGTCGACGCTCGCACGGTCGACCTTCAGCTGTCCGATGCCCCGCAGGAACGGGTCGAGGGGGCCGACGAAGGCCTCCTTCTTGATGAGGAAGTGCACCGGCCTCGGCGCGGTCCCCATCAGCATCGGTCCGTCGATGTTGTGCGCGTGGTTCACGGCGAGGATGACGGGGCCCGCGGCCGGTACCCGCCAGGAGCCCAGCACACGGGGCTTCCAGAGCCCGTACATCAGCCCGATGCCGATGCCCCGCCCGACGGCGGCTCCGCGCCGGGTGGCGACGCCGGGCACGGCGGCGGCGCCGGACGTGTCCTTCCCCGTCACTTCCCTGCCCGCTTCTCCTCGACCAGGGTGACGACGCACTCGATGACCTGGTCGAGGGTCAGTTCGGTGGTGTCCACCTCGACCGCGTCGTCGGCCTTGGCCAGCGGGGAGGTCTTGCGGCCGGAGTCGGCGGCGTCCCGCTTGATCAGGGCTTCCTTGGTGGCGGCGACGTCGGCGCCCTTGGTCTCGCCGCTGCGGCGGGCCGCACGGGCCTCGGCCGACGCGGTGAGGAAGATCTTCAGGTCGGCGTCCGGCAGCACGGTGGTGCCGATGTCGCGGCCCTCGACGACGATGCCGCCCCCGGTGGAGCGGGCGATCTCGCGCTGGAGCTCGGTGATCCGGGTGCGTACCTCGGGGACGGCGCTGACCGCGCTGACCTTGGCGGTGACCTCGGGGGTACGGATGGGGCCGGAGGCGTCCACTCCGTCGACGGTGATCGTCGGGGCGGACGGGTTCGTCCCGGAGACGATCGCGGGCTTGGCGGATGCGTTGGCCACTGCCGCCGCGTCCGCCACGTCGACACCGTTGGTCAGCATCCACCAGGTGATCGCCCGGTACTGGGCGCCGGTGTCCAGGTAGCTGAGCCCCAGCTTGGCGGCGACGGCCTTGGACGTGCTGGACTTGCCCGTGCCGGAGGGGCCGTCGATGGCGACAATCACTGCTGCCGGGGCGGTCCGGGCGGCGTTTTCCACGGTGTCGGACACCTTCCTGGTACACGGGCGGAGGGAGGCAGGCTGCATCACTGCCAACCATCTACGGTACCGCGTCAATCCCCCGCCCCGAACGCCTGGCCCTCACGGGCTCCGCCCCGGGGCCCGCTGCCGCGGTTCCGCCTCCCGGCCTACTTCCGCAGCCCCCAGCCCTGCTCCACCAGCGCCCGCGACAGTGCGTCCACCGCCCCCGGGTCCACCATCAACTGCACGAGGCCCGCCTGCTGTCCCGTCGCGTGCTCGATCCGCACGTCCTCGATGTTGACCCCCGCGCGCCCGGCGTCGGCGAAGATCCGGGCGAGCTGGCCCGGCTGGTCGCTGATGAGCACCGCCACGACCTCGTACGCGGCGGGCGCCGAGCCGTGCTTGCCGGGCATCCGCACCCGTCCCGCGTTGCCCCGCCGCAGGACGTCGGCGATGCCGGCGGCCCCGCCCCTGCGCTTCACCTCGTCGCCGGACTCCAGGGCGCGCAACGACTGCACGGTGTCCGCCAGGTCGTCGGCCACCCCGGCCAGTACGTCGGCCACGGGCCCCGGGTTGGCCGAGAGGATCTCCACCCACATCCGGGGGTCGGACGCCGCGATCCGCGTCACGTCCCTGATGCCCTGCCCGCACAGCCGTACGGCCGTCTCGTCGGCCTCCTCGAGGCGGGCGGCCACCATCGAGGACACCAGCTGCGGAGTGTGCGAGACCAGTGCGACGGCCCTGTCGTGGGCGTCGGCGTCCATCACCACGGGCACCGCCCGGCACAGCGCCACCAGCTCCAGCGCCAGATTGAGCACCTCGGTGTCACTGTCCCGGGTCGGCGTCAGCACCCAGGGGCGCCCCTCGAAGAGGTCGGCGGAGCCCGCCAGCGGCCCGGACTTCTCCTTGCCCGCCATCGGGTGCGTCCCGATGTACGGGGTGAGGTCGCAGCCCAGCTCCTCCAGCTCGCGCCGCGGTCCGCCCTTCACGCTGGCCACGTCGATGTACCCGCGGGCCACCTGGCGCCGCATCGCGTCCGCCAGGGTGGCGGCGACGTGTGCGGGGGGCACCGCGACGATCGCCAGGTCCACGCGCCCCTCGGGAGCGGCGTCGGTGCCGGCGCCGAGCGCGGCCGCGGTGCTCGCACGGTCCGGGTCGTGGTCGGCCAGGTGGACGGTGACGCCCCGGGCCGCGAGGGCGAGGGCGGCGGACGTGCCGATCAGGCCGGTGCCGATGACGAGTGCGGTTCTCACAGGGCGACGTCCTTGCGCAGGCCGGCGGGATGCCGGGGCGGAACAGGGTTCAGGAGATCCGTTCAGCCTAATGGGCCCGCCGCCGACGGGACCGGGCACCCGTACACCCGTGCCCGCCCGCGTCCGGACCTCCGACCGCGGGCACGTCCGTGCCTGGCCGCGTCCGCCTTCCGGGCCCGCGTCCACGTCCGCGAGCGCATCCGGGCCCACGTCCACGCCCACGTCCGCCTCCGGGTACGCGTCCACGTCCGCGTGCGCGTCCGCCTCCGGGCCCGCGTCCGGTCAGCCGGCCCCGGTCACAGCCGCTGCTCCTTGATGAGGTCCTCCAGCGAGGCGGCCTGCGGGAGGGAACCCTGCGGAGTCAGTTTGTCGACCGCCTGCGGCAGGCTCGCAGCCAGCTGGTCGGCGGCCTCCTGCGGGCTCACCCCTGCCTGCTGGGCGGCGTCGGCGAGGGCGTCGTCCGGCAGGGCCCGGGCGACCTGCTCTCCGCTGACCGGCTTGTTCTCGCCCGTACCGACCCAGGACTCGGCCTGGTCGGCGAGGCCCGACTTCTTCAGCATGTCCATGAGGCCGTCCAGCGGACTGCCGCCGCCCTCCTTGCCGCCGGATCCGCCGAGGGCGCCGAGGAGTGAGCCGAGGATGTTCCCTGCACCGCCGCCGGAACCGGAGTTCCCGCCGCCCAGGAGGCCGCCGAGGAGACTGCCGAGGTCGTTGCCCGCCATGGTCCTGCCTTTCGAGACACGTCCAGAAGCCACAAGGTCGAGTCCGGTCCCGGACCCGTCAGACCCGTTCAATCTCGCCCAGATACCGATCAGCTGCCACTCGTACGTATCCGTCCCATCCGCCAGGGCACTCCGTCCCGGTTTTCCGAACACACTGTCCGGCCCGTCCTGACTATGGACGGCGCGGTCCGGGGTCCGCTTGCATGGGGGCCGGCACCGCCTACCCGGTGCCGGTGCGGAGGCTTCCGGTGAAGCGCTCAGGTCCCCTCTACACGCTGCTCGCCGGGCTGCTGCTCGCCGCGTTCATGCTCTCGCTCAACGCGACGACCGGCACGAAGACTCCGGGGTACGCGGTCGGCGACGCAGCATCCGCCCCACCCGCACCTACCGGCTCACCCACCCCGGCGCTCTCCCCGTCTCCGACGACGCCGACGGCCCCGCCCCCGGCCGCCCCCGCACCGAAGGGCGTCTACGCCGGGCGCACCACGGACGGCACGGCCGCGGTGTCCGTTTCCGTACAGGACGGCAGGGCGGTGGCCTACTACTGCGACGGCCGCACCCGCGAGTCCTGGCTGAAGGGTGATGTCAAGGACGACGGCAGCATGCGCCTGACCGGCAAGAACGGCGCCGAACTGGAAGCGGTCACCCGGGCGGGCAAGGTCGAGGGCCGGGTGGAGGTCGGCAACCGGGCACAGGACTTCACCGCCGCCGCGGCCACCAAGCCCTCCGGTCTCTACCGCGCCACCAACGAGGTGCGCGGCACCGAGGTCGACGGCGGCTGGATCGTCCTCCAGGACGGCCGCCAGGTCGGCATCGTCACCCGGGACGGCAAGCCCTCTCCCGCTCCCGGAATCGACCCGGCCACCGGTGCCGTGGCCGTCGACCAGGCATGGCTGACCGCCCGCCCGGTGTCCCCGTAGCACCGCGCCCGATGCGCACTCCCTCGCGATGCCCGCGCCCTCGATCCTCCCGTCCTGAATCCTCCTGTCCTGAATCCACCCGACCGCGACCCACCAGATCCGGATCCACCCTTTCTCGCTCCACCCGTCCTGGAGCGGCCCAGCAACGGCCAGGGAGTGACCCCGAGATGAGCAATGCCGACCCCCACGCCCGTACCGCGTCGTTCCCCGCTCCGTCCTCTCCTTCCGGCGGCCACGGCCGCCCCGGCCCGGCACGCTGGCTGGTCCCGGCGCTGGTCGCCGCCGCGGTGGCGGTCGCCCTCGGGGCGTACGGCAGCCTTCACGACCCGGCCGGTACGGCGTTCAACCTGGCGGGGTTCAGCAGCACGGGTGCGGTGAAGTCCTGGTTGGCGACGGCGGCGTTCGTCTTCGCGCTCGCCCAGGTCGTGCTGGCCCTCGCGATGTACGGCAGGCTGCCGGGGGTCCGCAGCACCCCGGCGCTGTCCGCCGCCCACCGCTGGTCGGGCCGGGTCGCCTTCCTGCTCGCGGTGCCGGTGGCCGTGCACTGCCTCTACGGTCTGGGTTTCCAGCGTTTCGGCAGCCGTGTGATGTGGCACTCTCTGGCGGGCTGCTTCTTCTTCGGCGCGTTCAGCGCCAAGATGCTGCTGCTGCGCGCGGAGCGGCTGCCCGGCTGGCTGCTGCCGGTCGTGGGCGGCCTGGTCTTCACCGTGCTCACCGCGGTCTGGCTGACGTCGGCACTGTGGTTCTTCCAGACGTTCGGCCTGTCCACCTAGCGGCGCACCCCCGAGCCCTCCGCGTACCTGAGTCCCCGTCGTACCCGAGTCCCTCGTACCCCGAGTCCCCCTCGTACCCCGTACGTCTTCACAAGGGAGCCAAGCCCATGCTCGAACCCACCACCCGACGCACCGTACTCGCGGCGGCAGCCGGCACGGCGGCGGTCCTGGCCACCGGCTGCGGCAAGTACGGCGAGGAGGGCGGCGGCGGGAGTGACGGTGCCACGCCCCCTGCCGGCTCGGCGCCTGCGCCGTCGGCCTCCGGCGGCCAGCAGCCGCCCGAGCCCGCCCCTCTGGCAGCCACCTCGGAGATCCCGGTGGGCGGCGGCAAGGTCTTCAAGGACGCGAAGGTGGTCGTCACGCAGCCCGAGGCGGGCAGCTTCAAGGCGTTCTCCGCGGTCTGTACCCACCAGGGCTGTTCGGTTGCCGAGGTGTCCGGCGGCACCATCAACTGCCGTTGCCACGGCAGCAAGTTCAAGGTGTCGGACGGTTCGGTGGCGGGCGGTCCGGCCCCGCAACCGCTACCGCCGCGGGCGATCACGGTGGAAAGCAGTTCGATCCGGCTGGCCTGAACGGCCACAATCCCCGTATGACGAGACCCCCTTCGACGGAATCCGCGCACGCCCTCCTCCACGACCACACCGTTTACGCCTGTGTCATGGGCTCGCGCGCCTTCGGCCTCGCGACGGAGGAGAGCGACACGGATCTGCGGGGGGTCTTCGTCGCGCCCACCCCCCTCTTCTGGCGCTTCGACAAGCCACCGACCCATCTGGAGGGTCCGGCTCCCGAGCAGTTCTCCTGGGAGCTCGAACGGTTCTGCGGGCTGGCCCTGCGTGCCAACCCCAACATCCTCGAAGTCCTGCACTCCCCGCTGCCCCTCCACGCGGACCACCGGGGCGAGGAACTCCTCTCCCTGCGCGGGGCGTTCCTCTCCCGCCAGGTGCACACGACGTTCGTCGGCTACGCACAGAGCCAGCGCCGCAAGATCGGTGCCGACGTACGCCAGTACGGTGCTCCGCGCTGGAAGCACGCCATGCACCTGCTCCGCCTGCTGTCCAGCTGTCTCTTCCTTCTCCGTACGGGTGAACTGGTCCTCGACGTGGGCGACGCCCGCGAGTCCCTCCTCGCCGTCAAACGCGGCGAAGTCCCCTGGCCTGAGGTGGAAAGACGACTGAGCGGCCTCATCGCCGCCGCCTCCGAGGCCGCGCCCGCCAGCCCGCTGCCGCCCCTCCCCGACCACGCCCGGGTGGAAGACTTCCTGATCCGTACGCGCCGCGAGTCGGCGCGCGCGTACGAGGAGTCGACGTAGCACGCACCCGGGGAGGAACCGGCCTGTGGCCTGGAGCGAGTGGCAGCAGCTGAAGTCCGGGCCCGGCACGCCCCCCGGGGGCCGGGCCGACCTCGTGGCCCACCAGGACGACCTGGGGGCGGTCGGGCACGAGGCGTACGTCCTGCACCGCGCGCTCCTCCAGCACGCGGACGTGGCGGGCCGCGGCCTGAACTCCGCGGGCTCCTGTACGTCCAGCCGGGCGGCCGCCTCCCTCACACGCGACCACTTCGCCATGGGCGCCGCGCTGGAAACCACCACCACCCTCTGGACCTCCCAGCTGCGCTCCCTTCTCCAGGCCTGCGCGCACATCTCGAACCACCTCGACCACTCGAAGGCGTCGCACGCCAGGGACGAGGCGAAGGTGCGCGCGACGATCCGGGGCATCACCGCTCCGGAGATCCCGGTCTCCCGTCTGAACACGTACTTCGGGTGAGCGGAGCGCTGAGGAGCGGGGCGCCGGCGAGCGGAGCGCTGAGGAGCGGGGCGCCGGCGAGCGGTGGGCTGAGGAGCGGGGCGCCGGCGAGCGGTGGGCCGGTGAGTGCGCTCACGCACACCGATCTGGCAGGGGCCGACCTCGCCGCGCTGGGGCGGGCGGCGGCCGACTGGCAGCAGACGGCCTCCCACCTCGCACGCCTCGCGGCCCAGGCGCGCAGCGGGCTGCTCCACAAGTCCGAACGTGCCCGCTGGGCCGGCGTCAACGCGGTCGTCACGCGCGACTTCATCCGCAGGGCGACCAAGGAATTCGCCGATGCGCAGGCGCAGGCGGCGAGCATCGCCAGGGTCCTGCAGGACGCGCACCTGGAACTCACCAAGCTCCAGAAGGAGGTACGTCACCTCCACGAGGTGGAAGGTCCGAAACTCGGCCTGCGGCTGGCCGGGCTGCCGGGGATGCCGCCTCCCTCCGCCGACGTCCGTACGCCTGCCGAGATCGAACTGAACCACCGGCTGTCCGTCCTGGTGGCGCATGCGGCGGAAATCGACTCCTCGGTGGCGCGCGCCCTGCGGAAGTCCCACGGCGGCGACGCCACGCACTTCGGCCACCGGTCGTACGGCTCGCTGGACGAGGCCCAGCAGGAGCGGGCTCTCGAACTGGCGAAGGCCGGGCCGATGATGAGCGACGCCCAGTTCACGGAACTCAACGCCATCCTGAAGTTCAACGCGAAGGACTCCGACTTCTCCACGGCCTTCTACCAGGGCCTGGGCGGCCCGGAGCAGGCCCTGGACTTCTACGCCCGGATGTCCCTCGACTGCACGGCCGGCGACCAGCCCGAACGTCTCGCCCTGGCCAAGGAGCTCCAGCGCGCCATGGGCACGGCCCTGGCGTCGGCCACCGACCCCGACAACCGGTCCCATCTCCCGGCGAGCTGGGCCGCCGAGTTCCGCACCCTCGGCACCCAGCGCCTCAACGCGGACGCCCTCGGCCTCAACGACCCGTACGGCTACCAGGTCCTGGGCGGACTGCTCCGCTACGGCGACTACGACCCCCGCTTCATCAACCCCCTGGCCGAGGACATCCTCAGGCTCCACAAGGAGGACCCGGAGATGTTCACGGCGAACATGCCGCGCACGCAGAGGGACTTCGACTTCGGCTTCAATCCCTCGGGAGTCTCCGGCGCGGGTTACGACCCCCTGACCAGCGTGCTGGAGGGCCTGGGCCACAGCCCGGAGGCGGCCAGGCAGTTCTTCGCCGGCGGCAGACACCTCGACGATCTGACGAGCCCGGACTTCCGGTGGGCCCCTGACACCTTGGACCGATCCGCGGTGGAGACCCACGAAGGCGGCCCCGACGCATTGGGCCACGCCCTGGAAGCGGCAACGACGGGCCACCCGTGGGACGACACGAGGCCGGGCCTGCACCGGGACAAGGAGACTGCCTCGATCATGAAGAAGGTCATCGACCTGTACAGCCCCACGTCGGAGGTGAAGCCGCAGGGTGCCCTGATGGACAGTCTGGGCCGTATGGGGGCGGCGTACATCGACGACTTGAACTACTCCACGCTGAACTTCGGCGGTGGGGGCGACGATTTGAACAGAGGCGAACTCTTCCGCTCGGGGGAAGGCCCGCGCACGGATTTCGGTGAGTTCGAGGCACGGAACTTCATGAACGTGGTAGCGAGCAGCGAGGAAGGCTACAAGATTCTTTCGGCGGCCCAGCAGGTCTACACATCCAGTGCACTGGCTTCCTTCGAGGACGACCAGGGCTCGGGTGTGGCCTTCGCGCACAACGCCGCCAAGGTGCACGGAATTCTGGACCAGTCGCGGATCTCACAGGTCGAACTCGATTTCAAGGACAAGGAGGAGCAGGGAAACCTGAACGAGGAGAAGAAGGGCGAGTGGCGCAAGTACGCCGTCGAGGGCGCGGCCACCGCAGTCGCCGGCGTCGGGGCGGCGCTCATTCTCGGCCCTGCCGCCGGCGTGGCCGTGGCGACTGCTGTGCCCCTGGCGCTGGATGCCGGTGCGGGTGCGATCGGAACCGCGTACGGGAATCACACGTTGCAGTACCTCAAGGACAACGAGGTGAAGAACGACGGCGAGGCCCTCAAGTCGATTCAGGAGATCGAGAAGTCCTGCGCGGCGGAAGCATGGCGTCCAGTAGCCAGGTACGCGGACACGGTGGGCATTTCCGAGGAGGGGCGGAGAGAGCTCTTCCGGGAATTCGAGGAATCGCATTCTCTGGGCAGGTTCAAGATGCAGTCAGCTCGTCAGGTCGGCTGAGGAACATGAGGAGTTACCACGTACTCCCCGGCGCCCTCCTGGTATTGGCACTCACCGCGGGAGCCTGCTCGCCCCGCGCTCCAAGCGACTCGTCCGCCGGGCAGGACATCTGCGCCTCACTCATGGGAGCGGGCAACCTGGCATCCGTGAGCGGTTCGATGGCCAGCAAGGATGTCGAATATGCCAGCACCGGCATCCCATTGCAGAACCTGCTCGCTGACCTGCCGGCCGAGGGGCGCACGTGGCGCCCGGGGGACGATTACTACGCCCGCGAGTCCGCACCCTGCGTCTTCGGCCCAGCTGACTCCCGGCAGTCCCTCACCGTGGAAGTGGGCTGGTTCGGTGCCCCCTTCCGGTCGCTGCAGAGCGACTGGCACCGGGCCGGCGGCGACGTCCTCTCCGGCTGGTGGCTGCACGAGGACGACTCCCGTTACGCGTTCCCCTGCAAGATCAGCGGCTCCCACGCCGGTCAACAGGAGCAGATCCCGCTCTCGGTCCGCCTCCATGCCAAGAACCTCGACGGCTTCACGCCCGAACTGCGCAGCCGGGTCGCGGCAGCCGTCGCCCGTACCATGGCCACCCGGCTCCACTGCGTGAACAAGCCCACCATCCCGGCCCGCCTGACCACCCCTGCCTACCGCCCGTCCCACCCCTCCCCCAGCCCCACCAGCTCCCCCCGGTACTCCACCCGCTCGACCCACTCCCCCGGCCAGGCACCCGCCCCCGCGTAGGCGCCCGCGAAGGCCCCCGTCAGGCAGGCGATGGAGTCGGAGTCGCCCTGGGTGCAGGCGGCCCGCCTCAGTGCCGTCACCGGGTCCTGCGGGAACATCAGGAAGCACAACAGCGCCGTGGCCAGCGCCTCCTCCGCGATCCAGCCGTCGCCCGTCAGCAGGCACGGGTCCGTCTCCGGTGACAGCGACGGGTCGCGCAGCGCCTTCTCCAGCCCCTCCAGCACGCCCAGGCACTCGTCCCAGCCCCGCTCGATGAAGTGTTTCGGCGTCGGGTCCTGGGAGTACGTCCACAGGTCGCCCAGCCACTCCTCCCGGTAGACGCTCCGGCTCTCCAGCGCGTATGACCGCAACTGCCCGACCAGGCCGGTCGGTTCGGTGCCCTGGGCGAGCAGATGGACCGCCCGCGCCGTCAGGTCGCTCGCCGCCAGTCCTGTCGGGTGCCCGTGCGTCAGGGCTGCCTGCAACTGTGCCGCCCCCGCCCGCTCCCCCTCGCTCAGCCCCGGCACCAGGCCCACCGGCGCCACCCGCATGTTCGCGCCGCAGCCCTTGGAGTCGATCTGTGCGGCCTTCTGCCACGGCAGGTCGCTGTCGAGGAGCCGGCACGCGATCAGACACGTCCGCCCGGGCGCCCTGTTGTTCTCCGGCGAGTGGTACCAGTCCACGAACTCCTCGCGCACCGGCCGCTCCATCCGCCGCGGCCCCAGCGCCCCTCGCCCCAGAGCGGTCCGCAGCCCCCGGCCCAGGGCCAGCGTCATCTGCGTGTCGTCCGAGACGAACGCCTTGGCCGGCAGCTCCATTTCCCGCCAGGGCCCGCACTTGGCGAGGATCGACGGCACGTCGTTGAACTCGGTCGGAAAGCCGAGCGCGTCCCCGAGGGCGAGCCCCAGCAGGGATCCGGTGGCAGCCTGCTTGGCCGCGGCGGCAGAAGTCATGAGCGAGGTCCCTCCATGGACACATCAGCATGCGGAGCAACGTTCGGAGCAACTTTCGGAGCGGCATTCGGAGCGGCATTCGGAGCAACTTTCGGAGCGGCATTCGCCTCAGCAGTCGGCCGCAGCAACGGCGGATGCAGGGCACTGGCCGCCCCCGCCCGGTAGAGCGCCGCCGGCTTCCCCCGCCCCCCGGTACGCCGCGGCGCCCCGCCCACCGGTTCCACGAATCCCGTCGCAGCCAGCACCTTCCGCCGGAAGTTGGGGCGGTCCAGCGGCACCCCCCACACGGTCTCGTACACCTGCTGCAGCTCGCCGAGCGTGAATTCCGGTGGGCAGAAGGCCATCGCGAGCGCCGTGTACTCCAGCTTGTCGCCGATCCGCCGCCGCGCGTCGGCCAGGATCCGCCCGTGGTCGAAGGCGAGCGAAGGCTCCGACTCCCCGCCCACCGGCACCCATTGGGCCTCCGCCGCGTCCCCGCCCCCGCGCGGCTCCGGCAGATCGGGTACGAGAGCGGTGAACGCCACCGACACCACCCGCATCCGCGGATCCCGGTCCGGATCGCTGTAGGTGCGCAGCTGCTCGAGATACAGCCCGGACGCCACCGGCTCCGAAAGGCCGGTCTCCTCGGCCAGCTCGCGCAGCGCGGCCTCCTCCGCCGACTCCCTCGGCAGTACGAAACCGCCGGGCAGCGCCCACTCCCCCGCGTAGGGGGCCTGTCCGCGCCGTACCAGCAGCACGTGCAGCCGCGCCCCGCGCACCGTGAACACCGCCAGGTCGACGGTGACCGCGAACGGCTCGAAAGCCCCCGGGTCGTAGTTCCCGGTCCCGTCGTCCGCCATGCCGCCCCCCCTTCAGGCCGTAATAGTCAGTCTGACTATAAAGCCAGGAGCGGGCCTCGGCAAGAGGCGGCGGGACGGCAAAAAGCCCGCGGCCGGTGCCTGCCTGAGCAGGAACCGGCCGCGGGCACGGCCCCGGAGGGCCGGACGTACGGGGGGGGCGGCCTACAGGCCGACCTCCTTCATCAGCATGCCGACCTCGGTGTTGGTGAGGCGGCGCAGCCAGCCGGACTTCTGGTCGCCCAGCGCGATCGGCCCGAAGGACGTGCGGACCAGACGCTCGACCGGGAAGCCGGCCTCGGCCAGCATGCGGCGGACGATGTGCTTGCGGCCCTCGTGGAGGGTCACCTCGACCAGGTAGTTCTTGCCGGTGTTCTCCACGACCCGGAAGTGGTCGGCACGCGCGTAGCCGTCCTCCAGCTCGATGCCGTCCTTGAGTCGCTTGCCCAGGTCGCGCGGCAGCGGCCCCTGGATGGCGGCGAGGTAGGTCTTCTTCACCCCGTACTTGGGGTGGGTCAGCCGGTGGGACAGCTCGCCGTGGTTGGTGAGCAGGATGATGCCCTCGGTCTCGGTGTCGAGCCGGCCGACGTGGAAGAGCCGCGTCTCGCGGTTGTTCACGTAGTCGTTGAGGTTCTGGCGGCCGTCCGGGTCGCCCATGGTGGCGACGACACCGGCCGGCTTGTTCAGCGCGAAGAACAGGTGGGACTGGGCGGCGACGGTCAGGCCGTCGACCTTGATCTCGTCCTTGTGCGGGTCGACCCGCATGCCCTGCTCGACCACGATCTGACCGTTGACCTCGACGCGGGACTGCTCGATGAGCTCCTCGCAGGCACGCCGCGAGCCCATGCCGGCCCGGGCGAGGATCTTCTGCAGGCGCTCGCCCTCCTGCTCGGCGCCCGGGAAGGTCTTCTCGATCTTGAGGTCGGGCTTGCCCGCGTAGCGGTCCCTGTTGCGCTGCTCGATCTTGGCGTCGAGCTCGCGCGGGCGGGAGGCGCCGGCGTTGTAGTTGCCGCGACGGCCCGGCTTCTGCGGGGTCTTCGGGGCCTTGGGGCCGCCCTTCGCGCCGCCGCGAGCGGAGTCGCCGCGGCCGCTGCGCGGGCCCTCGTGGGTGGCGGAGGGGCCTACGTCGTAGCGCCGCTCCTCGGGACGGGGCCGCTTCGGCCGCTGCTCACGGTCGTCGTCACGGGAGTCACGGGAGTCACGTCCGCCGCCGAAGCCGCCCTCGCGACCGCCACCGGACGTGCCCCGGCCACCGCCGAAGCCCTGGCCGGCGCCCGAACCACCGCGACCGCCGCCGAAGCCCTGGCCACCGCCCGAGCCGCCGCGACCGCCGCCGGAGGCACCGCGGCCACCGCCGGCACCGCCCCGGCCGCCGCCCGCGGAGCCCGAGCCGGAGCCCGCGCCCCGGCCGCCGGCCGCGCCGCGCCCGCCACCAGCGGGGCCGCGTCCGTTACCCGCACCCCGCTGGTTCCGGTCGTTGCTGCCGCTGCTGTTCCTGTCGTTGCTTCGCATCAAAAATCCGTCTTGTCGTCGTCTGCTGCATGAGTGCCCGGGGCGTACGGTGCGTCCGGATCGAACGACGGCACACCCTCCAGCGTCTCAGCCTCGATCGCATCTGCCTCGGGGAGGAAGGGCGCGAGTTCCGGGAGCTCGTCCAGGCCCCGCAGGCCCATCCGCTCCAGAAAGTAGTTCGTCGTCCTGTACAGGATCGCACCTGTTTCGGGTTCCGTGCCCGCCTCCCCGACCAGACCCCGCTGGAGGAGGGTCCGCATGACGCCGTCACAGTTCACTCCCCGTACGGCCGAGACCCTCGACCGGGACACCGGCTGGCGGTACGCGACGACCGCCAGGGTCTCCAGGGCCGCCTGGGTGAGCCGCGACTGCTGCCCGTCCAGTACGAAGGCCTCGACCGCCTGCGCGTACCGGGCGCGCGAGTAGAACCGCCAGCCGCCCGCCACCAGCCGCAGCTCGAAGCCGCGCCCCTGCACGGTGTACTCGTCGGCCAGCTCCCGCAGCGCGTCCGTGACGTCCCGCTCGGTACGCTCCAGCACCTTGCCGAGGTGCGCGGCGCTCGCCGGCTCGTCCACCACCATCAGCACGGCCTCCAGGGCGCCTCTGAGGTCGTCCGCCGGCATGTCCCGCTCGCTCACTCCGTCTCCTCCACCACCAGATCGAATTCCCCTGTCACCACCGGATCACCGGCCTCTCCACCGGTCCAGGTCACCGTGAGATCGCCCAGCGCCTGCTCCTGGTCGAGTGCGACGGCCTTCTCCCGGTAGAGCTCCAGCAGCGCCAGGAAGCGGGCCACCACCGTCAGGGTGTCGGGTGCGTCCGCCACCAGTTCCTGGAAACCGGCGGCCCCCCGCTCGCGCAGCATCGCCACGACCACCCCCGCCTGCTCCTGCACGGACACCAGCGGCGCGTGGATGTGGTCGACGTACACCTCGGGCTTCACCCTCGGCCGCATGGCCTTCGCGGCCAGCGCGGCGAAGGCGTCGGCGCCGATGCTGATGACCACTTCCGGCAGCAGCTCGGCGAGCCGGTCCTCCAGGCCGACGGTCCGCGGGAACCTCCGGCCCTCCGTGTCCCACCGCTCCTCGAAGATCCCGGCGATCCTCTTGTACGCCCGGTACTGCAGCAGCCGCGCGAACAGCAGGTCCCGCGCCTCCAGCAGCGCCAGATCGGCCTCGTCCTCGACCTCCGCGGCGGGCAGCAGCCGGGCCGCCTTCAGGTCGAGCAGCGTCGCGGCGACCACCAGGAACTCGGTCATCTGGTCGAGGTCCCAGTCGGCCCCCATGGCCCGGATGTGCGCCATGAACTCGTCGGTGACCCTGGACAGCGCCACCTCGGTGACGTCCAGCTTGTGCTTGGAGATCAGCTGCAGCAGCAGATCGAAGGGTCCCTCGAAATTGACCAGCCGCACGGTGAACCGCCCGTCCGCCGCCGGCGCAGAGGCGGAAAGGGGCGGGCCCACGGCCGCAGGGGGCACGTGAGGGGCCGGCGCAGCGGGCACGTCGGGGGCTGCCGCAGGGGGCGGCCCGGGCGCCGGAAAGGCCTCCGCCCCCGGCCCGCGCCCCAGGGGGCGGCGGCGCTGGGGGCGGCCGGACGGTTCGTCGGACGGCATGGACTGCATCGTTACGGGTCCTGAGTGCGGGCGGCGGACAAACGGTGGGGGCAGGCCGCGAGGCTACCCCCGCACCGCTCAGCGCCCGCGCAGGCGCCGTACCAGAATGCTCGCGTCGCCCCGGGACTCCAGGTCCGCGAGGACGACGGCGACCGCTTCGCGGACTATCCGCCCGCGGTCCACGGCGAGGCCGTGCTCGCCGCGCAGCACGAGGCGGGCGTGCTCCAGATCCATGAGCTCCTCGGCGGAGACATAGACGGTGATCTTTTCGTCGTGCCGCTCACGGCCGCTGGGCCGCCGGTTGGCGCCGCGTCCGCCCCTGCGCCGGGGCTGGCCGCCCGGGGCGGGCTGTGCGCCGCCACGGGCCGCTCCAGGGGCTTCCTGCGTCCGGTTGGCGGCTGCCTGGGCGGCGGCGGTGGCGGAACCGGCCTGGGCCGGTGCGGCCCCTTCTGCTCCCCGGGTCCGCTGCTGTCCGCCGGCATCGGCCGCGGCGCCGTGCTCGGCGCCCGCGCTGTCCGCCTCGGCACCCGCGCCGCCGTCCGGCACGGGCTCCCCGGCGGGGGCCGGCACCCGGGCCTCGCCGTTGGTGCCGGACCTCCGGGCCGAGGACTGCAGGCCCATCCCGCCGGTCGTACGGAACAGCTCGTCGGCCCCCGGGAGACTCACTCGGCGTGACACCGGGCGAGCACCTCCCTGGCGAGCTGACGGTAGGCGGCGGCGCCGACGGAGTTCGATGCGTACGTGGTGATGGGCTCACCGGCGACCGTGGTCTCCGGGAAGCGCACCGTACGGCCGATGACCGTGTGGTACACGTGGTCGTCGAACGCCTCGACCACGCGCGCGAGGACCTCGCGGCTGTGCACCGTGCGCGAGTCGTACATCGTCGCGAGGATGCCGTCGAGCTCCAGGTCGGGGTTGAGCCGCTCCTGGACCTTCTCGATGGTCTCGGTCAGCAGGGCCACACCGCGCAGCGCGAAGAACTCGCACTCCAGCGGCACGATCACCTTGTGCGCGGCCGTCAGGGCGTTCACCGTGAGCAGGCCGAGCGAGGGCTGGCAGTCGATCACCATGTAGTCGTAGTCGTTCATCAGCGGCTTGAGCGCCCGCTGAAGAGTCGACTCGCGCGCGACCTCGCTGACCAGCTGCACTTCCGCTGCCGACAGGTCGATGTTGCTGGGCAGCAGGTCCATGTTCGGAACGGCCGTCTTCAGCAGCACCTCGTCGGCCGACATGCCCCGCTCCATGAGCAGGTTGTAGACCGTGAGGTCGAGCTCCATCGGGTTCACCCCGAGGCCGACCGACAGGGCGCCCTGCGGGTCGAAGTCGACGAGCAGGACGCGGCGTCCGTACTCGGCGAGCGCGGCACCCAGGTTGATGGTCGAGGTCGTCTTGCCGACCCCGCCCTTCTGGTTGCACATCGCGATGATCTTGGCCGGGCCGTGATCGGTCAGCGGTCCGGGGATCGGGAAGTACGGCAGCGGCCGTCCGGTCGGGCCGATCCGCTCGCGGCGCTGGCGGGCAGCGTCGGGGGCGAGGGTGGCCGCGTACTCGGGGTCGGGCTCGTACTCGGCGTCGGGATCGTAGAAGTGCCCCTGGGGCACCTCGTCGAAGTCGGCGAAGCCGGTGGTGGACTTATCGCCACTCTGGTCGCCGGCCATGGCGTTCACGTGTAGGCCGTCCATGCTCTGGTGGGATGTCGTCATGTGCTGATGGGTGGCGAAGGTGCGGACCGCTACCGAGCCGACAGCTTCGAGCCCTGTAGGGCTCTGGCCCTGCGCAGGCGTTCCCGGTTGACCACCCCCGGGAGTAAATGTCGACTCATTCACAAGTCGTCTTACCTCCTTGGGACGTGACCAGGAAACATATCGATAGGTCAGCGTGGCACCATGCCGACGGTCGCCGACTCTATGGCGTGTCACCGCTCCGCAGCAACACAATCCACCGGACCCGGGTCGATGTGTCGGTAACGCGACCCCTCTCTGTCAAGGGTGCGCGGGGGTGTACGCGAAGCACGCGAGCCGGATTTCACAGCTGGACAAAACGGTTCAAGGGTTGTTTTCGCGACGAGTTGAGCGAGTGTCGCAAAGCACCCGGACGCACGGCCGGCCGGACCTCGCTGGGCAAGGTCCGGCCGGGCACGTGATGTTGACGACGTCTGTTGACGCCTCAGCCGAGGAGCGTGCTCAGCTCGGTGTGCGGGAGCGCGTGCGCCTCGGCCACCTCGCGGTAAACGACCTGGCCGTCATGGGTGTTGAGTCCCTTGGCGAGCGCGGCGTCGCGGCGCAGCGCCTCGACCCAGCCGCGGTTCGCCAGCTCGACGATGTACGGCAGCGTGGCGTTGGTCAGCGCGTAGGTCGAGGTGCTCGGGACGGCGCCCGGCATGTTGGCCACGCAGTAGAAGACCGAGTCGTGGACGTTGAACGTCGGCTCGGCGTGCGTGGTCGGGTGCGAGTCCTCGAAACAGCCACCCTGATCAATTGCAATGTCGACAAGTACACTTCCGGGCTTCATCTTGGCGACGAGCTCGTTGGTGACCAGCTTCGGGGCCTTGGCGCCCGGGATCAGTACGGCGCCGATGACGAGGTCGGCCTCGACGACGGCCTTCTCCAGCTCGAAGGCGTTGGAGACGATCGTCTGCACCTTGGTGCCGAAGATCTTGTCGGCCTCGCGCAGCTTGTTGATGTCGCGGTCGAGCAGGGTCACGTGGAAGCCCATGCCCACGGCGATCTGGGTGGCGTTCCAGCCGGAGACGCCACCGCCGATGACGACGGCGCGGCCGGCCGCCGTGCCGGGGACGCCACCGGGGAGCACGCCGCGGCCGCCGACCTGGCGCATCAGGTGGTACGCGCCGACCTGCGGGGCGATGCGGCCCGCGACCTCGGACATGGGGGCGAGCAGCGGCAGCGCGCGGTTCGCGGTCTCCACCGTCTCGTACGCGATGGCGGTGGTGCCGGACTCCAGCAGGGCGTCCGTGCACTCGCGGGAAGCGGCGAGGTGCAGGTACGTGAAGAGCGTCTGGTCCTTGCGCAGGCGGTGGTACTCCTCCGCGATCGGCTCCTTGACCTTCAGCAGCAAGTCGGCCGTGGCCCAGACCTCGTCGGCGGTGTCCAGGATGCGGGCGCCGGCCGAGACGTACTCGCTGTCCGTGATCGAGGAGCCGAGGCCGGCGTCCTTCTCGATGACGACCTGGTGGCCGTGGCGCACGAGCTCGTGCACACCGGCCGGGGTGATGGCCACGCGGAACTCGTTGTTCTTGACCTCGCGGGGGATGCCGACCTTCACGTCGATCACGGTCCTTGCATTCGGGGGATGAAACGGGGCAATGCCTTGCATACCCGGGCATGGAAGGCACGCCTGGGGGACACCGCGGATCCATGCGGCAAAGCCAGTCTAATGAAGGATTTCCAGCTGTCTAGCCTTACAAAGCATCAACCTCACGCAGATGTGCTGCGGATTTCGTAGGCTGGAACCTCTTCTTCCATTAGTCTCTCCGCCGCGCCCCTGTGCAGCCGGGCCGCCGTCGGGTCCCCGAGCCGGTCGAGAGTGTCGGCCAGGCGCAGCCGCAGCGCCGCCTGAAGCCGCACCTCACCGGCCTGCCGGGCCCACTCGATGGCCTCCTGACAGGTACGCAGCGAATCCTCGGGGTGTCCCGCGTACTCCTGGACCCGGGCCATCTCGCTCAACGCCCTTGCGTGGCCCGGGAGATCGCCGAGCCGCCGCAGCCCCGCGGCGGCGGCCCGCCAGTCCCGCAGCGCCTCCCCGTACCGGCCCGCGTAGGTGTGCACCGCGCCGAGCCGCCCGTACAGCCGCGCCCCGTCCTCGTCCTCGCCGCGGGCGAGCCGCTGGGCGAGCGCCCTGCCGTACCAGTCACAGGCCCGGGGATAGTCCCCCATCTCCTGGTACGTACCGCCTACGGATTCCATCGCGCGGGCGGTGGCGTACGGATCCTGGGCCGCCCGCCCGGCGTCCAGGGCCGCCCGGTAGCGGGCCAGCGCCTCCTGGGTGCGGCCGGTCCCGGCGTCCAGGTCCGCGAGGTTGAGCAGGGCGGCGGCCTTCTCCCGGTGCAGGTCCCGCCGTTCCGCCACGTCCAGCACGAGCCGGTGCAGGGCGTACAGCTCGGGCGCTGCCTCCTCGGCGCCCCGGTGCGCGGCCAGCGCACGCACCAGGGCGGCGACCAGCCGGCGGGCCAGGGTGTCGAGTTCGCCGTCCGCGACCGCGGCGCGGGCCGCCGCCAGCAGGGCCGGCTGCCTGGCCCGCAGCCAGGCCGCGGCGGCCTGGGCGTTCGCGAAGCGCAGCGCGCGCGGCAGTCCGGCCAGCTTCCTGCGGGCCGGCGAGCCGTCCGGTTCGGTGACGGCCCAGCACGACTGGAGCTGCCGTACGGTCCGCTCCAGCATCCGGGCCCGCGCCAACTGCCGCTCAGCAGGCCTGTCCTGAGCCTCCGTCAAGGCGCGGAGCAGAGGTGCGATGCACCCCGGCACCTGGTACTGGTCGCCCGCCGGGTGCAGCAGACCCTGCACCGCGAAGTCGTCCAGCGCGCTCTGCGCCGCAGAGACCGAGCAGCCGGCCAGTGCGGAGGCGGTGTGCGCGTCGGCGAGGCCTGCGGGGGCGAGCGCCAGCAGTCGCAGTATCCGGGCGGTGGGCTGCGACAGCGACCCGTACACCAGGCGCAGCACCCTGGCCAGCGGACCCGCGCCCGTCCCCTGGCCGGGGTCCTCGGGCAGCTCGCGCAGGTGTTTGGTGACATCCGCCACGGAGGACCTGGGCCGGCCCGCGAGCCAGCCGCCGACCAGGACGAGGGCCGCGGGCTGGCCGCCGCACTCCTCGACGAGCGTGTCCGCGGCGGTCGGGTCCACAGTGATGCGGACCTTGCCGGTGAGGTGCGCGAGAAGGGCGACCGCCGAAGCGGTGTCCAGGCCGCCCAGGGTGCACGGCCGTACGTCGACGATGCCGGTGAGCGGGCCCTGGGAGGTGGCCACCACGAGGCAGTCCGGGTTGTCGGGCAGCAGTGGGTCGACCTGGGCGGCGTCGGCCGCGTCGTCCAGGACCAGCAGCACCCGGCGCACCGCGAGCGCCTCGCGGACCATCTCCGCGAGGGTGTCCGCGTCGGCTCCCGGGGGGCCGGCGATGCCGAGTTCGCCGAGCAGTTCCCGGGCGGTCTCCTCGGTGGGCACGCGCGCGCCGCCCGGCGCGGTCAGCCGCGCCCGCAGCGCGCCGTCCGGGTAGTCCGCGGCGACGGAGCGTGCCAGTTCCTCGGCGAGGGAGGTGCGTCCGGATCCGGGGCGTCCTGCGATCAGCAGCACCCGCGCCCGGGGCACCTTGCGGCCGGTGAGGGTGTCGAGTCCGGTGCGCGCGATGTCGGTGCGCAGCTCCTTCAACTCCCGCTGCCTGCCGAAGAATTCGCTGGTGGGCCAGTCATGTGCCGAGCCCGCCGCGGGGGCGTCCGCAGGGACCGCCGCCGCGCCGCTGATGTCCACCGCCTGATCCGTCACGGGCCACGCTCCCGTCCGCCTGAGCACCGGTCCCCGTCGCGAGTGCGGCCGGGGATTCGAGCCTAGTTCACGCTCTGCGACGGAAGGCGGGGAGCGCGGCGGGCAGGTCCCCCGATCGGATCAGCAGATTTTACGACCGGAGGACCGTGGGGTGGGCGGAGCCACGGGGGGCTCAGGAACAGGGGGACGGACTCAGGAACAGCAGGGCAAGGCTCAGAACGGCCGGGCGGGCCACGGCGCCTCGGCCGGGCGCAGCGCGTCCGCTCCCTCGCCCGCGAGCACCGCGCTCAGCGCGAGCACCCCGGTCACCAGGCAGTTGTTGTGCAGCTCCCCGGCGAGCACACCGCGCACCAGCTCCGCCAGCGGCACGCGCGCGTGCTCCATGTCGGCCTCCTCGTCGGACACCTCGAAGCGCTCGCCCACCGCTTCCGACAGGTCCCGCGCGAGGAAGATCCGTACCGCTTCGTCGGAGCCGCCGGGCGAGGTGTAGAGGTCGGCAAGCACCCGCCAGTCCCCCGCCTTGATGTGCGCCTCCTCGTACAGCTCGCGCTGGGCGGCGTGCAGCGGGTTCTCGCCGGGTACGTCGAGGAGTCCGGCCGGGATCTCCCAGAGCTTGTGGCGCACCGGGTGGCGGTACTGGCTGAGGACCGCGACCCGGCCCTCCTCGTCGAGCGCGAGGACCGCCACCGAGCCCGGGTGCACCTGGTAGTCGCGGCCCGCGACCGATCCGTCGGGCATCGCCACGCGGTCGCTGCGGACGCTGGTCTTGGCCCCCTCGAACGGGGTCGCCGACTCGGTGACCCGCCACTCCTGGGGGGTGTCCTTGATCGCCACGCGTGTCCTCCTGAGCACAAAAAGAAACCGGGGTGAGGGCCTTGGAAGGCCCTCACCCCGGCAACCGTAACGCCTGTGTCCGCGTGGGCGGCTACTTGCCCTGCTGGCGCTCCACGGCGGCCTTCACCAGGCCCGCGAAGAGCGGGTGCGGGCGGGTCGGGCGCGAGCGCAGCTCGGGGTGCGCCTGGGTGGCGACCAGGTAGGGGTGCACCTCGCGCGGGTACTCGACGTACTCGACGAGCTTGTTGTCCGGGGAGGTGCCGGAGAAGACGAGGCCCGCCTTCTTCTCCAGCTCTGCGCGGTAGGCGTTGTTGACCTCGTAGCGGTGGCGGTGGCGCTCGTCGACGTACTGCTCGTCGCCGTAGACCTCGCGCACGATCGAACCCTCGGCGAGCTTCGCCGGGTAGAGGCCCAGGCGCATGGTGCCGCCCAGGTCGCCCGCGCCTTCGACGTACGCCAGCTGCTCCTCCATGGTGGAGATCACCGGGTGGGCGGTGGCGGCGTCGAACTCGGTGGAGTTGGCGTCCGCGATGCCGGCCAGGTTGCGGGCCGCCTCGACGACGATGCACTGCAGGCCGAGGCAGATGCCGAGCAGCGGCACCTTGTTCTCGCGCGCGTACTGGATGGCGCCGACCTTGCCGTTGACGCCGCGCTCGCCGAAGCCGCCGGGAATCAGGATGGCGTCGCAGTCGCCGAGCTGCTTGCGGGCGCCCTCCTGCGTCTTGCAGTCGTCGGAGGTGACCCACTTGACCTTGACGCGGGCCCGGTTGGCGAATCCGCCGGCCCGCATGGCCTCGGTGATCGAGAGGTAGGCGTCGGGCAGGTCGATGTACTTGCCGACGAGCGCGACGGTGACCTCGTGCTCCGGGTTGTGGACGCGGTCCAGGAGGTCCTCCCAGACGGTCCAGTCCACGTCGCGGAACGGCAGGTCCAGCTTGCGGACGACATAGGCGTCCAGGCCCTCGGTGTGCAGCACCTTGGGGATGTCGTAGATCGACTTGGCGTCCACGCAGGCCACCACGGCGCCCTCGTCGACGTCGCACATCAGCGAGATCTTGCGCTTGATGGCGTCCGGCACCTCGCGGTCGGCGCGCAGCACGATCGCGTCGGGCTGGATGCCGATGCTGCGCAGGGCGGCGACCGAGTGCTGGGTGGGCTTGGTCTTCAGCTCGCCGGAGGGGCCGATGTACGGGAGCAGCGAGATGTGCACGACGAAGACGTTGTCGCGGCCGACCTCGTGGCGGACCTGGCGGACGGTCTCCAGGAACGGCAGCGACTCGATGTCGCCGACCGTGCCGCCGACCTCGGTGATGACGACGTCGACGTCGTCGGTGGCCATGCGGCGGATGCGGTGCTTGATCTCGTTGGTGATGTGCGGGATGACCTGCACGGTGTCACCGAGGTACTCGCCGCGGCGCTCCTTGGCGATGACGGTGTTGTAGACCTGGCCCGTGGTCACGTTCGCGGAGCCGTCGAGGTCGACGTCGAGGAAGCGCTCGTAGTGGCCGATGTCCAGGTCGGTCTCGGCGCCGTCGTTGGTGACGAACACCTCGCCGTGCTGGAAGGGGTTCATCGTGCCGGGGTCGACGTTGAGGTACGGGTCGAGCTTCTGCATGGTGACGCGAAGGCCGCGGGCCTTGAGGAGCGCACCCAGGCTGGAGGCAGTCAGACCCTTGCCGAGGGAAGAGGCGACACCCCCGGTGACGAAGATGTGCTTGGTCGTCGAGGATTTGGTCTGCATGGCCAAGAGGGGGCTCCCGTGGTCGCGAAGTGACGTGCGTTCCGGCGTGCCACCGGCTGATTTCCGGGGGTGCCGTCGCTGCGGTTCGGGGGGATTTGCGCCCACCGCTCCACGGGCTACCAGGGTAACAGTGACTGCGGGAGGCTGCTTCCGGCGTCCGGGGACCCTCTGCTTTCGGACACTCTCCACGACTTCTTCGGGCCAGCCCGGGCGCGTCGGCCCGGTGACCCCTGCTGCGCCGCGCGCCGCACTCCCGCTCCAGTACGGCAATCTGTTCGGTCGGCTTCACCGCACCCGCACTCCGGCGTCACCCGCACCTCACCCGTTCGGCGCACCTGCGTTGCGATGAGCTCACACAGAACAGCGGCCACCGTCGTATCCTTCACGGATACATCGCTGCGAGCCGGCCGGCGAAGGCGCCATCCCCGCCCGCTCCCGGCCCCTGAAGCTCGTCGTCGAAGATCCCCTGACCACAGACGCCCCATCCCACCGGGGTGGCTGTGGCCGTTCGACTGGAGATTGCACGTGGCCGGGCGCATCGAGGACTACGCACTCATCGGAGACATGCAGACAGCGGCGCTGGTCTGCCGGGACGGCTCAGTCGACTGGCTGTGCCTGCCCCGATTCGACTCCCATGCCGTCTTCGCCGGACTCCTCGGTACCGAGGAGCACGGCTTCTGGCGGATCGGACCCTCCTATCCGGAAGGCGAGGAGGCCCCCGCGGCCACCCGCCGCCGTTACGTCGGGGACTCCCTCATCCTGGAACAGGAGTGGGACACCCCTCGTGGCACCGTCCGCGTGACGGATTTCATGCCACCGCGTGACGGCGCCCCCCAGCTCACCCGGATCGTGGAAGGGGTCAGCGGGCGGGTGCCGATGCACTCGGCGTTGCGCATGCGCTTCAGCTACGGGCGGGTGACGCCCTGGGTGCACCGGGTGGACCACCGCACGGTCGCCGTCGCCGGCCCCGACTCGGTGTGGCTGGACACGGACGTGGAGACCCACGGCCAGGACCTCACCACGCACTCCGACTTCACCGTCTCCCCCGGCGAACGGCTCGCTTTCACCATTCAGTGGCAGCCCTCGCACAAGGAGCCGCCGCCGCTGCCGGACCCGGAGGGCGCGCTGGAGCTCACGGCCGACTTCTGGCGGGAGTGGGTGGAGCACTGCACGTACCACGGTCCCTACCGGGAGGCAGTGGTCCGTTCGCTGATCACGCTCAAGGCGCTGACGTACGCGCCGACCGGCGGGATCGTCGCCGCGCCCACCACTTCCCTGCCGGAGGACATCGGCGGTTCCCGCAACTGGGACTACCGCTACACCTGGCTGCGCGATGCCGCCATCACCCTCTCCTCGCTGCTGCGCACCGGTTACCGCGAGGAGGCCCGCGCCTGGCGCGAGTGGCTGCTGCGGGCGGTGGCCGGCGACCCGGAGAACCTCCAGATCATGTACGGGATCGCCGGTGAGCGGGAGCTCGGCGAGGCGGAGCTGGACTGGCTGCCGGGGTACGAGGGGTCCGGCCCGGTCCGGGTCGGCAACGGCGCCGCAGGCCAGCTCCAGCTGGACGTCTACGGCGAGGTCACCGAGGCCCTGCACCTCGCCCACATGACAGGCCTGGCCCGCAACGACTACGCCTCCCTCCTCCAGCTCAAGCTGATCCGCTACCTGGAGGGCCACTGGAACCAGCCCGACGAGGGCATCTGGGAGGTGCGCGGGCCGCGCCGCCACTTCGTCCACTCCAAGGTGATGACCTGGGTGGCCGTCGACCGCACGATCAAGCTGATCGAGTCGGGCGACGCGGACGGCCCGCTGGACCGCTGGCGCGATCTGCGCGACGAGATCCACCGCGACGTCTGCGAGAAGGGCTACGACCCGGAGCGCAACACCTTCACCCAGTCCTACGGCTCCCACGAGCTGGACGCCTCCCTGCTGCTCATCCCGCAGATGGGCTTCCTGCCGCCCGACGACAAGCGCGTCATCGGCACCATCGAGGCCATCCAGCGCGAGCTGTCCACCCCGGACGGCTTCGTCCTGCGCTATCCGACGGCCGGTGACGACGCCGGGGTGGACGGGCTGGAGGGCGACGAGGGGGCGTTCCTGGCCTGCTCGTTCTGGCTGGCCGACGACCTGGCGATGATCGGCCGGGTCGACGAGGCGCGCAAGCTGTTCGAGAAGCTGCTGGGACTGCGCAACGACCTGGGGCTGCTGGCCGAGGAGTGGGACTCGCGCCTGCAGCGCCAGGTCGGGAACTTCCCGCAGGCCTTCAGCCACGTACCGCTGATCGACACGGCCCTGCGGCTGACGGCGAGCGGCGCGTACGGGGGCTGACCCCCGGCGGGAGGGTCCGGGCCCAGCTGTAGGGGCCCGGACCCTCC
>NZ_JBHXRV010000073.1:0-32063 GCF_042716745.1 Streptomyces sp. NPDC058663
AGGCGTGCACATCGACTTCCATGAGTTCGTCGCCATCGATCGCCAGGACGCGTCCCTGACCCTGCTCGTCGCCGCCGACGACTGACATCACGGACCTGGCGATCGTTATCCCTGGTCCGCCAGGCGGTCGAGTCCCAGGCTGTGGCAGGTGCGCTGCTTGTCTCCTGGGAAGACGGCGGCCTGCCCGTCGCTGAGCACGCATGCGGCAAGCGAGGGAGCCCTGCCTCGTCCTGGGGTCGCCGTCGGGATGACGATGGGCTGTCGCCAGCCTGAGGTGTCGACGTTGCCCGAGGGGCTGATCAGGCCTGCCTCCCACAGCCGTGCGCAGGTCTGTACCGCAACGGAGACCGCACGGCCGGGATCCTTGCGGGGCCCGCCCTCTTCCGGCATCGCCTCGGAGTGGGTCGCGGGGCCCTTGAGAGAAGCCGTGGGGAAGCATCGGACCGCGCCGGTCGCTTTTGCGGGCACGTCCATGAGTAGCTGCTGTCCGGCGACTGCACCGCCGCCCAGCGCGAGCAGCACGAGGGGTACGACGGCATGCCGGGTCCTGGTGCGCTGCCGGGCCGGCCGCTCCTGCGTCTGGATCTTCCTCATCAGTTGGTCCTCCAGGTGCAGTTGGTGTTCGGCTGGGAGCGCGGGCACGTGCAGTGCGGGGAGCAGTCGGGTCATGTCCGCGAGGTCGTCTTCCGTAAGGTTGGGGGCAGTCCCTCGTCGCCATGGGTGGAGGTTCATCGGTTTCGCCCTTCAGCCGGTCGGGCCGCGCCGATGCGGCCACCCCGTACTTGTCCGCCGGCGCCGGCCGGTTCCTTCTGGGTTCCTGAGAGTTCTTCCGCGGCCAGTTTCCGCAACCGGGTGCGGGCCCGGGACAGCCGGGAGCGGACGGTCCCGATAGGTACCCCGAGTGCTTCGGCAGCCTCGGCGTATCCCAGCCCCGACCACACGCACAGCGTGAACACCTCCCGCTCAGGACGCCGCAGCCGTGCCAGGCCACGTTGCGCCGCGGCCAGCTGATCGGCGTCGGACAGACGCTTGACCACCTCCTCCGCGAAGTCGGGTACGGGCTCGACAGCAGGAACCCTGGTCATGGCCGCCCGGTGCCGACGGGCTGCCCGGTTCGTGTTGCGCAGCACGTTCGTGGCGATGCCCATCAGCCAGGGCCGCACGCTCTCCCCCTCGTCACGCAGCCTGTCGCGCAGCCGCCACGCTTCGAGGAACGTCAGCGAGACGACGTCCTGGGCAGTGGCCCAGTCGCCGCAGAGGCGGACCGCGTGGCGGAACACCAGCGGAGAGTGCTCGCGAAAGGCTTCCCGGAACGCCTCGGGGTCACCGGCCCGGATACGGGCATGAACAGAAGAGGACATCACGTCATCAGTTGTCCGCACCCGACAACACAGTTCCAGTGACCCGAGTCACACTGCCGCTGCGCGCTGCACTTGAACCCACCCAACACCTCGCACAACCGCAAGAACCGCCCCGCAAGGGAAACAGGGGCACGAGAAGCCCGGACTTCACCGACCGCCGCACCGGCGAGCACGTCGACCTGCTGTTCGCCATCCGGGCCCGCCGCGTCTCCACGCACTACGATCATCCCGATGCTTTGCTGCACGGCCGGAGTCCCGGACGCTGACGTCCGCGGGAACATCACAAGTACGCGGAACGTCATGCGGCTGGGATGATCACTCGGCCTGAGGCACTACTGGCAGGAAAGGGCGCTGTGGCGGTCAGACTCGAGAGCGAGGGCCGCAGAGGTGGCGGGATGCCTTTGCTCCGCGCGTTTGTCAGGGAAGGCAGCACGGCGACCGAAGTCGTGCTGTATGCGCGCTTCTATAAGAAGGCGAGTCTGCCCTTTGCCACCGGCGCCGGAGCAGCGGATCGGTGCTTCACCATCGTCTGCAGCGCTGTAGGCACGTCGGCGGTGACATCGAAGGTGATCGCCCACGAGAGGGAGTCATCCTGCACAGTGGTCGCTGAGAAGGTCAGCGGCACGGAGTAGGCGTTTCTGCGTTCTTTCGGGGGTGTCGAGAGAAGTCGGGGGCCTGCCGCTCGTTCCGACGCGTATGCGCCCTGTCCGCCCGACGCGTATGCGCCCTGTCCGCGCGGCGGTCGGACCGAGACGCCGCTCGGGCTCTGGCGGACGCGGCTCGCCTGGATGCTCCCGCGTTGCTGACTCCGGAGCGCCGGGCCCGCGCGGCCACCGCGCGCCGCCTGTCGCCCGGAACGAGAAGCTGGAATCCCAGCCCCTTCAGCCCCTGACAGGGGCTGCCAACTCGGCCTCCAGCGCGTTCCGGACGCTCACCGGGGCGGACAGTTCGATCTGTCCTCCCACGCGGGGCATAACTCACGCCGATGTGAAGCACGCTTGACATAGATGTCCAGCCCAGGTGACACCGCCGCTGCGGGTGCGATACCTGCCAGGGCCGGAGGCATCCGGGTCAGCACAGTTCCCGGCCGCTGCTGCGCGCGCGCCCGTAGTACGCAAAGGTGGAACGACCACGAACCACGCCCGAGCACAGGAGAGTTGCTGACATGGGGAAGAAGCGCCGCACCCATCGGACCACCACGACCAAGCGCACGCGAGAAAGGGAACGGGCCCCGGCGCAGGCTCCACGCGCAGGCGCAACCACGGAAGTCGCCTCCGGTCCGCTGCCCGAACCGCGGGATGCGGCCCCTGAGGAGGACCTGGCACCCCCGGCCGGATTCTCCACCGGCGGGGCGGCAGTCCACCTCCAGTTTCCGCAACTGGCCCTTCCCAGCGTGCGCCTGGAGTTCGGGAACCTCTTCGCCGACGAACGGAAACGGCCCCTGAGGAACGTGTGGGGCTTCGCGGTGGAACTTCCCGCCGTACTGGACCTCCTGGCGGCGATCGGGGAGGGAAGCGTGGCGGCGCAGGACGCACACGCACTCCTCCTGGAGGCGGTCGGGCAGCTGTACGGGCCGTTCGGCTGCCTCCACTACGAAGACGAGACACAACTGCGGACCGCCTGCCGCACAGCGGGGCCCCGTCACGCCGGCGTGTCCACCGCCGCCGTGTCCAAGGTCATGCGCAACGCCTACGGAGCGAGCCCGGCGATGCAGGAGCGCGTCCGGGCCGCCATGGCCGAACTGGGCTACCGCCCCCACGCCGCCGCCCGCGGCATGCGAGGACGCCCATACACGATCGGGGTTCTGCTCGACAACGTCCGCAACGCCTTCTTCGCGGACATCCTCGACGGCATCCACGAAGAGGTGCGGGGCAGCGAGTACACCGTGCTGATCGGCGCGGCCGGGTTCGGCGCGGACGAACAGGCCCGGACCACCCGCGCGATGGTGGACCGTCAGATGGACGGCCTGATCCTCATCGCCCCGGGAACACCGCGCTCCGAGGTCCTCGCCACGGTGGCCGTGACGCCCACCGTGGTCATCGGCCACCACGACAATTCCGACACTCACGACTCCGTGGTCGACGCGGACGATATGGAGGCGGGACTGGTGGTGGACCATCTGGTCGCACTCGGCCACCAGGACATCGCCTTGGTCTCGGCTACCGGCAGCAAGACCGGCCGCTGGCAGCGGACTCCGGAGATCGCCCTCACCGACGGATACCTCACAGCCATGGAACGCCACGGACTGGCCGACCGGGCACACGTCCTTAACGCTGCCTACTCCGACGACGGCGGCCATCGCGCGGGTATGGCACTGCTGACCCGCGACAGACGCCCGACGGCGATCATGGCTGGCGCCGACGTCGCTGCCCTGGGCATCTACCGGGCGGCACGCGATCTGGGGCTGTCCATCCCCGCCGACGTCTCCCTGGTCGGCTACAACAACACCGCGCTTGCCTCGCTCGCCCCCGTCCAACTCACCAGCGTCGATCAGGCCGGACACACCATGGGCTCGGCTGCCGCGAGAATGCTGATCGAACGCGTCGAAGGACGGCGCGACCGGGCCATGCAGACCACCATGACCCCACGCCTGGTAATCCGGCGCAGCACCGCCGCGCCCGGCGGCCAGCGGCCGTAGGCAGGCGGAGTGCGCTCTTCGCGGCGTGTCGGGATCAAGGAAGTCGCCCGGACCGCCGGAGTGGAGCGGGCGGCGGGGGAATCCGGGCTGGGTGTGCTCGTGCTCGGGGGTGACCGCGGGAGGGGACGAGCGGGCCACGCTGCGGCATGGCTCGCCTCGCATCAGGTACGTGACGGCATCCTCGCTGCCCGAGCTGGAGCAGAACGGACGAGGGCAGCCTGTGTGGAGTGGGGGATGACCTGCGTCGTCGCCGGCCCGGATCTGACGCCTCGGGAGGCGTGTTCCGGCACTGCCGACGACCGTGCCGGCGGCAGGGCCGCAGCGGCCCATCCGGTCGGCCGGGGCCATCGCCCGGTCGTCCTCGTCAGCATCCTTGGAACCGGCCCCGTGATGCACCGCAGACGCCAGGGGGTGCTGGAGGGGCTGGAGGAATCCGGCGGCAAAACCGTCCGCATCAGGGAGTCGGCGGCGCAGAGCGACCGTGTGGGCGCCGGGCGGGATGCCGGGCGGGATGCCGGGCAGCGACTCCTCGGGCCGGCTCCGCGGCCGACCGGCGTGGTCTGGGTCCACGACCTTCCGGCCCTCGGCCTCATGCGGGCTCTACAAGGCGGGTGTACGCGTTCCGCACGACGTCGCGATGGTGGGGTACGAGGATCTAGTGTTCGCCGAAGCCGCAATGGTGCCGTTGACATCGGCGCGCTGGCCCGCACACGCGCTGGGCATGCGTGGGGGCCGTCTGCTCATCGAGCACACGGCCCAGGAAGCGCATGAACACGTTCATGAGGTGCTGACGCCAGAACTCGTCGTGCGCAGGTCCACCCTCAGCGTGGCCGGGTAGCCGCTCGGCCCTCCCACCGCTTACACCTTCTCGGACGAGTGGGCCTGAGCGGGGCGGCGAGCTGCCAGGGGAAGTCCGGCGGCCAGAAGGGCGGTCGTCACGCCGAGCAGGGCTACGGCAGAGGCGAGACTGCCCGCAGGCTCCTTGCCCGCGAGCAGCACCAGGGGGCAGAGGAACTGACCGAGGAAGAAGGCCGCGGTCCACAGGCCCATGCCGCGACCCCGGTCGGCGAACTCCAGGAGGGACATGGCCCTCGTCACCAGGGACGGCAGCATCAGGCCGGTTCCTACGCAGTTGACGACGGCGCCGACGATCAGGAGGGGGAGGCTGTCGGCGACGCCCATCATCAGATAGCCGACGGCACACAGCCCCAGCAGCAGTGGGAGGCGGTGGCGGCGGTCCGGGGAGAGACGAGTGAAGAGGACGGAGCCCAGGACGGTGGCGGCGCTGGCCACCGCCGTGACGGCGCCGATGGTGCTCGTGGAGTCGGTGCCCAGGTCGTCCAGGAGGTAGGCCATCTCGACGGGGACGGTGTAGAAGACGACGGCGCCGAAGACGGTGAGGAGGCAGATTCCCGCCATGCGGCGGACGGGGAACGGACGCCGGAAGGCCTGTGCTTCAGTCCCGGCGTCGAGCTTGGGCGGGAGGGATGCAGGAAGGACGCGGGCCATGACGGGTGCCAGCAGCAGACCCGCGGCGTAGAGCCAGAACGGGGCCCGCCAGTCAGCGGCTCCGAGCACCCCTCCGAGAACGAAGAAGACGGTGGCGGACGCCGAGGCGCACATGGTCTGCAGGGCGAGGTAGCGGTTGCGCAGTTCGCCGCTGTAGTAGTCGCCGATGAGGGTGGTACAGGCGGTCATGATCGCCGCTTCCGTCACGCCCACGAGAATGCGGCTCACCAGAATGGCGTGGAGGGAATCCAGCCACAGGGGCGCCATCCCGAAGAGGGCGTAGAGGGCGGTGGCAGCCACGAGCAGGCGCTTGCGGCCGAGCCGGTCGACGATCACGCCGGCGAAGGGGGCGAGCAGAGCGAGGGCGAGGGCGGGGACGGTGAGGACGAGAGGGACCAGCGCCACGCTTCCCGGCACGCCGTCGAAGTGGCTCTGCATGCGGGGAAGTACAGGGGCAAGGAGTACCGCCCCGAGAACGGGCAGGCAACTGCCTGCCATGAGTACCGCGGCGGGGAGGCGTCCGCCTGGTGCGGTGTTGTGGTCACGGCGCGGCGGGGCGAGGGGTGCGGGCATCACGGCGCTCCAGGGCGGGAGAGGGCGGAGGTCGCGCCCGGCGGGACGGCGCATCTGGGCGGGGGCCGGGGCGGGATGCCCTCGACTATGCGTGCCGGTGGGGGTGATGCCCACCCCCTGTGCCATCCAGCTTGGTAATGGGCTCGATTCGCCGGGTGGATGCGGCCCCTGGGGTCCTTTGGCTGCTCGGTACCGATCGCCCCTGGGTGCGTGGAGGCGTCAGGTGTGCATGTCGGCGACGCGGCGGCCCGCCCTGGCCGCGGTTTCCCTGAGCCAAATGTGGGCGGCGTCGTGGGTATGGACCGGGTGCCACCACAGGGCCTCGCGCAGCGGGACGGCCTCGTAGGGCGGGTCGAGGACGCGTACGGCGGCGATCGGGGCGAGGAGACGGGCGAGGCGGGCCTGAATGAGTGCGATCCGGCGGGTGCCGGCGACGAGGGCCGGCAGGGCGTGGAAACTGTCGACGGACACCTCGACGCGCGGTTCGATGCCGAGCATGCTCAACTGCCGTACGGCTGGGGCGTCGTAGGTGCGCTGGTAGGTGACCCAGGGGAGCCTGGCGAGGTCCTGGCGGGTCAGGCGGTCCTCGATGCTGGGATGGTCGTCGGCGACGACGAAGACCCAGCGGTCGTCGTAGAGGTCGGTGGCGGGGAAGTCGCTGATGACGCCGTGCGGCATGAGGAGTCCGTCGGTGGCGCTCAGAAGACTCGCGGTGTCGTCGACGACGGTGATGGGAGTGCGGGTGAAGCGCAGGCGGATGCCCGGGGCCTCCTCGTGGACGAGGCGGGCGAGTTCGACGCCGAAGACGTCGACGGCGTAGTCGGAGGCATGGAGGCGGAACTCGCGGGTCTCGGTGGCCGGATCGAAGGCCGCCTGGCTGGTGAAGAGGCGCTCCAGGACGTCGTAGGCGGTGGCGGTGCGGTCCAGGAGCACCTGGCCCAGTGCGGTGAGTTCGTACTGGCTGCCCACCCGGGAGAGGAGTTCGTCGCCGAAGTGCCGGCGCAGGCGGGCCAGTGCGGCGCTCATGGCGGGCTGACTGAGGCCGACGCGCTGGCCCGCCCTGGTGACGTTGCGCTCCTCGAGAAGGGCGCGGAGGGCCACGACGAGGTTGAGGTCGAGACGGGCCAGGTTCACGATGCGGAGCCCTTCTGGGAACAACACAGCACGGGGTATTTGTCTCACCGATGGCAGGGATCCAAAGAATCGATTTCCCTGATCAATCGATGCGGGTCCAGATTAGTCCCATCGCAATCAGGAGGACATGTCGGTGAAACCTGTATCCGCTTCCGCTCTCTTCGCCGGGCCTTTCGCCCTGGCCACTCTCTCTGCCGCCGAAGGCCCGGCCTTCCCTGCTCTGGTGACCTCCGACGGACAGGTCCTGGACCTGCGGGCGGCACTGACCGAGCCGGCGCTGGCCATGCGGAACCTGTTGGAGCGGTGGCCCGCCGTTCTCCCCCGGTTGCGGGAACTGGCGGCCTCCGAGGGGTTCGACCGGCGTCCGCTGGCGGACTTCCGTGTCCACGCCCCGGTCGAACCGCGGCAGGTCTTCCAGTCGGGCGCCAACTACCGGCAGCACGTCATCGACCTGCACGTCGCCCACCGGGCGCCGGGGGACGAGCGCTCCGAGGAGGTCCGGCGGGCCGAGGCGGCCGAGGTCATGGACCGGCGTGCGGCCGAGGACCTGCCCTACGTGTTCATCGGTCTGCCCAGCGCCGTCACCGGCCCCTACGACGACGTCACTCTTCCCGCGTGGGCGGCGAAGCCGGACTGGGAGCTGGAACTCGTCGCCGTGATCGGCCGGCCCGCCCACCAGGTGTCTGTCGAAGAGGCTCTCGAGTACGTGGCGGGCTACACAATCGCCAACGACCTGACCGACCGGGCGACGGTGTTCCGCAGGGACATGCCGCAAATCGGCACGGACTGGCTCCGCAGCAAGAACGCACCCGGCTTCACGCCGCTCGGCCCGTGGATCGTGCCGGCCGAATCCGTCGGTGATACCGACGACCTGCAGTTGACCCTGAAGCTGAACGGCGAGGTCATGCAGGACGAGTCCACCAAGGACATGATCTTCGACGTCGCGCGCATGGTGTCGTACGCCTCCCACAGCGCACGGCTGCTGCCCGGTGACCTGGTGCTGACCGGCTCCCCCGCGGGCAACGGCATGCACTGGGGCCGGCTGCTGCGCGACGGCGACGTCATGGAATCCACCATCACGGGCCTGGGCTCCCAGCGCACCCGATGTGTCGCGGAGGAAGCATGAACCGCACCGACCCCGAGGGCGCCATAGCCCGTGCCGCCAAGGAGTGGTCCAACTGGGGCCGTTGGGGCGAGGACGACTGCCTGGGCACCGTGAACTTCCTCGACGAGTCCAAGCGCCGGGAAGGCGCCGCACTCGTGCGGCGCGGCGCCAGCTTCTCCCTGTCCCAGCGTTTCGACATCAACGGCCCGCAAAAGGGCTGGCGGCGCCGGACCAACCCGGTCCACACCATGCTCGACACCGGCACGGACGCCGCCCTGGGCAACCAAGGACTCCCTCACGGCATCGGCGGCGCCGACGACGTGATCGCCATGCCACTCCAGTGCTCGACCCAATGGGATGGCCTGGGCCACATCTTCGACCACGGCAAAGCATGGAACGGACGTCCCGCCGAGCAGGTCGTCACCTCCGACGGCGACCAGGTCACCGGCATCGAGCACATGGCCCCGCACATCGCCGGACGCGCTGTCCTCCTCGACATCGGGCGGACGGCCGGAGTAGGCGGTGAACTGGCGGACGGGTTCGCGATCACCGAGGAGCATCTGACGGCCGCCGCCGCGGCCCACGGGGTCACGGTCGGCCGCGGTGACATCGTGCTGGTGCGCACCGGTCAGCTGGCCCGCGTCCGCCGTGACGGGTGGGGGGACTACGCCGGAGGCGCGGCCCCGGGCCTGTCGTTCACCACGGCGTCCTGGCTGCACAGCAGCGAGATCGCCGCGATCGCGACCGACACCTGGGGCTTCGAAGTACGGCCCAACGAGTTCGACCACGCCTTCCAGCCCCTGCACCAGGTCGTCATCCCGCACATCGGTCTGACGGTCGGCGAGATGTGGGACCTGGAGGCTCTCGCCGAGGACTGCGCCGCCGACGGCGTCTACGAGTTCTGGCTGACCGCGGCCCCCCTGCCCATCACCGGCGCCGTCGGCTCCCCCGTCAATCCCGTCGCCGTCAAATAAGTCCGGGCCGACGACACCCCGGCACGTACGTCCTGGGCCGACAGCCCGGCACACCAAGTCCGGGGCCACCAGCCCGAGGAACAAGGGAGTTCCCCATGAGCACACCCCGCACAGTCCTGGTCATCGGCGGCGGAGCGGCCGGTAACGCCGCCACGATCCTGCTGCGGCGCGCCGGTATCGACGTCGACCTCATCGAGGCGAAGGACGACTGGAACGCCACCGCCGGGTCCGGCATCACGCTGCAGGGCAACGCACTGCGCGTGCTGCGCGAACTCGGCGTCTGGGAACAGGTCAAGGCCTTCGGGTTCCCTTTCGGGTCCGTCGGCATCACCGCGCCCGACGGCACTGTCCTGCACGTCCAGCGGGACCTGCGCACCGGTGGCGACGACCTGCCCGCCACCGTCGGCATGGAGCGGCCACGACTCCAGCAGATTCTGATCGACGCCGTCCGGGCCAGCGGCGCGAACGTCCGCCTGGGCACCACCGCCGAGATCCTGGACCAGGACGCCACCGGTGTCTCGGTCCGGTTCAGCGACGGCAGCAGGCACCGTTACGACCTGGTCGTCGCCGCGGACGGACTGAGCTCGGCCACCCGCGCGCAGATAGGTATCGCGGACAGGCCCGAGCCGACAGGTATGGCCATCTGGCGCGTCGCCGCCCCGCGACCCGTCGGGGTCAAGCACACCAACCTTGCCTACGGCGGCTCGGCGTTCATCGCCGGCTACTGCCCCACCAGCGACACGACGCTCTACGCCTATGTCGTCGAGAAGAACCGCGACCGCTCTTCCATCCCCCGCGAGTCCTACGCCCAGGAAATGGTCCGTCTCGCCTCGGCCTACGGCGGCGCGTGGCCGGAGATCACCGCGACCATCACCGACCCGTCGAAGGTCAACTACACGTGGTTCGACCGGCTGCTCGTCGAAGGATCCTGGCACCGCGGCCGGGTCGTGCTCGTCGGGGACGCCGCGCACTGCTGCCCGCCCACGATGGCGCAAGGCGCGGCGCTTTCCCTGGAGGACTCCTGGGTCCTCGCCCACATGCTCACCGCTACGGACATCTGGGACGACCAGCTGCTCCAGGCCTACTACGAGCGCCGTATCGCACGGGTCCGCCCGGTCGTGGCGGGCTCGGTCCAGATCGGCCAGTGGCAGCTCGACGGCGTCCGCGACGCCGATGTCCCCGGGCTGATGGCCTGCACCATGACCATGCTCAAGGAGCTGCCGTGACCGCGCCGACCGTGGATGTCCACGCCCATGTTCTGCTGCCGCAGATCGACGCGCTCGTCTCGGGCCTTCCCGGACATGCCGAGGCCAAGGAGCTCGACGCCCGCCGCAACGGTCCCGACGCCCTAGCGGTCAGCGGCCCCATGGTCCGCGACCGCATCCCCGCCCTCACCGACCCGACGGTCAGGCTCGCCCGGATGGACGCCCAGGACATCGACGTGCAGCTCGTCAGCCCCTCGCCGTCGCACTACCACTACTGGGCCGACGAGGACACGGCAGAGAAAATCTACCGCCTGGCCAACGAGGCAGTCGCCACGCACTGCGCGGCCGCGCCGGACCGCATGCACGGTCTGGGACTGGTCCCGCTACAGCACCCTGAGCAGACCGTCACGGCCTTGGAGCACGCCTTGGAGCTGGGGCTGGCGGGGGTGGAGATCTCCAGTCACGCACCCGGCCGGGAACTGTCCGACCCGGCCTACGAACCGCTGTGGGCGCGGGCCGAGGAGACGGGGGCGGTCGTGTTCCTGCATCCCTTCGGCTGCACCCTCGACGAGCGCCTCGACCGGTGGTACCTGTCCAACACTGTGGGCCAGCCCACCGAGAACGCCGTCGCCCTCTCCCATCTGATCTTCTCCGGCGTCCTCGACCGCCACCCCGGGCTGAAGATCGTCGCGGCCCACGGCGGCGGCTACCTGCCCACCCACATCGGGCGCAGCGACCATGCCTGGCGGGCCAGGACCGATGCGTCGGCCGGATGCGCCCAGCTGCCCAGCAGTTACCTGCGGCGCATTTACTTCGACTCGCTCGTCCACGACCGGGCCGTACTGCGGGCACTGGTGGAAGCCGCCGGTGCGGACCGGGTCCTGCTGGGCTCGGACTTCCCCTTCGACATGGGGTCCGACGACCCCGTCGGCGCGCTGCGGGCGGCAGACCTGTCCGAGGCCGACTTCCACGCCGTGCGCGGCGCGAACGCCGCTGCCCTGCTGAACCTCTCCCCCGCCTGAGGAGGCACCCGATGAACAGCAACCGCCTGCTCACCCACCTGCGGCACGTCGACCTCGCCGTGCCCGACTACGATAAGCAGCGCGACTTCTACTCCGGCGTGTGGGGCCTGGACAAGGTCGCCGAGGACTCCGGCATTTCCTTCCTCGCCGCCGAAGGAAGCCCGGAACAGTACGTCGTCCGGCTTCGCAAGGCCGACGAGAAGCGCCTCGACCTGGTCTCCTACGGGGCCGCGACTCCGGCCGACGTGGACACGCTCGCCGAACAACTCCTCGCCGGGGGCGTGCAGTTGGTATCGCAGCCCGGCATCGTCGACACCCCCGGTGGCGGCTACGGATTCCGGTTCTTCGACGTCGACGGCCGCACCATCGAGGTCTCCGCCGACGTCCAGGTCCGTAAGCACCGCAAGATCGAGGAAAAGGAGGCGATCCCGGTCAAGCTCTCCCACGTCGTACTGAACTCGCCCGACCTGGAGCGCACCCGCGCCTGGTACGAGCAGCACCTCGGCTTCCGGCTCTCCGACACCCTCAGCTCGCCCCACATGGGCGAGGTCATGCACTTCATGCGGATCAGCAGCCAGCACCACTCCATGGCCCTCGCCAAGGGCCCGCACACCTCCCTGCACCACGTGTCCTTCGAGATGCGCGGCATCGACGAGTACATGCGCGGCTCGGGACGGGTCCTGCGGGCCGGCCACCGGAAGCTCTGGGGCCCGGGCCGGCACATGGCCGGCGACAACACCTTCACCTACTTCCTCGACCCGCACGGCAACACCGTCGAATACACCACCGAGTTGGAGAACCTCGACGAGGACACCTGGCACCCCCACGTCTACGACTTCTCCCAGCCCGAGGTCACCGACCAGTGGGGCACCGCCAACGCCATGAACGAGCTGATCGCCAAGGAGTCGTTCAACGACCCCGACCGCGGCGTGTTCGTCGCACCGCCGGTCTGACCCCGGCCGCCCGAATCCCCGGGGACGCGGCGGGCCCTGTCCCGCCCTGACTGCCGCCGCGTTCCCGGCCCCGGTCACGGGACCGGAGCCGTCCGAAGAAGGCCGGCAACAGGTCATCTCATCGCACCGTCGCGAACGGCCCGGTCCCGTGTCCCCCTCTTCTCCACCTGGGAGCCGCCATGCGCTTCGCCGCTTTCGAATACCGGCACCGGAACCGTGTCGCCGTCGTCGAGGACGACGGCACACTGTTCCCCCTGCCGGGAGTCACCTCGCTCACGGACCTGATCCGCTACACCGACGGCCTCCCGGGCCTTCTCGCCGCCGGAGCCGCGGCCCTCGATGTCCCGCCCGGACCGCACGTCTCCGAGGTCCGGCTGCTCTCGCCCCTCCAGCCGTCCTCTGTAAGGGACTTCGTCACCTTCGAGGAACACGTCGAGGGCGTACGCCGCTCCGTCAGCGGGGAAGCCGGAGTGCCCGAGCAGTGGTACGAGGCGCCCACCTTCTACTTCGCCAACGCCCACGCGGTCTTCGGCCCCCACGACGACATCCCGATGCCCCCCGGCTCGTCCGTACTCGACTTCGAGCTGGAGGTGGCAGCCGTCATCGGCCGGGAAGGCCGCGATCTCACCCCTGAGCAGGCACGGGAGCACATCGTCGGCTACACGGTGTTCAACGACTGGTCCGCCCGGGACCTGCAGTCCGCAGAGATGCGGGTCGGGCTCGGCCCGTGCAAGGGCAAGGACAGCGCCACCACTCTGGGCCCGTACCTGGTGACCGCCGACGAGCTGGAGCCCTACCGCGACGGCGAGGGTTTCCTCCGTCTGGCCCTGACTGCCGAGGTCAACGGCGAGAAGGTCGGCAGTGACCTGCTGTCCCACATGAGCTGGACCTTCGAGGAGATGACGGCCTATGCCTCACGGGGCACCCGGATCGTCTCCGGCGACGTCCTGGGATCCGGCACCTGCGGCAACGGCGGCTGTCTCGCCGAGCTGTGGGGCCGCTCCGGCGAACAGGTCCCACCACCGCTGAAGCCCGGCGACACGGTCACCCTGACGGTGGAGGGGATCGGGTCCCTCACCAACCGTGTCGTGCCCGGTGCCACGCCGGTCGAGCTGCCCAAGGGGCGGCGTCGCAGCCGGGAGCGGCCGTGAGCGGCGGACGTCTCGCAGGGAAGACCGTCGTCGTCACGGGGCGTAGGCCCAGCCGCACCGCCCGCTCATCCGAAAGGACTCCACCACCGTGGACAAGGTCACTGAACCCGCGGATGCCGTCGCCGACATCTCCGACGGCGTATCTCTCGCCGTCGGAGGGTTCGGACTCAGCGGCATCCCCGAGACATTGATCCGGGCCCTGCACGCGCAGGGCGCGACCGGCCTGCGGGTCGTCTCCAACAACTGCGGTATCGACGATCGAGGCCTCGGTGTGCTGCTGGCCGCCGGACGCATCACCCGGGTCACCGGCTCCTACGTCGGCGAGAACAAGGAGTTCGCCCGCCAGTACCTCAGCGGTGAACTCGAGGTGGAACTCGTCCCGCAGGGAACCCTGGCGGAACGGCTGCGGGCCGGGCGGCTGCGGCATTCCCGCCTTCTACACCCCCGCCGGTGTCGGCACCCAGGTCGCCGACGGCGGACTGCCCTGGCGCTACGCGCCCGACGGCGGTGTCGCCCTCAGCTCCCCGGCCAAGGAGACCCGCTCGTACGGCGGCCGGCCCCACGTCCTGGAGCACGGCATCACCACCGACTTCGCACTCGTACGCGCCTGGCGCGGCGACCGGCACGGCAACCTCGTCTTTCGCCGCGCGTCCGCCAATTTCAATCCGCTCGCCGCCATGGCCGGGCGGATCACGATCGCCGAGGTCGAAGAGCTGGTCGAACCGGGCGTCCTCGCCCCCGACCACGTGCACCTGCCGGGTGTCTTCGTACAGCGCGTGGTGCCTCTCACTCCCGCGCAGGCGGCCGACAAACAGATCGAGAAGAGGACGGTGAGCGGCTGATGGCCTGGAACCGCAACCAGATGGCCGCCCGGGACCGCCGAAGCCCACATCCCGCGGGCGACCAAGAACCTCCACGACGGCCGCTCCCGGGCCGACCGGGCCCGCAGCCGACAAGTACCGCTACCAGGCCACCCAGACCCGCTCCCACGCACTCGCCGCCCCATCCGCCAAGGTGTCCCAGATCGCCTCGGAGCAGAGAGCGGGCGCACCATCGACAACGAAGGCGACCCCGCGGACGGACCCGTCCTCTACGACCTCAGTACCGCTGCCGGCGCCGCAAAGGGCGCAGCCAAAGCCAGCGCCGCCAACCCCGACAGCATCAAGCTCGCCGAACCGGGCCACCGAACTGGAGAACGCAGCCCGCACCAACCTCAACGAGTGCTGGCACCTCAACAAGGAACTGGGCGCCCCGGAACCGTTCACGCCCATCACCCTGATCAAGGAATGACACCACTCCCCTGCCGAGCCCGGCGTGGCCCTCGAGGACTGCCAGGTGTGGGGAAAAGGAGCGTGGGGCGGGTTCTTCTCGCTGTGGCGGGCGGCGTTCTCGGCGTCCGGCAGTGCCGTTGCCCTGGGTTCACGTCATGGAGACGACGACCTTGCCGGCCTTCGCTCGGCCCTTTTCGACGTACTCCATGGCCTGGAGGGTTTCGTCGAAGGGGAAGACCCGGTCGACGACGGGGCGGATCTTCCCGGCGTCGATGAGGGGGGTGAGTTCGCGCAGCTGGTCGCCGCTGGCCTTCATGAACAGGAAGGAGTACGTGACACCGAGACGCTTGGCCTGGCGCCGGGTCTTGGCGCTGAGCGCGGCGATGCCCAGGCGGAGCACCAGGTTCGAGCCGAGTTCGCGGGCGGTGGCCGGGTCGGGCGGGCCCGCGACGGAGACGGCCAGGCCGCCGGGCTTGAGGACGCGCAGGGACTTGGCGAGGTTCTCGCCGCCGAGGGAGTCCAGGACGAGGTCGTAGCCGGTGAGGAGTTCGGAGAAGTCCTGGGTGCGGTAGTCGATGACCTCGTCCGCGCCGAGGTCCTTGACGAGGTCGACCTTGGCGGTGCTCGCAGTGGCGGCGACGTGCGCGCCCAGTGCCTTGGCCAGTTGGATGGTGAGGGATCCCAGGCCGCCGGCGCCCGCGTGGATGAGGACCTTCTGGCCCGGCTGGACGTTCGCCCGCTCGACCAGGGCCTGCCAGGCGGTCAGCGCGACCAGGGGGAGGGAGGCGGCCTCGGTCATGGTGAGCGTGGCGGGCTTGGCCGCCAGGTCGTCCTGGTGGACGGCGAGGAGTTCGGCGAAGGTGCCGATGCGGTCCTTGTCGGGCCGCGCCCAGACCTCGTCGCCCACGGCGAAGCGGGTGACGGACGATCCGACGCGGACGACGGTCCCTGCGAAGTCGTTGCCCAGGACGAGCGGAAGACGGTAGGGCAGGATCTGCTTGAGGTCACCGTTGCGGATCTTCATGTCCAGTGGGTTGACACTCGCCGCGTGGATCTTGACCAGGACGTCATCGGCGCCCACCTGGGGGTCGGGGATCTCGGCGGCGCGCATGGTGGACGCGTCGCCGTACTTCTCGACCGTGAAGGCCTTCATCGTCATCTCCGTTCGTGTGGTCTCCCGTCCAAGCGGGAGGGGTGTTCTTTCTGTGAGGGGTTTGTCTCATTGCGAGACGATTTGTGGTGTCGTCGGGTCCGCGCGCTCCGCGTCGGTGCGGCAGTGGTCAGCGCTTGCGCGGAGAGCTCTGCGTCGACCGTGTTTTTTCCGGCCTCGGGCCACGGGCACGACCGGGGCGATGACGCTGCTCGCGTCGAAGCGTCAGCCCGCGTTCGGCTGGGGCGCGGCGGACAGGCTCTGCTTGACGTACCGGCTGGTCTCGTCGGCGAGGATCTCGGGGAGGCCGGTCTCGATGCCGTCCAGGGCCTGGGCTGCGACGTCGGCGGCGGCGACCTTCTGGTCGGCGGGCACTGCGGCGGCCATGTCGGTGTCCATGTAGCCGACATGCAGTGCCGAGACGGTGATCCCGCGCGGTGCCAGCTCCTCACGGGTCGCGTCGCTCAGCGCCCAGGCGGCGGCCTTGGAGGCCGCGTAGGAGCCGAGGCCTGCCGGGTGGAACCAGGACAGGGCGGACAGGACGTTGAGCACGGCGCCGCCGCCGTTGCGTTCGATGACGGGAGCGAAGGTTCGGGTCGCGGCGAGCAGGCCGAAGAAGTTGGTCTCCATCTCCCGGCGCACCTCAGCCATGTCGCCGCCGACCAGCGTCGCACCGGTGGAAATTCCCGCGTTGTTGATCAGCAGCGTCGCGTCGGACGCCACACGGGCGGCCTCCCGTATCGACTCCGGGTCCGTGACGTCCAGGCGCAGCGCGGTGACGCCCGGCAGGTCGACCGCCTCGGGGCGGCGGGCCGCCGCGTAGACCTTCGCGCCGCGCTCGACGAGCTGGGCTGCGAGGTGCCGCCCGAGCCCTCGGTTGGCGCCGGTGACGACCGCGACCGTGTTCTTCAGTTCCATGCTCGCTCCTTGTCCTGGCGGGCACCGTCGCACCCGCAACTAATTAGATTATGTCTCCAATCTAAACATGCGTCTACGATAGATGCCAGTCGAAATCCAAACGGGAGGTGGTCATGGGCCGCGCATCGCAGGCACAGGCGGAGGAGAACCGTAGGCGGGTGGTGGACACCGCATCCCGACTGTTCCGGGAGCAGGGCACGCAGGTCAGCGTCGCCGACCTGATGAAGGCGGCCGGTCTTACCCATGGCGCGTTCTACAAGCAGTTCGCCTCCAAGGAGGCGCTCGTCGACGAGGCCACCGCCCATGCCTTCGCCGAGCTCGCCCAGCGCTACAGCGCCGGGCTGGAGCGGCACGACGGGCAGCGCGAGGCCGCCCAGCAGGCGCTGATCGACATCTATCTCTCCGTCGAGCACCGTGACGACCCGGCGGACGGCTGCCCGGTCGCAGCCCTCGCCACCGACATCGCGCGCGAAGGCGGGGGACGCGAGGCCCGTCGCGTCTACACCGAGGGGGTGACCGACTTCGCCGGCTTCCTCGCCACCGACGACCAGGACGGCATCGTCCGCCTCTGCACCCTCTTCGGCGCGCTGGTCCTGTCCCGGGCCACCGCCGGCTCCCCACTCTCCGGAGAGATCCTCGACGCCGCGCACGCAGCGTTGACGGAAGCAGGCTGATCAAAGGGCGGTGCGGGTGTACGTCGACTGCATGCGTGGGCGCCGAAGCGTCCGCGGTCAGGCGGAGGCGGTCGCGCAGCCGACGTCATCGTGTCAGCAGGGCTGCGATCCGGCGCCGGACGCGTACCCGACCGCGGTTACGCCGCCGCGATCCGCGTAGGCGGCACCGTTTGGCCCACCAGGTTCACGGCGACGTGCCGGCGGGGCGGGCCAGTTCGTCGGGGTAGCTGTCGAGTGGCGCGAGGGGTTCGTGCAGGTTGGTTTGCCCGCTCCCCTGCCCCGATCCGGGCTGCGTGGTGTGCTGCTGCTGGCGGGCACAATCGGCCGCGTCCTTTGCCGGCTGCTTCAGCTGCGGTCCGTCCGCGACGGTGCGGCTGCGGGCTTCGGCGGCCCGGCGGTGGGCGGCCGGCCGGGTGCGGTTCTTCGGCGTGCGCAGCCACGTCGCGGAGTCGGTTGTGCGGCTACCCAGGTACCCCTTGGGCACCGCGGCCTGCTGATGTACCTGGACGGCGGCGGCCCGCTGCGCCGCGGTGGGCGCGGCGTCCCGTTCTGGGTGGGCGACGACGTACAGCGCCGCCTGGTCGTCGTTCTGGTTGTGAGCGCGCGTGGCAACCGAAGCCGTCGCGTCGTGCGCTGTGTTCCGCGCGGGGGCAGAGATCCAGGCTTCGCGGATCGCCTTCTGCAGGGCAGGGCTGGCGACCTGGGCACGCTCATACCTGCTCGACCGGGCAGCCCGGGGTCAGCCGCCACCCGAGTCGGCCGAGGCCGAACCGCCGGAAGTCCAGACGGAGTTGAGCTGCGGCCGATCGCGCGTACTGCGCTCGGTACGTAGCTCCACCACGACCCGGCCGGGTCGAGCAGTGCCTTCAGCGCGTGAGACGCTGAGGGTCGCCGCCGGTCGGGAGTGCGAGCCGCTCCCGGCTGCACCGTAGGACGAGTTCCAGCGCGAACGTGGAGACAGCCGGCTTGTGGTCCCCCTGGTACGGCTCCACCACCTTGTGCGTCAGCCGCACCTCGCGCAGGGTCGTGACGGGCAGCCAGTCGTCCGGCCCGGTGGCCCGGACCAACCGCAGAGACGCGGGCACCCCGGCCGGAGCGAACTCCACCCGCAGGATGTCCCGGGCTCGGGAAAAGGCCAGCGCCAGCCAGCCGATCAGGTACTCCAGCCCGAAACTCCGCTCGACGACCCAGCGCCTGGGGACCACGGAGAAGCCTTTGACCTGCTCGTTTCTGCTCCTGGGCGCTGTGGTCTTCCACCATCCCTGCGCTCGCGCCGAATGCGAGGCCAGCAGTCAGGCCTTGGAGGCTCTCGACAGTGGTCGTGGCGATGGTCAGGAAGTGATCGTGCGTCCCGACAACGGCGAGAGCTTCCGCCTCATGTTGAAGCGTCATGTCGGCAGCTCAGAGGTTGTCCCTGTCCCGCTGGGGCTGTCGTGGTTTCCAGAGCCGTGCTAATCGCGTGGTGCGTGTTCCCCCCGGGGCTACGACGAAGAAGGCGGCAGTGCGATGACTACGGCTGCCTACACCAGCGACGGACGGCCGAAGGGGGCTGGCTGGGCTGACCAGTCCACGGATGCCTGCGGGCTCTGTTCACAGCAGCTTGTTGCGTGCAGAGTTGGGTGCCGCGCCGGGGCGCCTTCCCCGCGACGGGCGCCCCGGGCGGCCGCGCCGTACCCAGCCGTCGATGCCCACCGCACGGCGCGCCCATTTCGCCACGACGTCTTCCGGCGTAGGTCATGGACTCGGGCGGCAGGTACTGCCCGGCACACCCCAGACACACGTAGATCGTCCGCATCGCGCTGTTCTCCTATCCGAGACCGGAACCGTGGCAGGTGCTGCACGGGCCGGTCCATTGCCGGGTGACGGACTTCTGGTTCCCCTTCTCGTCCGCCTCCACCGTGTGCTCCGTATGCTCGGTCACCCTCTGCCCACCGCACGCCTGGCAAGGCTGCTCGTCACCGCTCACCGACTTGGCATGCCCCGAATGACTTGGCTTCTTGACCGACTTTGAACCTACGGCCCGCTACAGAGTGGAGGGATGGCTGCACGGGGTGCAGCAGACCGTGTAGCGGTGTCTGCAGTCCGGCGACGGGGACGCGCCTCGGGCCGGGGAGTGCGGCACCCGGTCCTGCGCAGGTGACCGTGGTGCCGTCGCCCATCGTCCAGGCGATCGGGGTGACCGTGGCCCGACGGGGGGCTGCCACGCCGCCAGCCGTCGCCGTGGTCGGCCCGAACGTCGACTCGGGGAATCGGGGCGGGGCCCATGGCGAGCTTCGGGACGAGCAGGCGCTGATCTGCGCTGGCTTTCCCGATCAGTCCGTGGTCTTCGTTAGTTCGGCCCCGATCTCCAGCGTGATTCCCGTGAGCGGGGCGTCCGCGTCCACCTGCAGGCCTCCGCTTTGACTCAGGGTGATGTTCAGGACCGGGCCGTCCTTGGCGCAGCCGGGGTCGGAGGGAGCGGGCGCTCCCTCGTTCTCAGGTGTCCGTAGTTTCGCCGGGGCGGTGTACAGCTTGGATTCCCGGCCTTTCTCGACCCAGACGGCGAACGGCTCGGCGAGATAGTGGCAGGCCTCACCGTTCTGCTCGGTACGGAAGCCCAGCCCGTGCTGACCGGGGCCGAAGACCTTCAGGTCGAACCTGTCGTACTTGTCGAGCGCGTCGGCCTGGGCGCGCCACGGCCCCCGGAAGGGGTCGAGCACTTTGGTAGCCGGATCTCCCAGCGGGTCCTTCTTCAAGTTCACGGTGTCCACGGATCCCGAGAGCTCGAACTTGCCGTCCTTGGGGCCCTTGAGGGCCATTGCGGGCTGCGCGGCGCAGTCCTTGGCTGCGGCCTGCGGTTCGGCGCGTTCCAGGGTGGCCGCGGCCATGTGGATCGTGGCGCTGCCTGGCGTGTTCGCATCGGACACGGAGGTGAGGCGGCCGCTGTAGACGCACATATGGCCCTTGAACCGCAGGGAGTACTCGGTGACCTTGTCGCCGATGCCGCCTCCGGTGACTTTGAGGCGGGCCAGGGCGGGATCGCTCTTGACGGCCCAGTCGATGCCTTCCCAGGTGCCGGTGAATCCCTCGGGCAGAATGCTGGCCTTGTTCGCTCCGCTGCCGCCGTCGCCGTGCCCGGTGCCCCAGGAGCGGAAGGCGATGAGGCCTCCCACGAGCACGACGAGGCCTGTCGCGACCGAGGCGGCTACCACAAAGGGGCGCCGGTTGCGGCGGCTTGGGGCCGGAGGAGTTGGGGCGGGGCCGGTGGGGGCGTTGTGCAGGGAGGGGCCGGCCGGCGGTGGGAGCACCGGAGTGTGCGGGGTGGGGTGTGCATCGCGATGCGTGTTTGCGGGACCCGGTACGGGATGCGACGTGGAGAGGGGCACCGGGGCGGACGCCGAAGTGGGCGACGGGGCTGTCGCCGGGGCCGAGACGACCGTCGGTTCCGGGACCGAGGGTGGGGCGAAGTCCAGCAACTGTGCTGCTGTTCGCCCCAGTTGACGGAGTACTGGCCCCGGCAGCCACAGTTCGTCGGGGTCCATCGCCGTGCGGGCCCCCACGTCCTGCGGGGTGGGTCGGTGGGCCGGGTTCTTGGCCAGGCATTGCCGTACGAGGCCGAGGAGGGGTTCCGGTACGCCGTCGAGGTCGGGTTCTTCCTCCGCGACCCGGAACATCAGGGCGTGCAGGCCGCTGTCCGCGGTGCCGAAGGGAGAGCGGCCGGTGGCCGCATACGCGAGGACGGATCCCAGGCAGAAGATGTCGGAGGCGGGGGTGAGACGCTGTCCGCGGACCTGTTCCGGGGACATGAAGCCGGGAGAGCCGACGACCGCGCCGGTGCGGGTCATGGCGCCCTCGGCCAGGGTGTCCATGGCGCGGGCGATGCCGAAGTCGATCACGCGCGGGCCGTCCACCGTCACCAGGACGTTCTGAGGCTTGAGGTCACGGTGGATCAGCCCAGCCGCGTGGATGTCCGCCAGCGCCCGCGCCAGCCCGTTGGCCAGAGCACGTACCGAGGCCTCGGGCAGCGGGCCGAAGTCCTGTGCCACCACAGCTTGCAGCGAGGGGCCCGCGACGAACTGGGTTGCCACCCACGGCACCGGTGCCTGGGTGTCGGCGTCGAGCACGGCCGCCGTCCAAGCCCCGCCCACCCGCCGCGCGGCGGCCACCTCATGGGCGAACCGCCGCCGGAAGTCGGCATTCCTGGCGTACTCGGCGAGTACGACCTTCACCGCAACAGTCCGCCCCACATCCGAGCGGCCCAGGTAGACCAGGCCCATCCCGCCCGCGCCGAGGCGGGCGATCAAGCGGTACGGGCCTATGCAGGGCGGGTCTTCACTGATCAATGGCTCCACGGCAGGACCGTAACGGACAGGGCCGGCCCTGTCCGCCGGATCCGCAGCCCGGACGGAGGTCATCGCACCTCCTGCCGCGGCCGGGAGGACGTAGTCCAGAATCAGGGGCATGGACGTCCCCGAGCTGCTGGAAGCCGCTTCCCTGCTGGTGCCTGAGAAGTACGCCACTGAGAACGACCTCACGGTGAACGACGTCTGGGAGTACCTCGCTCACGACGAGTGGGAAGTGGCCCTCGATGTGCTGGAAGAACTCGCAGACGTCCACCCGCTCCCGCTCAGCTTCTGGGAAACCCTGGCCTTGGCCGCCGAACAGCTGAGGCTGGAGAAAAGCGCGGCCTGGTGCCACTGGCGCGGCTACGAGACCCGCCACGGGATCATCCGAGCCGACCTCACCCTGCGACCGCTCAGCGAAGCGCGGCGCAAGACGCCGATCCCCGGCGCCGGCGTCCTGCGACCGATGTGGAACATCGGCAACCGGACCGCGACCGGCGAAACCGATCTCAATATTGCCCTGCTCTGGGTGGAGTTCGCCCCGTTCCTGGAGCCGGGGGGACAAGCCCCGGTGCGACTCGCACCCCTGGACCCCTCACAGTGGCAGCACCTTCAGCCCGGCCAGATGATCACCATGCACGAGGACCAATCCGTGGCAGGCACAGCAGTTGTCTTGGAGATCCAGCGGCCCCCCTCCACCCTCACGTCATAGGAACGCGCAATCGGCTCGTGACGTTGGTGCAGAGAATCAGCCATGCCCCCGTCCGCCCCCGCGGATACGCGCCGTCCAGCCGCTTGAGCACCAGACCCTCAATGCCCTGGGGGCGGAGCTTCTCCCGCCACAGGCGGGCGACGTCCAGGTCCTCGGTCCCCGGCACCGCCTGAAGCGGCGGCCCGAGCGGGGCCAGGGTCTGGACGAGGATGCGCCGTCGCTCCCGGTACGGGCGGGCCGCCAGGAGCCCGCCGTGGGCGGGGTGGCGCATGAGCCGAACCCGGCATAGGAGGCGGGCAGGCGGCGGATCAGGGCGGCTGCGCGCGGCTCCCGCCGAGACCCGCTGCCGCACCGCGCCGAAGTCCAGGCGGCCGTCCCGGTAGATCACCTCCCTTCCCGTCCAGCAGGACCCCGGAGGGAAGGTCCATCGCGGCCGCCGCCAGATCCAGCCAGGCCCCGGTGACGACACGGCCCGACGTGGAGCGCACCACCACGTGGTGCGCGGTGCGCTCGATGGTGAGCCGGTCGCCGTCGAACTCCGGTTATGCGCGGGTGGACAGTCCGCCGGTGGTCCGCCCCATGGCGACTGCGACGGGCGGGATGCGGATGCCAACGCTGAGGATCTGGGCTGCGTTTGCGTGGTGGCGACGCCGTGACGAGGCGGGGTCGCGGATCGAGGACAGCAGCAGGGACCGGGAAGTGGCCACGGTCTACCAGTTCTGCCTGTGGGCCTGCGAGCAGGATCTCCGTACGCGCCCCTCCGATCCGGCAGTGCACCGCCTCCCCAGGCGGCCCCTTCCCGCTCCCGCACGATCACCGGCCGGCTGTGCTCAGCGTCGAGTGGTCCGCATCGCCCCGTATGGCGCACGGGGTGGTGCGGGCCGGAGTTCGAGGAGGGCCTTCAGAGCTGTCCGGAGGCTGTGATGACGACCTTCGCTGAGGTCTTTCCGCTGCGGCTGCCGAGTGCTTCGAGCTCCCTCACCACGTCCATACCCTCGACCACCGATCCGAAGACCACATGCTTGCCGTCCAGCCAGCGTGTCTTGGCCGTCGTGATGAAGAACTGCGAGCTGTTGGTGTCCGGGCCCCTGTTGGCCATGGAGAGCACGCCCGGCCCGGTGTGCTTGAGCTCGAAGTTCTCGTCGCTGAATTTGGCGCCGTAGATGCTCCTGCCGCCGGTTCCGTTGCCCTTGGTGATGTCGCCGCCCTGCAGCATGAAGCGGGGAACGATGCGGTGGAAGGACGAGCCCGCGTAGCCGAAGCCCTTTTCGCCCGTAGCCAGTGCCCGGAAGTTCTCAGCCGTTTTCGGAACCACGTCCTTGCGCAGCTTGAAGACGATCCGCCCGGCACGCTTCCCGTTGACGCTCATGTCGAAGTAGACACGCGGATTCGCATCGGGCCTCGCCTTGGCGAGAACAGGGGTGCCGGCCGCAGTGGGCTCAGCGCTGGCCAAGGGAAGCGAAAGAGCAGTGCCGGTGACGGCGAGGGTCACGATGAGCACGGAGCGACGACGCACGTGAAGACCTTTCACAAGACAAGACACGAGAGAAGAAAGCGGTCAGACCGCCACTCTTCCTGGTCCGGCTTCTGGGCCGGTGAGAAAACGCGTGCCGTCACTCGGACGGCCCCGCCTGCCCGACCTTCCCCGCGCATGACCCAATCTCCGCCTGGCACACCTCCCGCGGACAACGGACACCCTGAGAACCCCGTCCATATCTTCGGCTCCGCACCCCAGCCCTCCCCCTCGGGCCAGGTGTCCACGGCCTGCGCGAGTGCCAGGTCAATCGGGGGGCCGCTCGTCATACGGCCCCGCCGTACTCATGCGGGGCGCCGCCCTCCCAGACAATGGCCGCCGAGTCCCCGTCCACCAGGCCCTCCGCAGCCGTCTCATCAAGGCCGGCCTGCCGCAGAAGCTCCACCAGATCCCGGTCCGAGTACGCCACCCCCGCACCCCGGCCCCACAGGAACAAGCGGCGGCCACCCTCCGTGCGCGGGCGCTGCACCACGATCTCGTCCATACCCCCACCCTCACCCCACACCCGGCAACCCGCAGGCCGGGGCCAGCCCCAGCGGCGAGCGCGTGCGGACGTCACACCCCGGCCTGACGCACCCCCGACCGTGCGACACGAGACGTGTTCGCCGCCACTGCTGCTCCACGCACGGCACCGTGAGCACCATGCAGATGCGCCACGCACGGCACCGTGAGCACCATGCACCCGCGTTCCCTCCCGGCCCTCCTGGCCGCCGCCCTCTGCCTCAGCACGGCCGGATACGTGGCCGTCCCCGCCGATGCTCCCGCCGCCAGGGCTGCACCCCCCGCAGAACGCCCGCAGACCGCGCACACAGCCCCAGCTCTGGCCGGGCACGGTGATGCGGCGGGACCGCCGCGACCTGCTGCGACTCCGCCCGGAACCCAGGCGTCCTCAATGTCATAGCCATCGTGAAGGATCTCCGCGAGGAGGAGTCCGGAATCGGGCCGCGGGTGCCGGCGCCCGCCACCAGCTGGTGTTCGTCGACCGGCTGGTGGCCACGCTGATCCATCTGCGGCACGACTTACCGCATTCGGTGCTGGGCCTGCTGTTCGGCGTCGACCGCTCCACCATCACCCGCGCGATCGCAGAGATACGCGCGCTCCTTGCCGAGCGGGGGTGCGCTGTCCCCGACCGTCCTGGCCTGCGTCTTCGGACGCTGACGGACGTGTTTGCCTACGCCCAGGCCGAAGGCGTCGAGCTGCGGCTCGACGCCACCGAGATCCAGGTCCGCAGGCCGCCGGCTAACCGTGGCGGACGCCGTGCCTTCGTCTCGGGCAAGAAGAAGCAGAACACGATGAAAGCCACCGTGATCGCCGACTGGCGGGGCCGCACACTGTGGACTGATGCCCTGCGGCCTGGACGCATGCACGACGCCGCGGCCGCCCGCAATGAAGGCATCGCTGTCTGCTTCCAGCACTTCCCCGACGTCGAGGTCCTCCTGGACGACGGCTACCTCGGCCTGAGCCGCGACCACCGCGGGCAAGCAATCACACCGCCCAGACAACCCCGCCCGGGAGCATTGCCCGGCAGAGTCGAACAGTGGGAACGCGACCGCCACGGGCACTCCTCCGACCGCATCACCGTCGAACACGCCCTCGCCGATCACAAACGCTGGAAGCAACTGACGCGCTGGACCCATCGCCGCGACCGCCTGCCCGACACCTACCGCGCCATCGCCGGTCTCGTCTCCGACCGCACCGCTCAAGCCTGAACCAGCAGTCCTCCAACGGACCAGCACGCCTCACCCGCTATCACGCACCAACTCGTTAGTAGCGGCGGTGACTGCCCGGGGAGCGCAGCGGTGTGATGAGGCGGGCTTCGCCGATGGCGCGGAGGAAGCTCTGGGTGGTGTTGAGCATGTCGGCTGCCCGGCCCATGGTGTAGGCGGGGTAGTCGTCGTCATCGAGTCTGCAGAACGAGTCGTCTGCTGTCATCTGTACCTTCCTGTGGAACACACGTGGAGGGGCCCTGGTGGGCCAACGGAGCCAGCAGCCCCCGCAAACAGTCCCGCCGCCGCCCTCGCAGATCAGCCCGGCTGCACCAACGTGCCACTCGCGCGAACACCGACGCAACCTCGCGGCCCAGACCGCACCATCCTCCCCCTTCATGCGTGGTCAGCGACCACACCAGTTCAGGACACGAACCGCTGCTGGAGTACTCAGCTGGCCGCCCGCCGCTCCGTGGCCGTCAGGTACTCACCCAGTGTCCGACGGGATTGGACGAGTGTGCCGATTTGCTCGTCCAGCCCGGCTATACGCGCCCGAAGCAGCACCAGGGTCTCCGGGCAGGGCTTCAGGTCGGGCTCCCCGCCCGTGACGCACGGTTGGAGATAGCCGATCTCCTGGGTCGACAGCCCGGCGTCGAGCAGTTTCCTGATCTGGGACACCGCCAGTACGGCGTCTTCGCCGTACTGGCGGTAGCCGTTGCCGCCACGGCCGGGCAGCAGGAGGCCCTGCGCCTCGTAGTACCGCAGTTGGTGCGGATTCACCCCGGTCCGCCGACTCAACTCCCCGATCAGCACGCAGATTTCCCCTTGACCTTCATACCGGTGTGAACGTTGACGATTGTGCCAGCGATCAGAGAAGGAGCACATGATGCACACCAAAACACCTGTCACGGTTCTGGGCCTAGGAGTGATGGGCGGCGCCCTCGCCGGGGCGTTCCTGCGCGCGGGGCACCCGACGACCGTGTGGAACCGCACGCCCGCCAAGGCCGACGACCTCGTGGCCCGGGGCGCGGAATTCGCCCAGTCCCCGGCGGCCGCAATCGCGGCCGCCCCGCTCGTGGTGGTCTGCGTATCGGACTACGACGCCGTGGTGGACGTCCTCGACGGACCGCTCGACGGTCGGATTGTGGTGAACCTGACCTCGGGCACGCCCTCACGGGCCAGAAGGCTCGCCGATGAGGTGGCACGCCGCGGCGGCGGTTACCTCGACGGTGGGGTGATGGCCGTCCCGAAGGCGGTCGGCACGACTGACGCCGTACTCGCCTACAGCGGGCCGCGACCGCTGTACGACGCCTATGAGTCCGCTCTGGGCAGTCTCGGCACAAGCCTCCACCTCGGTGATGACCCCGGCCTGTCGGCCACACACGAGATGGCCACGCTTGTCCTCATGTGGGGCATGCTCGACGGCTTCCTCAACGGCGCCGCGATCCTCGGCTCGGCCGGTGTGTCCGCCACGGCGTACCTCCCCGTCGCACGGACTGCGATCGACATGGTGGCAGGCTGGCTTCCGGGCTACGCGCAGCAGGCCGACGACGGCGTCTACCCGGCCGACGACGGCACCTTGGACACCCACCTGACGGCGATGGCGCAGGTGGTCCAGGAGAGCGAGATACTAGGCGTCGACTCCGCGCTGCCGAGGCTCGTCATGGAACTGGCAGAGCGAGCGGCGGCCGCCGGCCACGGCGGCAGCGGGTACGTAGCGGTGGTGGAACAGTTCCGCAAACAGTGAGTCGCGCGTATCGGCAAGGCCGGCCACCATGCCGAATCCCTTCTCCAGGGCCAAGTCTCGAACTGCCCCGCTACCACGAAGTCCTGGAAAAAGCTGCGTGAGGCAGAGCCTGGCGGCCGCTGGCCCGCCGCCCCGGAGTATGGGGGCGGGGAGGAGAAGGAGAGGGTGGTTGACCCGATGGGCGCTCTCCAGCGATCCGTGGAGTCCGCCCGTGCCTCCCACGCGGTCGAAGTTCCGGGCAGCCGGCAGATCTCTGAACGAGATCGCTGCTGGGTCCAGCGCATCCCCGGCCCCGCGGCTCCGCGGAAGGCCGTTGACCAACAGCCCGTCCGGCCTCTCCGGGAGGAGCAACTCGCAGATGAAGCGCGTGGCAACGTCCTGCCGTTAGAGCGACAGCGATGAGGGCAGTCCTGGCGCCGCGGACCATCTGTACAAGGTGCTTGCCCCGCAGCGCCGTGGGCCCGCCCGTTCTGACGAAACGTGCGGGGCAGAATCTTGCGCTTGCGTCAGAGAAGGCCGAGCAGTCCGAGCTGCTTCAGTGTCTGGAGGCCGAGGCCAACGACGTGGGTGAGCGCGTTGACAAGAGGCGGAACGGCCCCCTCGACCGTGTTGACTCCGCCGAGGACCGCTCCCATGAGATCGCCCATTTTTTCCCTCTCGGTTGATGGTGCCCCGAGTACGAAGAATTGCAGTGCAGTTACCCGGAGGCGTTCCAGACCACCCCTGGCGTCATCCCTATGGGTGAGCGCGTATGTGTCGGCCCAAGGGGAGCACGCGGTGCCAGGGCCTGGCGCATGTTCTGGTGGCATCAACGCGCGCCGGTGGTCCGGGGCCGTCGGCGGATGCTCGGCGGGCACAGGGGGAAAACTCGAGCCGAGGAGAGAGGGCTCCGTAGTCCCGGACGAGGCGGCGGTTCTGCATCAGCCAACCGAAGGTGCGCTCAATCACCCAACGCTTCTTCTGCGGTGGGAACCCTTTGACGGTGGAGCGTTTCACGAGCTCGACGTCGATGCCCCTGGACGCCCCGTGCTGGAAGACGCTGTTCTGGTATCCGCCGTCGGCCCAGAACTTCGTCACGCTGGGGTGCGACGCGGCGAGCTCGCCGAGTAGGCGTTTCCCGCCGTTGCGTCGTGGACCGAGGCGGCAGTGACGGTGACCGCGAGTACCAGGCCGAGCGTGTCTGTGGCGACATGACGCTTGCACCCTGTGATCTTCTTGCCGGCATCGATGCCCTGACGGGCCTCGGCGACATTTGCGGAGGTCTTCACGCTTTGCGCATCGATGACAGCGGCCGATGGGGCCGCCGGTCGACCCTGTGCGCGACGGGCCTTGTCCCGCAGCAGATCATGCACCTGCTGAGTCGTGCCGTGCGCGTCCCACTTCGCGTAGTAGTCGTAGACGGTCTTGTACGGCGGGAAATCGTGCGGCAGGCACTCCCACGGGATACTCGTCCGGCTGACATAGAGGATCGCCTTCACGATCTCCCGCAGATCGTGAACCCGCGCCGCGATCCCCGGCCCTGTCCGGCCTGCCCGCCAAGACACGACCACCGGCTCGATCAACGTCCAGCGGGCATCGGAGACATCACTGCGATACGGGCGTCGAGGACTCACAGGGCACGCAACGACCCACCATCGTCGGCTGGTCGAGGATCAACGTCCGCGGGACGGATCCGCGGTGCTCGCTGAACCACACGTGCAGGCTCAGCAGCGTGGCGACGTGGTAGCCCAGGCGGTTCTCGGCGCTGTACCCGGCGCAACGCCCGCTACCGGGGCCGATCGCCTCCGTTGTCCTCCAACAGGTCCCGCATACGGCGCAGCAGCGCCTCGCGTACGCGGTCCGGTGACAGGACCCGTAGCGTGGTGCCCAGGCCGAGGAGGTAGGTGACGAGCTGCTCGGCGTCGTTGCCGCCTATTTCGACGAGGGTGGCATCGGGGCCGTCCGGGCGGTGGGTGCCGATCGTGGGCGGGACCATCCGCAGCGCCTGGTCCATGGGGTGCGCCAGCCGAACTGTCACATAGAGCGGGTACACGACGCCGGCGATGGACCGGGAGACGAGGAGCGCAGGATCGGGCGGGTCGACGAGTTCGACGGCATGTCCGGTCGGCTGTACCTGTACCACCCGGTCGGCCCGGAATGTCCGCCACTGGTCCCGGGCCACGTCCCGGGCGACGAAGTACCAGCGGCGGCCTGTGTGTACCAGGCGGTAGGGGTCGACGTCCCGGACAGTGGCGTTCCCCGCATGGTCCCGGTACGAAAGACGGGTGCGTTCGCCACGACGGCACGCGGCGGCCAGTTCCAGCAGCACACCGGGCGAGATCTGCCGTCCCTCAAGCCTGGGAGTGTGTACGAAGGTCGCATCCATCTCCCCCAGCCGGTCCGCGACCCGGGGTGGTAGGACCTGCCGAAGTTTCAACAGCGCCGACAGCGCGGCCTGTTCGCTGCCCAGGACGCCGCTGAGCGCGGCCTCCCGCAGCGCGACGGCCACGGCGAGCGCCTCCTCGTCGTCGAGGATCAGCGGCGGCACCTGGGCGCCGCCGCCGAGACGGTAGCCGCCCCACGGCCCCGGGTCGGACTCGACGCCGTAGCCGAGCTCCCGCAGCCGGGCGATGTCGCGCCGGACCGTGCGGTCGGTGACCGCCATGCGCTCGGCCAGCTCGCGACAGGTCCACGTCGGTCGCGAGGACAACAGCGAGACCAGTCGCAGCAGGCGGGCGGAGGTACTGATCACATCCCGAAGTGTTCCCCATGACCAGGACCGGAGCTGTCCTGGTCCCGTCATAGCGTCCTCCCCATGAGTACCGAACCCCCATCCGGGCCCGCGATCCGCTTGCTGTCCGTCGACTTCGACTGCCCGGACCCCGCCGAACTGGCCCGCTTCTACGGCACCGCGCTCGGCTTGCCCGTCGTCTGCTCCAGCGACGACTTCATCCTTCTCGGCCGCGAGGGGTCACCTGGGCTGGGCTTCATCCGGGTGGCCGACTACCGGCGTCCGACCTGGCCGGACCCGTCCCAGGGCAAGCAGGCGCACATGGAACTGGGGGTCGACGATCTCGATGCCGCCCACGCACGGATGCTGGCCCTGGGCGCCCTGGATCCCCCCGTCCAACCGCATCCCGACCATCGGAGGGTCCTGCTGGACCCCGCAGGCCACCCCTTCTGCATCTCCACGCAGGACTGAGTAGCGCAGACGTCGGCCGACCGGATCGTCCCCGTACCGTTCGTCTTCCCGTTCAGCCACGGCGGAGAGGCGGGGGCCCGGGGTCGCGGCCGTGAGCGGTTGTCGGTGCGGTCTCCTACTCCCTGTGGGAACGTACCCATAAGCTTGCTGCAGCCCTTCGCCGTATCGAACAGGAGCTGTCAGTGAGTGAGCAGATCATCAGTTGGGGAATCCTGGCCACCGGTGGCATGGCCGCCGCCTTCACCGAAGACCTGCTCCGTGAGCCAGGGGCTCGGGTGGCTGCCGTCGGTTCGCGGTCGGAGGCCGGCGCGCGGCAGTTCGCACGTCGGTTCGGCGTCCCCCGGGCGCACGGTAGTTGGCACGAGCTGGCAGCCGACCCGGAGATCGACGTCGTCTACGTCGCTACGCCTCACGCACACCACGCGGCGGCCGCGACGGTCTGCCTGGAGGCCGGCAAGCCGGTGCTGTGCGAGAAGCCGTTCGCGCTGAGCGGCCGACAGGCCCGCCTTCTGACCGAACTCGCTGCCAAGCGGGACCTGTTCCTGATGGAGGCGATGTGGACGTACGTGAATCCGCTGGTGCGCCGAATCGTGGAACTGACGGCCGACGGCGCCATCGGTGAGATCCGCTCGCTGCACGCCCGCTTCGGGGGGCGGGTGACGGTGGCGCCGGAACACCGGCTCTGGGACCCGGCCGCCGGTGGTGGGGCGCTGCTGGACCTGGGCACCTACCCGGTGTCTTTCGCGCATCTGCTTCTTGGCGCCCCCGAGTCGGTCACCGCGCACGCGCGGCTGTCGCCGCAGGGCGTCGACGAACAGACCGGCATCCTGCTCGGACATCCCGGCGGGGCCATGTCCGTACTGTCGTGTTCCCTGCTCGCCGACGACGAGCACGGGGCGGTGGTGTACGGCACGCAGGGCCGCATCGCGATACCGGCCGACTTCTTCAACCCGTCCGCCTTCGTGCTCCACCGCGACGGACACGAGCCGAAGGAGTACACGGCACCGCCCCGGCGGGGCAACGGTTACGGTCACCAGGCGCAGGAGGTGATGCGGTGCCTGCGGTCGGGGCTCGTCGAGTCACCGCTGGTGCCGTTGGCCGGCACCCTCGCGGTCATGGACACCCTGGACGCGGTCCGCGAGCGGATCGGCGTGCGCTACCCGGGGGAGTGAGCGGCAAGCACCACGGGCCCGCCCCCGCGCCCCAGGTGAGGGGTGCGGGGG